>QYQL01000154.1 GCA_007280915.1 Verrucomicrobiaceae bacterium | reverse complement strand
TTAACAAGACCCTCAAGGCAGCCTGCGGGGCGACGAGCCACTCGCTCAGGGTCAGCTTCATCACGCGATGCCATCGCGCGGGGCTGACAGAAAGCCAGGCTATGCGGCTAGTAAATCACAGCACGCGTCTGGTTCACTCGGTATACACGAAGTTGAATATCGAGGATGCGCGGGCTGCGGCGGCATTGGTGCACCCGCCTTCTCCGCCAGAAATTCGCGCACCCACCGGACGGAAGTCTTCCGTCCGTAAAAAGGGCATCCCCGCTTCTTGAGGAAGGCGATTTCGTTCTTGGACAACCCGATCACGTTGCTGAGTTCCTTGGGGAAAAACAGCTTGTCCGGGTCCATTGTAATCATGTTCATGTCGTATAAAAAGATACTGCGGGGCACGCTTGGTGCCCCCGCAGTTTTCTGATTCATTGCTCACGCCAATTTTAATTTGACGTCAAGTCGATGCAGCAACCAATTACGAACGTCGCACATCTGGGCGACGTCGAACTTCCGCATGACGTTTTTGGCGTAGCGGACCGGGCCTTTACGGAACTTTTTGGGGTTCCGGCAAGCTTTGGGAAGGTGCCGTTTTCTCTCGGGGGCCTTGCCTTGGGCGGGCCGACCCTTCGCATTTGCGAGGGGTGGTTTGCTTCCGCGCTGCGGGCTTGGCGTTGCTATCGCCTCCGCTCCAGACCCTGTATCGCCGGGCGCGTGGACTTCACCTGAGCTGGGGGCGATGATTTCGCCTCCCTGCTGACTGGTGTTGGGCACTTCTGCAACGGACACGGGATTCTCCCCAGTGTCTATTTTGTCCCCTTTCGCGCGATCCAAATGACTCATGAGCGAGTCGCGATTGATCTGATACTCGCTGCCGGTTTTTCCGGCCTTCACTTTTCCAGCCCGGATCCATCTTCGGATCGTGTGGCTTTGGTGGCCGAATTCTTTCACGGCCTCATTTACTGTGAGTATTTCACTAGACATATAATATACTGCAAATTCTGATTCCTGATGATGACAGAGCCGGGGCATGTAAGCCCCGACTCCATCGGTTTTTTGGCAGGAAAACCAGATCCTCACGGATCATGGTTTCCCTCAAAACCCGGCGTGCACGTCTCCATGCACCGGGCTACTAATGGAAGCTCAATGTGCGGTTGTTGCCGCCTTGAGCTGTATCGATTGAGTTTCTGTTGCCGCACCGTTCGTGGAGAAGGATTCTTCCTCCCCCATTGCTACTGGTAGTCGAGACCCGGTCATGGTGACCAATGGTCCCGTTGCACACAGCGCATTTGCCATTCTGCCTCTTGAGCAGGTTTGTGATGTTCGTAGGGACCCCGGGATAGATTCCCCGGCGTTTTCCCCAGTATGCCCAGTCGCCGTCGTAGTATGACCTATCGGCTTTGACTGGGATGAACCTCTCTATGGGCGTGCTGGCCGCCCGGTAGAGTTCCAAGGGCTCTTCTCCGTTGGAGGAGGGTGCCCTGAACCGCCACGGCGGACCTTTGCTGAGCCACAGTTCCTGCGCAAGGCGCTTACGGCCCCGTCGTGGAAATGTATTCTTGGCCCAGGCCCACAGCTTCTTGAACAACTCGTGGTCGATCCTAGAGAACGTCGTTTTCGCATTGTGGTAGCGGTGGTAGTTACACCAGCCGCGAATGCTTCTGTTCATGTGGATGACCATGACCTCTATCGGTCCGGCTTGCCCTTTCTCCTGCCGTAGTTGGTAAACGGCATTCCTTTTCTTGCGCGGTCCCATTGTTCGAATGGTCTCCCCGCACTTTTCAAGGAGGCGTTCTACCGCTTTCCTGCTCGGACGTATGCACGTCCAGATACCCTTAAAGGAGGGCTTGACGGCATACTTTCCGCCTCGGAACTGTTGGACCCGGCAACCAAGGAAATCGAATCCGGCTTGCTGGCCGTCTACTTTTTCCAGGGTATGAATGATCCGCGTTTTAGAGGGGCTCAAGTTGAGCCCGATGGGGCGGAGCCAGTCCTCGATGAAGACTCTGGCCGCCTCTACTACCTGACGGTGATCGTGGAAAACCACGAAGTCGTCGGCGTAGATGATGATACGCGGTGGTTTGTTGACCCGGAGGCCGTCAACCATGGTCCCGGCCTTGAATGCCTCCTCCAGGTCTCCTTCGAGTCCGGAGAGGGCAATGTTGGCCAGGAGTGGGCTGAGAGGACCACCCTGCGGGGTTCCCTGGTCGCTGGGGACCAGTTCACCTCCGTCCAGAGCTCCCGATTTTAGAATCCGCATGATCGCGATTCTCATTCGGGGCCAGGTATCGAGTTTCTCCACCAGGGCCGAGTGATCGAGCCGGTCAAAGAACTTCTCGATGTCAGCGTCCAGGACCCATTTCGGGGTGCGCTGGATATGAAGCCTGATGTGTATCAGGGCATCATGGCAGCTTCGGCCGCGACGGAATCCGAATTGATGAGGAGCCATATGGGCCTCCCATTCCGGTTCCAGTGCGAGCACGATGAGCTGCTGGAGGGCGCGGTCTGCGATTGTCGGGATTCCCAAGGGTCGAAGCTCGGAGCTTCCGGGTTTGGGAATGTGTGTCCGACGGACCGGCCTCGGTCGCTGGCGTATGGACAGCCGCTGTGCGAGCTGCCACTTTTGAGCGTCCGAAAGGTTCTTCTGACCGTCGATGCCGGGGGAACCTTTCCCCCGACTGTCCTCTGCTACCCTGCGGACCGCAAGGCAGCGAGCCGACAAACTTTCAGCAAGGAGTTGCTGAAGAGCGTGTGTTTCGGTGCGACGATTCTCTTTCGATTTGCGGAAAATCCGCTTCTGCAATTTGAAGACTTCCGACTCGACGCGTGTCCAGTCGATGTCTTTCCACTTTTCGGTAATATCCGACATAAGTATGTGCGTCTGCTTCTGATCCTTCCATTGTCTCGAATTCGGCGTATCCCGGCCATTACGGCCTGGGCGTTTGCTTGGTCGAGACTCCTACCTGGCAGCTCCATTCGGCTTACCAGCCTGGTCGCCCTTGCAGGCGACAGGGGTGCTGCCAGTGTCCTCGTTTTCAGCGCGGCGATTTGCGCCGGAGTAGGTGGGAGCCAGACTGCGGGAACCTTCAAGGATAGCCCCGGTGTTATGCCATCACCGGGCATTGGTTCCATTGCCATTTTGGCTGCGGCCATAGCCCGCTGGGGCAGCCGCTTCTCGTTTACGCAGGGTTGAGGCTCTTCCTGTTCGTCCACCTTTCCGGCTGTGGCAGGGATCCTATTGACCGAGTGGTCATGTGGAGCCCTTTCCGCCCGCTTCGCCCAGGCCTTGGTATCGGCTTCTGGACGGGGCGCGCCAAATCAACTGGCTATCTGAGCGGCGGGAATAGGGGACAGGCCCCGCACCCGCTCGCCACGCTGCCATCGGGGCCGGATTGGAACCGGCCACCGTCGCGCATCCTCCGCCGTCATTGGCAGGTTCGCGCGATCGAGTCGCTTTTTCGGAAAATCGTGAGATTTTTCGTCTAAATTCAAATGTCAAAGATCACTGAGCCGGGCATGTTGCTTCGGCTGAGACCCGGGCTCCTCATTCTTTGAGGCCTCGGGTCAGTTTCTGGGCGCTACCGACAGCGGGCGTCCAAAAACGCATCCAGATCCCGCTGGCGGATCCGAAAATTTCGCGAATTCAACCGGATGTGCGGGAGCTGCCTATTGCGGCAGTATCTCCAGACTGTATTCCGTGTTGTGCCGATTTTCTCTGCCACTTCTGCTGGCTTGAGTAGTCGGTTTGTTTCTTGGGTGTTTTCCATGTTTCGATTGAAGAAAATTATAAAAATAAACAATGGTCAAGAAAAAGTTGGACATATATTTGGCCACGGCCAGAATTCCCTTATGCGCGACTTGAAGCATCCGATTGCCGTCCTCCGCCGTTTGCTTGGATTCAACCAACAGGAGTTTGCTCAACTTGTTCAGCGATCTCGCTCCACTATCAAAGCCGTGGAACTCGGCCATTTGGCCCTGAGCCAAAAACTTGCTGATCATATAGCCGCAATGACCGGGGTCGATGCCGGGTGGTTGACGGAGGGCGATCCCCATGCGCCGATTCGGAAGTTCGGTGGCGATGGGAACTACAATCTTCAAGATTACGAACACTGGACAGCCGTGCGCACCACGATCGAGAAAGGTGATCCATACAGCGCCAAAGAAGCTGATGAGCGTGCAATCGCGGAGGGCATGAAGATCGGGGAGATGTTGGCAAAGATATTGAGAGCGGCAATGGAATCGAGCCCTACAGATCACGCTGTTGCTATCCACCGCATAGCAAATCTCATACTCCGCCTGCAGAAGGATTTTGGGATCGCGGCCATTGCCCCGGCGGATGAGCCATGGAAGTTGATCCAGTCTGTTGAGGCAGCAATGCGACCGAATCCGGCGACCTCCACATTTCCTGTAGTGGATTCCGTCACGTTCTCCGTGAAAGAATCCGGCGTCCCCTTCTCTAAGGGGGATTCTGGGGGCCAGAAAAAATAGAAAAGCGGCAATATCTTTCCGGCGTCACCGGAGTTTTGACCGGCGATGGCGATGGTCTGTTCCACCCAGGGCGAGCTTGAATCCTCTCGCCCGACGATGGAGGAATGGCTACAACGACTTCGTGTGCTTGGGATCGTCCAAGTATTCCGGTGGCGCTGTTATATTCCCTGATCCATGGCTCTCAAAAAATCCGAACTCTACTCTTCTCTCTGGGCCAGTTGCGACGAATTGCGCGGCGGCATGGATGCCAGCCAATACAAGGATTACGTCCTGGTCCTGCTGTTCGTGAAATACGTCAGCGACAAGTTCGCCGGCCAGCCGTATGCGCCGATTGTCATCCCGGAGGGCTCCGGGTTTGCGGACATGGTTGCGCTCAAGGGCAAGACGGACATCGGCGACCAGATTAACAAGAAGATCCTCGGCCCGCTCGCCCAGGGGAACCACCTGTCGGACATGCCGGATTTTAACGATCCGAACAAGCTTGGCAGCGGCAAGGAAATGGTGGACCGCCTCACCAACCTCATCGCCATTTTCGAGAACCCGGCCCTCGACTTTTCCAAGAATCGGGCCGATGGCGATGACCTGCTGGGCGACGCTTACGAGTATCTCATGCGGCACTTCGCCACCGAGAGCGGCAAGAGCAAGGGACAATTTTACACGCCATCAGAGGTCAGCCGGGTCATCGCCCAGGTCCTCGGCATCCGCCACGCCGTCACCTCGAACGACACCACCGTCTATGACCCCACCTGCGGCTCGGGCTCCCTGCTCCTGAAGATCGGGGACACGGCCAGTCACGGCAAGGATGTGTGTGTCACCCTCTACGGGCAGGAAAAGGACAGCTCCACCGCCGGGCTGGCCCGTATGAATATGATCCTGCACAACTACCCCACGGCAGAGATCAAGCAGGGCAACACCCTCGCCAGCCCGCTCTTCACTGAGAGCGATTCGCTCAAGACTTTCGACTACGTTGTTGCCAATCCGCCCTTCAGCGACAAACGCTGGAGCACCGGCCTCACCCCGGACGCCGACCCCTACGGCCGCTTCACCGGATACGGGATTCCGCCCGCCAAGCAGGGCGACTACGCCTACCTGCTGCACATCCTCCGGTCGATGAAGCCCTCCGGAAAAGGCGCGGTCATTCTCCCGCATGGTGTCCTGTTCCGGGGCAATGCCGAGGGCGTCATCCGGCGCAATCTCATCCAGCGCGGTGTCGTCAAGGGGATCATCGGCCTGCCTGCGAACCTCTTCTACGGCACCGGCATCCCGGCCTGCATCATCGTGCTCGACAAGGAGCAGGCCCAGGCTCGGAAGGGGATCTTCATGATCGACGCCTCGAAGGGCTTCCGGAAAGACGGCAACAAGAACCGCCTCCGCGAGCAGGACATCCACCGGATCGTGGATACGTTCACCCGGCAGGTCGAAATCCCCGGTTACGCCCGCATGGTCCCGGTCGCCGAGATCAGCGATGCCAAGAACGACTACAACCTCAACCTCCCCCGTTACATCGACGGCACCGAGACCGAGGACATCCAAGACATTGCCGCCCACCTGCGCGGCGGCATCCCCGATCACGACCTCGACGCCCTCAGTCCTTACTGGCAGGTATTGCCCGCCGTCCGGGCCACCTTGTTTGAAAACGCCCGCCCCGGCTACAGCCAGCTCCACGTTCCGGCCGCCGACATCAAGGCCACGATCTTCGCCCACCCCGAATTCACCGCCTTCAATGCCACCGCCACCAAGCTCTTCGCCAAATGGAAGGCAGCCAACGCCCCTCACCTCACAGGTTTTTCCCAGGACGGCCACCCCAAGGCCCTCATCGAAACCATCTCCGAGGCCCTGCTTGCCACGTTTGAAAAAGCCCTGCTTCTCGACGCCTACGACATCTATCAACACCTCATGGATTACTGGGCGGAAACCATGCAGGACGACTGCTACCTCATCGCCGCCGACGGCTGGCGCGAAGCCGCCCGCCCCCGGCTCATTGTTGAGGACAAGAAAGCCAACCCCGACTTCACCATCGGCAAAAAGAAATACGCCACTGAGTTGATCCCGCCCGCTCTGGTCATCGCCCGGTATTTTTCCACCGATCAGGTCGCCATCGAAAAGCTCGAAGCCGAACAGGCTGCCGTCGAGCAGGAGATCGAAGAAATGGCCGAGGAACACGGCGGTGAGGACGGACTTCTTGCCGAGGCAAAAAACGACAAGGACAAGCTCACCAAGATCTCGGTGGCGGCCCGCCTCAAGGAAATCAAGGGCGACAAGGAGGCCGGTGACGAACGCAAGGCGCTCAATGACTACCTCTCCCTCATAGAAAAAGCCGCCAAGACCGGGGTGGATCTCCGAGTCGAACAGGACGCACTCACGAGAAAAGTCGCCGACCGGTATGACGAGCTCACCGAGGACGAGATCAAAACTCTGGTCGTGGACGACAAATGGCTGGCCACCATCGCCGCAGCCGTGCAGGGCGAGCTCGACCGCGTTTCGCAGACGCTCACCGGCCGCATACGCCAGCTCGCCGCACGCTACGCCACGCCCCTTCCGCAACTCACCGGGGAGGTGGATTCCCTCGCTGCCAAGGTCGCCTCCCATCTGAAGAAAATGGGCCACGAGGTTGCCCTGTTAAAGAAATAAGCGCTTTTCTTTAATAGCTCCACCACTTATTAAAGGTTCTCACCATGATCCGCCAAGCCACCGGCACCTACCACACGACCGCGACGGCGGATGAACAGGTCCGCGCGTTTGTGCCGCTCCCCCTGCCACCGGTCCCTCCTCTGGAGATCACCGGTCCCCGCCAGATGCTTCTGGAACGTGCCACCCTGGCCGTGGGCCGTCTGGACAGCATCAGCACCCTGCTGCCCGACCCCCATCTCTTCCTCTATTCCTACGTCCGGCGCGAGGCGGTGCTCTCCTCCCAGATCGAGGGCACCCAATCGTCCCTCTCCGACCTCCTCCTCTTCGAGTTGGAAGAAGCGCCCGGCTCCCCCGTGGACGACGTGGTCGAGGTGTCGAACTACGTTGCCGCTCTCAATCACGGCATGGACCGCCTGCGCGAGGGATTCCCCCTTTCCAACCGCCTCCTGCGCGAGATGCACGGCATCCTCATGGCCAAGGGACGCGGCAGCGACAAGCTGCCGGGCGAATTCCGCCGCAGCCAGAACTGGATCGGCGGCACCCGTCCGGGCAACGCCCGCTTCGTGCCCCCGCCGCCGCAGGAGGTCGAGCCCTGCATGGCGGCCCTTGAAAAATTCCTGCACGACGAGTCTGCCCCGATGCCGGTGCTCCTGCGGGCCGCGCTGGCCCACGTGCAGTTCGAGACGATCCACCCGTTCCTCGATGGCAACGGCCGCCTCGGCCGCCTGCTCATCGCCCTGCTCCTCCACCACGGACGGCTGCTCTCCGAACCGCTGCTCTACCTCTCCCTCTACCTCAAGCAACACCGCGAGACCTACTACGACCTTCTCGGGCGCGTCCGCACCGCCGGCGAATGGGAGGCCTGGGTGGATTTCTTCCTCGAAGGGGTCGAGGAAACCGCCCGCAGCGCGGTGGACACCGCCCGCCGGCTCGTGCGCCTCTTCGATGAGGACACCCGCCGCATCCAGCAAGCCGGACGCCAGGCCGCCAACACCCTGCGCGTGCTCGCCGCCCTGCGCCAGCGTCCCGTGCTCACCCTCACCGCCGCCAGCGACGGCATGAGCTTCCCCACCGCCAGCAAGGCCATGGACCGCCTCGTCGCCGCCGGCATCGCCCGCGAGTTCACCGGCCAACGCCGCAACCGCGCGTTCGTTTACGACGCGTATTTGAACATCCTCAACGAGGGAGGACAGCCGCTGTGAAGCCCGGCTACAAGCAGACCGAGGTGGGCGTCATCCCGGAGGAGTGGGATGTTGTTCTTCTCGACAAAGTCGCAAAACGCGGCAGCGGCCATACGCCGGACAAAAAGCATCCCGAGTATTGGAATGGGGACATCAAGTGGATCTCGCTCGCCGACTCCGATGCGCTCGACGACCTCTATATTTCCGAGACTTACGCGAAAATAACCCCACTCGGCTTAGCCAACTCATCTGCTGTTCTCCACCCGACGGGAACAGTTGTGTTGTCGCGAGACGCTGGCATTGGAAAGAGCGCCATCATGAGCACTGCGATGGCTGTGAGTCAGCATTTCATGGCTTGGCGTTGTGGGCCACAACTGGACAACAAATTCCTGTATTACTGGCTACAGCGCGAAAAGCCGGAGTTTGAGCGCATCGGCAATGGAAGCACCATTAAGACGATTGGACTGCCGTATTTCAGAGATCTGAAGTTTCCGATGCCCCCACCGCCCGAACAACGCGCTATCGCGGAGGCGTTGAGCGATGTGGATGGGCTGCTGGGCGGGCTGGACCGGCTCATCGCCAAGAAGCGCGACCTCAAACAGGCTGCCATGCAGCAGCTCCTCACCGGCGAAACCCGTCTCCCCGGCTTCCACGGCGAGTGGGCGGTGAAGCGGTTGGGGGATCTTGGCGCATTCCTCAAAGGTAGCGGAGTAAAGAAGGATGAATCTCAAAGTGGCCCGCTGCCCTGCATCCGTTACGGTGAAATTTACACGCGCCACAACGACTGCATCAAAGAGTTCCATTCCTTCATTTCCAGTGAAGTCGCGGCAACAGCCCGATTGCTGAGAAAAGGAGACTTGCTGTTTGCAGGTTCTGGCGAAACCAAGGAAGAGATCGGCAAATGTGTGGCCTTCGTCGATGATTTCGAGGCGTATGCAGGAGGTGATGTTGTGATTCTCCGTCCCCAAGGAGTCGATTCCTTGTTTCTCGGTTTTAGTCTCAACACTCCTTCAATCAACCGGCAGAAAGCCAGCCGAGGCCAAGGCGATGCTGTGGTTCACATCGGATCGTCTGCACTCGCCGACATCACACTGAGTCTGCCTCCCCTCCCCGAACAAACCGCCATCGCCGAGGTGCTGACGGAGATGGACGCGGAGCTGGCGGTGTTGGAGCAGCGGCGGGAGAAGACCCTCGCCCTCAAGCAGGCCATGATGCAGGAACTCCTCAGCGGGAGGACAAGGTTGGTGTAAAGAGAGCCGATCACTCAAAGAAAATCATGGATCCTAACGATCACATCATCCAGCCGTCCGACTTGAAATCCGGAGACATACTCCTCTGTGTGGGGACAGGACAACTGGCGTCGATTGTCACTGCTAGAACCAAGAGCAGCTACACCCACTCCGCCATCTGCTATAGCCCTGCCGAGGTTGGCCACATTCACGTAACCGTCGAGAAGGTGCCAATCGGCGAGTTTATTCAGGTCTTCAAATACATCGCCGTTTTTCGAGCTCCTGACTTCTGGACGGAGCAGAGAATCTCAAAACTGCGTGAGTTTATCGACGGAAAGGTGGGACCGGGCACAACCTACGACGACGAGGCTGCCCGCAGCCTCATGAAGCGGCAAAAGGCACATCAAATCGAGTCCTTTGAAAAGCTGAGGGAGCACTTTGAAGATGGCATGCCGGAACCGGAGCACAACAAAGCCAAATACGTCTGCACGGAATTCGTCACCGCTTGCTTGGCCGAGGTTGGGATCTGGGGTGACGGCATGAAAACAGGTTACCAACCGAATACACTCCATCCGGGAAACCAAGGTCACGACGCAAGTTTCGGCTACCTCGTTGGCTTCCTGCGTGATGATCCCGCGACGGTGATTCCAGACAACGACGAGTTCGCATGCTCTATGACCAACGGAATGACCTATGGGGAGTGGTTAGAAATCGCCAAGGATTTGGCCGACAGCCCACCTTCTACAGATCAGAATCTGAGCCAGGGTGAGATCGAGAATCTACTTCAAAGCTTTTCAACCAACACCGATGCCAACCCGTAAATCAGCGAAGAAAGTGGCAAGAGCCCTCCGACAAGACCCTTCCTCCGGTGAGTTTTGGCTCATGGCTAAAGCCAACTTGGATGCCGCAAATACTTGCTTTTCTGACTGCCAGCGAAGGGATCAAGAGTTCGCCGCCGGAAACCGGGAAGGCCAAGCAACCTTCCAGATGATTCCTGCTGTGTTTCTCTATTTCCGAGCCATTGAACTGGCTCTCAAGGCCGCGATTCGGGAGAGGAACTTGGCCACACCCGGGCAAATCCGTTCACGAGCCCTCGGTCACGATCTGATAGCCCTGATCGAGCGGGCGACCGTCGGAACGGTGGGCTTCACTCTGGCAGAATTAGGGATGAATCAGCCCGCCAAGGACCTGCTTGAGCGTTGGTCGGAAGATTATGGCAGCAAGTCGTTCGAGTATCACTTCGGCCCCTGGGACATTCCGAATCCTGGCGATTGTCAGCAGATCGCAGCGTCCCTTGTCGAGGCCGTCAAGCCGATCGCAATAACGCTGAATCCGCCGGAGCTGTAATTGCTTTTTTTGCGTCCATCAATGAGCACGAATCCGCCGATCAACAGTTCCAAACACGCCGAGATGGCTGAGTTGACCAGCCGCATCATCAGCGTCCGGGAACTGCTCATGGACCAGTCTCTGGCGATTCCCCATTATCAGAGGCCCTACAAATGGACGGGCAGGAACATCAACCAACTGTTCTCCGATGTGGCCATTCATAAAGACAAGTCATCCTATCTCGCCTTGATCAACCCGAAGACGACCGGGTCGGGCTCCGGCGGGTTCACCGAAAAAATGTCGGGGAAAATCGTGGCGGCCATACTGGAGAATCCGGAGATCACGATCCCTGAGTTGGCAGGTCGGTTGAAACGGACCGAGCGGACTATTGAACGCCTGATAAACCGCCTGAAGACCGATGACGTCATCAAACGTATCGGCCCGGCTAAGGGCCGCCACTGGGAGGTCCTGAAATGAGCTGCGTCGGCAAGCCTGAGCGCGAGACGCAGAACCGGGTGGTCGCCCTCTTCTGCGACGAGCTCGGCTACCGTTTTCTCGGCGACCGGAGCGACCGCGACAACAGCAACATCGAGGAGGGGCTCCTCACGGCCCATCTGATCGGCGCGGGCTACACCCAGGAACAGATCAGCCGGGCCATCTACCTGCTCCGCACCGAGGCAGACAACCCCAACCGCTGCCTCTATGAGAACAACCGGGCGGTTTACGGTCTCCTGCGTTACGGCGTTTCGGTGAAGATCGAAGCGGGAAAAGTCACCGATACGGTCCATGTGATCGACTGGGAGCACCCGGAGAATAACGACTTTGCCATCGCCGAGGAGGTCACTCTGCGGGGCGGTCTCGAACGCCGACCGGATCTGGTGCTCTTCGTAAACGGCATCGCGGTCGGCGTCATTGAACTCAAAAACAGCCATGTTTCCATTGGCGACGGGATCCGGCAGTTGCTCTCGAACCAGAAGAAGGAATTCAACGAGTGGTTTTTCAGCACGGTCCAGATCGTCTTTGCCGGGAACGACTCCGAAGGCCTGCGCTACGGCACCGTCCGCACCGAAGAAAAGTATTTTCTTAAGTGGAAGGAGGACGAGGAGGACAACAGCCGGTTCAAGCTCGACAAGTATCTAATCAAGATGTGCCGCAAGGACCGGCTCATCGAGTTGATGCACGATTTCGTGCTCTTCGACGGCGGCATCAAGAAGCTTCCGCGCGTGCACCAGTATTTTGGTGTCAAGGCGTCGCAGTCTTACGCCCGGGATTACCGTGGCGGGATCATTTGGCACACCCAGGGCAGTGGGAAGAGCATCGTCATGGTGCTGCTGGCAAAGTGGATTCTTGAAAACATGCCCGATGCCCGCGTGCTCATTCTTACGGATCGGGACGAGCTGGACAAACAAATCGAGCGCGTCTTTTCCGACAGCGGCGAGCCGATTTATCGCACGAGCAGCGGCCACGACCTGATGGCGCAACTCGGCCAGGCCAAGCCACGCCTGCTCTGCTCGCTGGTCCACAAGTTCGGAAAAAAGGGTGTGAAGGACTTCGACGCCTTCATCGAGGAGGTGAAGAAGCAACCCAGCCCGGCGGTCGGCGAGTTGTTCATCTTCGTGGACGAGTGCCACCGCACGCAGAGCGGCAAGCTGCACAAGACGATGAAGGCACTGCTGCCGGGGGCGGTGTTCATCGGCTTCACCGGCACCCCGCTTCTCAAACAGGACAAGCAGACCAGCCTCGAAGTCTTTGGCGGATACATCCACACCTATAAATTCGATGAGGCGGTCAAGGATGAGGTTGTCCTGGATCTCGTGTATGAGGCCCGCGACATCGAGCAAAGCCTCGGATCCCAGGACAAAATCGATGCATGGTTTGAAGCCAAGACGAAGGCGTTGACCGACTGGCAGAGAGCAGCCCTCCGCGAACAGTGGGGCACAATGCAGAAGGTCCTCAGCTCCCGCTCACGCATGGAGCGCGTGGTCGAGGACATCGTTTTCGATTTCAGCGTGAAGCCCCGCCTCTCCAGCGAGCGCGGCAATGCCATCCTTGTTGCTTCCAGCATTTACGAGGCGTGCAAGTATTTCGATTTGTTCCAGAAGACCGCATTCAAGGGCCGGTGTGCGGTCGTTACCTCCTACAATCCGGAGGCCAACACCCACGACCAGACCAAGGAGGAGACCGGGGCGAACACGGAGACGGAGAAGCAATTTCTCCACAACACCTACACCGCGCTGCTCAAAAACGTGGATCCCAAGCCCGGCAAGTCAAAGACCGAGACCTACGAGGATGAGGTGAAGGAGCTGTTCAAGAAGCAGCCGGCGAACATGCGGCTGCTCGTCGTGGTGGACAAGCTGCTCACCGGGTTCGACGCGCCGTCCTGCACCTACCTCTACATTGACAAGTCCATGCAGGATCACGGGCTTTTCCAGGCCATTTGCCGGACGAACCGTCTGGACGGTGACGACAAGTCTTTCGGCTACATCGTGGATTACAAGGACCTCTTCAAGAATCTGGTCAACGACAAGGGCACGGGTGCGCTCCAGGTCTATACCGCCGAACTCGACGACAGCGACGGCGGAGGCACCCCGGAAGTGCTGATGCAGGATCGTCTGAAAAAGGGCCGCGAACGGCTTGATCAGGCTCTCGAAGCCGTCTCCCTGCTGTGCGATCCCGTGGAGCCACCCAAAGGCGAGCTGGAGCACATCCATTATTTTTGCGGCAATACCGAGATCCCCGACGACCTGACGGCACACGAACCCCAGCGAGTCGCCCTCTACAAGTCCACTGCGGGCCTCGTGCGGGCCTACGCCAACATCGCGGACGACCTGACGCAGGCCGGATACACCGAGGCCCGGATCGAACGGATCAAGCAGGACATCACGCGCACGCTCAAACTCCGGGACATCATCCGGCAGGCCAGCGGCGAGACCATCGACCTCAAAGCCTACGAGGCGGACATGCGCCACCTCATCGACACCTACATCCAGGCTGGGGAGACGAGGAAGATTTCTGACTTCGGGGAAATCGGTCTCCTTGATGTGATCGTGAAGAGTGGCATTGCCGAAGCCATCAAGGACCTGCCCGACGGTATCAAAGGCGACAGGAATGCGGTGGCGGAGACCATCGCGAACAACGTCCGCAGCAAGATCATCAAGGATCACCTCAACGATCCCGCGTTTTACGACAAGATGTCGGCCCTGCTGAAAGAAATCCTCGCGGATCTCAAAGCAGCGAGGATCAGCTACGAGGAATTCCTCAAGCGCATCGCCAGCCAGCTTATCAACCCGCTGCAGGCGGGTAAGACCGACAATACCCCGGCGGCGCTGGACACTCCGGGCAAGCGGGCGCTGTATTCGAATCTCAAAAAGCCGGCTGCCGGGCCTCCTGCGGCCGATATGGCCGAGGGGGCTGCCGCGTTTGGCGTTGGTGATCCAGTCCTCGCACTGGCCCTGCGTCTGGACGAGACCATCAAAAAGTGCCGTCCCAATGCCTGGCGCGGTGTCCATTCCAAGGAACAGGTCATCAAGGGGGCACTGTTCCAGATGTTGGGAGACAAGGCAGAGGTCGAGAGGCTGTTCCTCATTATCCTGGCTCAGCCGGAATACTGATGAATGCGCAGGTTCAACTCGGCGACATTGCTGTGAACGTGGTCCGCAAGGACATCAAAAACGTCCACCTCAGCGTGCACCCCCCGACCGGCCGGGTGACGATCTCCGCCCCGTCCCGGATGAGCCTCGACACGATCCGCGTTTTTGCCATCTCCAAACTCGGGTGGATCCGGCAACAGCAGCAAAAGCTTCAGGAGCAGGAGAGGGAGACACCCCGCGAGTTTCTGAACCGCGAGAGCCACTATCTCTGGGGCCGGCGGTATCTTCTGAAGGTGATCGAGGGAAACCGACCAGCCTCCGTCGACCTGACGCACAGCCGTTTACTCATGCACGGCAGGCCGGGCTGGGATCATGCGAAAAAACAGGAGGTGCTGGATGCCTGGTATCGCGAGCAGATCAGAGCTGCCGTGCCTCCGTTGATCGCAAAATGGGAACGCCTGATGGGGATCAAGGTCTCCCGGTTTTTCGTCCAGCACATGAAAACCAAGTGGGGAAGCTGCAACCCCCGTGCCCGGACAATCCGGCTGAATACCGACCTCGCCAAGAAACCCAGGGCGTGCCTCGAATACATCATCGTCCACGAGATGACCCATATTCTCGAACCCACCCACAACGCCCGCTTCGTCGCGCTCATGGACCAGTTCATGCCCAAGTGGCAGGCGTGCCGGAAAGAACTCAACCGCCTGCCGGTGAGACACGAGAGCTGGGGATATTGACAGGTTGACATGGACTTATCCATGTCAGTGAATCCTCAGCCTCCAAACGTTTGCAGGCTCGAAATTTTTCCGCCTATCTCCGCGAGTTTTGTGGTTGTAAAATCACCCCATCCACCTGCGTGCTCCGAGAGATACTTTCCCAAGTCCTCTTTTGAGATCTCTGGAGGGATCGCTCCACATTTCTGGGCCGTATTGAGGAATTGGATATACTCCTCTTGGCTCTCCGCTCTGCAAATCCCAATGAGTATCAGTTTTGTCCACCATTCCTGATGGTTTCTCCGCTGGGTTATCTTTTTTGCCAGAGCAGCAACCTCTGTGACAGAAAAGGTTCGGGTTGAGATTTTGCTGAAAAGCTCGGGGTCTCCGACATTGAGGATGGCCATGAGAAGAAGTCCATACCCGATGCCCCAGTATAGTTTACCTTGTTGAGCAGGGGATTTCTCAGCAAGGTGCCCGATAATTCTCATCGCTTCCTGCATTTGGCGAGGAGTTAGACAAAATGCGGCGGCAAGGTCCTTCAGGTTCTGAAAGGAGGTTTCAGCGTTATCAAGAAGTGTTTTCCGCTTTGGTGTCTCGGGATGAGGGTCCTCAACGAAACGCTCAATGTAGCGCATCGTTATCTTGCTGATCCCGTCATTTGACATGGGAGGCATCTCGATATTTCGGTGCGCAAACTTCCGGTAATATTCGGGGAAATTGAGATCTTGTCCGAATAGTGCCTTGGCCGAGCATTCAAGTTGGGCACGGTCTAGTGCGAGGATAAACGTAAGACCCTGAACGTCGAAAATGTGTTTGATGGTTTCCAGATAGGAGACAGCGTAGTCTGGGCGGCAGCGATCAAGCTCATCCACCAAAAACAGGACTTCTTTGCCCTGATTACCAAAACACTCAGCAAGGGCGGATTTGAGGTTGGAAAGCGCCGTTTTTTTTCTTGAGAACTCCTCCAGAATTTCCTTTCCGGCAGCCTTTGAGCTCCGATGGGATTTCATCTCCTTTGCGTAATCGCCTGCTTTTACCGGATCCAATCCGGTCGCATGGGCGACGAAGGAATTTGCCATTCCGATCGCAAAATTGGCGGCATCTGCGGTGGCCTCCTTCAAACGTGTTGCTCCCTTCGGGGCCGTGAGTTCATTCTCGTGCTCGTCAACCAGCCGATTTATTGCTTCGAGCAATGCAAGCAAGGGATCTCCAGCGTAATCCGTTTCCCATGCGTTCAGGATAACTGGAATCGGGAGGGAGAGGTTGGACTGTCGCCGAGCTTCCAGATCACTCTTCCACATTCGGAGAAAAGTGGATTTCCCAGAGCCGAATGAGGCCTGAAGACTCAAAACAAGGCTTCCTTCTACGAAGAGTTTTTCGCTGGAAATGAATTTTTCCAAACGCTCCGCGAAGGGCTTAAGGTTTAGAAGGTCGAAAGACTCAAACTCCTCGATGCATGTGGCATTCTTCGCAGATTCCATTTTGGTGTTTCTAGAACTTTCCATCCAAAACGGAATGCTTTTGTTCATACGACCGCTCCGAATTCTCGAATTCTCTGGGCGGACCAACACATGCCAGCCTGACAGCAGATGTGATCTCCAAGACACCAACTCGATATTCTTTACACAGATCGGAGAGATTTGTCGCAAAGATGCGAATAGCGATAAGATGAAGTTAATAAAAACGCGTTCTTTCCGCTCCCTGTTGTTCGCATCTCTCCTGTGCCTTGGCGCTGCACAATCCGGGGGTTCCACTCCAGATCAGAATGTTGGCGCCACGGGGAGCACTCCCCAGCAGAGCATTGACCCTGTTCTCCAGAAAATCGTCGAAGATACCCTGGAGAAGTCGATTGCTGAACTCCGCCCGCAGAAGATCATCGCGATCCTTGCCGACCCGAGGACCGGAGAAATCCTGGCGATGGCCAGCCGTCCCAAACAATTGTGCGAAGAAGGCCTGTTGAACCGGCTAAAAGTTGCTCCCGGCTGGTCTCTCATATCGCGGTGGGGGAGAGGTGGAAAAAACTGCGATGAGCGATTGATACAGTGGCCGGTCAACGATGCACTGTCATTCGACTATGAGCCCGGCAGCACCTTCAAAATAGTGGCATGCGCAGGTTACCTCAAGGAGGGGCGTGCCGATGAAAAAATCTTTTGTGAACTCGGATCGTTCGCATTCGCAGGCAAAACGCTCAGAGATCACAAGCCGTATGGCGATCTGACCCCGCTTGAGGTGCTGGTGAAGTCCTCGAACATCGGCGCGGCCAAGATGGCACTGAAGCTTGGCAATGAAAAATTCCGGAAGACTGCCGTGGACTTCGGATTTGGCCGCGAGACGGGCCTCGGACGTTCCGGTAAACCGGCACCTCTTCTCTCTACTATAGGTTGGGGCAATTTTTCCCTCCTTGAGCGGTGCTTTGAATCGGGGGGAATTCTCCCTTCCAAGAAGGATCTCGATGACCTGACGCTCTCCCGCATGGCTTTCGGGCAGTCGGTGTGTGTCACCCCGATTCAGGTGCTCATGGCCTACGCGGCAATTGCCAATGGCGGGATACTGCTCCCGCCCACCCTTGTCCGGGCCCCCAAGACCCCACTGCCCACGGGCGTCCGCATTCTTCCTGAGGCCATTGCCGGAGCGATCAGCAAAGCTCTCATGGTTGATGACATGTGGGCGTTGGGCCGTGTCGAGGGCCTGTCCGTTGCCGGAAAAACCGGATCCGCTCAGGCCATGAACCCAGCGGGCGGATATTTCAAAGACCAGTATGTCACGTCCTTCGTTGGCTTCTTTCCCGCCGAGAACCCGAAGGTTGTCGGCCTCGTAGTCGTTGATAAGGCGAAAGTTGACGACAAACTCAACTACGGCGGCCTGACGGCGGCTCCTGTTTTTTCCCAAATTGCGGAGATGAGTGCTGCCCATCTTCACATCGGCCCTTGATCCCGCATCCTCAAAAATCCTCAGCAATTTCAAGATCCAGAGGCGAGCAAGGGTCCTATAGGAATGTTCTGGCGTGTTCGCGCTGGTCGTCGGCCTCAATCTTCAGCCGGCTGCCCGGCTAGAATGCGGGTTGTTTTTGCGGCGATCACCCGCACCCATTCCTCACTGTCGTGTTCTTCCGTCCGGCGGTAGGCATCAGCAAGTTTCTGGATAAGATCCTCCTCGTCGCCATCGGTGAGGAGGGGAGGATGTTTGTCGGCATTCATGGGTAATACTCCTGTCTGTAAACGGGATCCCTTGCCAATTCCCGGAGGGCGTTCATCGCCCGGTAGATCGTGTTGTCCACAACGCTGCGCTTGACCCCCAGCGCGGCGGCAGTTTCTTCAACATCCATGCCCTTGAGCTTTACCATCTCGAAGACC
>QYQL01000012.1 GCA_007280915.1 Verrucomicrobiaceae bacterium | reverse complement strand
TCGGCAGCGTCAGATGTGGAAAAGAGACAGCAGCAAGAGGGTAGCGGAGTTCGATGGTCCACCCGAAAAACGCCTTGTTGATGACGAGCGTGAGGATCATGGCCATGGCCGCGCCGCATGCGATTCCGATTCCGGAGGCAAACAAGCCGATGAGTCCAGCCTCGGTGAAGACCAGCCAGCGCACCTGGGCTGCCGACGCACCCTGCGAGCGAAGGACTCCGATCTCCCGCTCCCTTTCGATGACCAGCGCCGTCAGGGACAGGAGAACTCCCGCCGCCGCAACGGCCACGGCGATGGCGCGGAGAACGGATGTGACGGCGAATGTCTGCTCAAAAATCTTCATGACGCGGTGCCGGAGATCGGAGTTGGTGTAGATCGAGAATTCTCCCTTTCCGCCGAATGTTTTCCGGAACTCCTCCGCGATGGCGCCCGCACTTTCCGGGTTCTTGAGGCGGAGGGCGAGCGAATGGACGCGCGGGTCGCTCCAGGATTTGTCGAAGTTTCCGCGATCCATCATGATGAGCCCGGCATCCCGGGTGAAGTCTTTGATTATCCCGGCGATCTTCACCGGCAGGAGGCCGTGCGGGGAAGCGATGGTCAGCGTGTCTCCGGGGTTCCCCCCGTGACGGTTGGAGAAGCTTTCTGAGACAAAGATATATCCGGGAGTCCGGAAGAGCGCTGACGCATTGTCCAGTTCGGCCAAAAAATCCCAGTCCCCCCGTGCTTTTCCATCCACAACACCCATCGCCGCGACTCCGCTTCCGGTCGTCACATTGAGCTCCCGGAACGTTCCGGTCTCGCTCACTCCGGGATGATTCCGCGCCCAATCCACCGCATCCTGCGGAATATAACTTTGCAGTCCGACAATTTCATTCGCGGCGGGAGTGATGAAGAGGTCGGCGACAAGGGTTTTCTCCAGCCACGAGGAGACGCTTCCCCGGAAGGAATGGATCATGACCGAAATGCTGACCGTCATCGCTGCCGCCACGGCGAGCGCGGCAATCGTGATGGCGCTCCTGTGCAGCGATCGCACGAGCTGCTGCAGGCCGAGGCGCAGCATCCAGCCTGGAAACTTGGCGAACGTGGCGCAGAGTTTGACCGTGCCCGGAACGACGAGAGAAAACCCGGCGATCAGGATTCCGACCGAGACGAACCCGAGGAATTTTCCTCCTCCATGAAACGCAACCCATGCGGTCGCTCCCGCTGCAGCCAGCAATCCGAGGCCGGAGAGAAACCAGTTCCGGGAACGGAATGAAAAGCTTTCCATTGCCGAGCCCGGGTGCAGGACTCTCGCGGGATCGCACGCAGCCGCCTCCATCGCGGGGAGCCAGGATGCCGCCAGTGATGCTCCGGTTCCGGCGGCCAGGGCGAGCAACGCCTGTCCGGGTGAAATTCTGAAGTCCCCGATCCTCACAACGGTATAGAGCGAGGAAACAGTTTCCCCGATAGGTCCCGCGAGAAGACGTGCGAGCGGCCCGGCAATCACGATCCCAAGAAGCGAACCGAGGAGCCCGCAGACGAGGCCCTCTCCGACAAAGAGCGCCGAAATCTCAGATTTTTCGGCACCGTTTGCGCGGAGGATTCCGATTTCGACCCGCCGCCGGACGACGGTTGCGGACAGGCTGTTGTAGATGAGAAATCCGCCGACAACCATCGAGACGAGGCTGAGCGCCGTGAGGTTCATCTGGAAGGCCGCAAGCATCGCCTCGGTTTCTGCTCCACGACGCGAGGGCGGCGCGATGGTGGCATCGGGTGGAGTTATTGCGCGCAGGGATTCCGAAACCGCGCGCGCCTGCAGCGGATCGTCGAGTTCGATCTGGATCGAGGTCAGTCGGCCCTGCATGCCGAGCAATCCCTGCGCCCAGCCGATGTCCATCGCGACGATACGGGGGTCTGATTCTACGGCCGCATCGCGGGTGACGAGCGTGAACATCGGGTTGAGTTCCACGGACCGTCCTGCTGCAAGGACACGGAAGGGTTCAGTGCGCCCCGGTGCGGCCGCGATGGCCAGCGGCTCGCGGAGCCACGCCTCCAAATCCAGAGAGGATCCGTCCGGCGCCCCGAGTTCAAACGCCCTCAACCGCTGCCCGGTGAACGGATCCACGCCGATCACGCGGAGATATTCGCCGGGCTGATCCGGAACGGTGACGATGCCTTCCACAAGTGGGGTGGCCGAGCGGATTCCGGCAACCTTGGCGACATCCGGAAAAATACTGTCCGGGAAATCGCCCCGGATTTCGAGATGTGCGTGGCCCGCCACGAGGCCCACGGCATTTTGAAAACTCGCAAGGGCTCCGCGATTGGCAATCTGCACGGCGAGAAAAACCGACACGCCCGCCGCAATGCTCAGGATATTCAATACCGGCAGAATCGGGTGGCGTGTCCACGGACGGAGAACCTGCCGGAAAAACAGGCTGCCGAAGCGGGAGGTCATGCGAATGCGGATTGCGGAATGCGGATTGCGGAATGAAAATCATCCCGCGCGGAGCGCGGCTCGGAGGCGCGTGCGCCCCACTTCCGCATTCCGCAATCGGCATTCCGCATTCCTGTTGTCATCCTTCCTTGACCGCCGCGCGGTGGAGGAGCCGTTGGAGGCGCTTCAAGGCGGCCGGTTCGTCGATTTTGCAGCCGTCCTTGCTGTGGATGTAGAACGAGTCCATCGCAACATCCATCTCTGTCGTGATGCGGGAGAGCTCGATGATGAGGCCGGCCGAGCCCATCGCCCGGAGCAGGTCGTAAAGCAGGCCGAGCCGGTCAGGCGTCTGGATGTCCACGAGCGTGTAGATCGGGTGCGAGGTGTTGTCCACGTTGATCCGGGTCGGCAAGTCGAACTCCTGCGAAAGCTTGTAGCTTCGAAGCACGGATTCCTTGCTGATCATCGGGGTGAAATCGAAATCCTCGACCGCCAGAGATTCCGCGAGGCGGGACTCGACGCGCGTGATATCCCGCTGGTTTGTGACCGGCTCGTGTCGCGTGCTTCCGACGCGGAAGATATCGAGGGCCAGATTGTCGCCGCGTGTGAAGATGTCCGCGCTCAGGATGTTGATCTGGGCGGAGAGGAAGGCGCCCGCGATCCGCTCCAGCAGGCGCGGCCGGTCCCATCCGCACACCCAGACCTCGCTGTGCCCCTGTTCGGGACGGGCCACCCAATGGAAAACCGGAGCCAGGGCCACCGCGTCCTCCTTGTGCTGATTCTCAAAAAACGTGTGGAAGAGCCGCATGTGCGCCGCGATGTCCTCCGGTCCGAACATCTGGAAATACCGCTCGGGCAGGAAATGAAAGTGGGATTCCGCCTCGTCGGCGAACTCCCTGCCAAGGATGCGGACGACGTTCTGTCGCTGCTCCTCCCGGTTCCGCCGGAGCTCCTCCGCGGCCACAGGTCCGCCCTCGAGGAACTGGCTCGCCCGGCGGTAGAGCGTCCAAACCAGCCCCTCTTTCCAGTCCGACCAGTTTTGGTCGCTTGTTCCCATCCCGTCCGCGAGGGTGATGAGCATGAGCGCGTCGAGGTTCTGCCGGCTGTGGATGACGCGGCAAAATTCCTCGATGGTGGACGGGTCCTCCAGATTGCGGGTCTGGGCCATTTTCGAGAGGACGTAGTGGGAATCGACGAGGGTGATGAGCATCCTCCGGCGCTCGGGGGAGAGCTGGAGGCGCCGGGCGACCTTGTGCGCGAGCACCGCGCTGGCCTCCTCGTGGTTGCGCTCGTTCGCGGCCTTGCCGGTGTCGTGAAGGAGCAGTGCTAGGTAGAGGATCGCGGGATCCTCAAGCTTCTGGAAAATCTTCCGGTATCCGCTCAGCCGCTCCGAATCGGCAAAGAGCATCCCGTCGAGCTTTTCGATGCAGACCAAGGTGTGTTCGTCCGCCGTGTAGCGGTGGTAGAATTCATGCTGGACGAGGCAGTCGAGGGAGCCGAACTCCGGCATGTATCTTCCGAGGAACCCGAGGTTGTGCATGAGCCGCAGGACGGGGCCGACCTCGCCCTTGCGGGAGAGGATGGCGAAGAGCGTCTCGCGTGCGGCGCTCGCGTATTGGAATGTCCGGTTCACGAGCGGGAGCCGCCGTCGGACCAGGTCGCTCAGCTCGGGATGGAACTCCAGCTGGCGCACCTGCGCGTGGTGGAATGCGCGGATCATCCGGTAGGGGTCGTCGTTGAAAATCTCGCGCGATTCAGGCTCGAGTTTTCCGTGCCGCGCGATGAAGCCATCGAATTTTTCCGGCTTCGGCTTCGCCCGCAGGAGCGCGAGAAATCCGGCGGACTTCTTCGCGGGGACCGCCTCCATCCGTTCCAGCGCGGCTTCGGTGAGCAGGTGGATGTTCCGCGTGTGGCTGTAGAAGTCGCGCATGAACGTCTCGACTTTGCGCAGGATGTTTTTCTGCTGGTAATTGAACGCCACGGCGACGCGGCCCTGGAGCTGGAGGGTGAGGGTGTCCATCCCCCGGTCGTTGAGGTAGTGCATCTCGGTGCGTGTGCGCAGGAGGAAGTCGTAGCCTTTCTCGAGAAGCCTGCGCTCGGTCTCGCGGAGGATTTTTGACTCGACGAGTTTGGCGGTTGTCATCACGCCGAGTTTGAAATGCGAGATCCAGAGGAGGCTCTGGTAATCCCGCAGCCCGCCGATGCCGTTCTTCACATTCGGTTCCTGGAGGAAGACGCTGGAGCCGTGCTTGAGGCGGAGCTCGGCCTGGTTGGCAAGGCGCCATGAAATGTATTCGTCCTCATGCCCCTTCACGCAGGCGTTCTGGAACTTTTCCTTGAACACGCTGAAGATCTCCCGTTCCCCGGCGAGAAATCGCGATTCCAGCATCGAGGTCTTCGTGATCATGTCCTCGTTTGCCTTCTTGACCGCCTGATCGACCGTGCGGGTGGCGTGTCCGACTTTGAAGCCGATGTCCCACAGGAGAACGAGCGTCTGGCGGATGATCTCCTCGACGTCTTTGTCCTGCTTCTTTGTTCCGCTTACAAGGAAAAGGATAACGACATCGCTCGAGGGGGTGAGTTCGCGGCGTCCGTATCCTCCGAAGGCTACCACGCAGAGCCTGCCGGCGAGGCTCTTCTTCGGCGCAACGGAGTTCACGACTCCCTCGAAAAGCTCCCGGAAGAGAATATCCACGAGTTCCGACCTCTGGCGTGCGACCTCGCGTCCGCCGCCGGCATTGTGCCACATCCGCAGCCGCTGTTCCTCGATCTTCCGAAATCCCTTGAAGACAGTGATCGGATCGCCGGTTTTTTTCTTGGTGCGCTCCGAAAGTTCCCTGGCGGTCTTTTCGAGCTTTTTTTCGCCCGGGGAAATCATGGGGCGGCCGAGCGGATCACGATTTCAACCCGTCGGTTGATCTGTTGTTGTTCGACCGTCCCGTCGGCGGGAGCGATGAGGCGGGATTTGCCGTAGCCGACGGTCTGGATGGCATCTTCCAGAAGGCCCATGTTTCCGGTGAGCCAGGCCTTGACGGATTCCGCGCGCTTCCGGCTGAGCTCGAGATTGTATGTATCCGATCCGAACGAGTCGGTATGCCCTTCGATCACGAAGCGGGCACCCGGGTTTTTTTGGATGAGCATTCCGAGCTTTCGCAGGCTCTCAAGTGCTTCCGGCCGCAGATCGGGTGCATCGTAATCGAAGAGGAGATCGGTCGGCATCAGGATCGGGGCGGTTTCCGGCGTGAGCGGGCCGGTTTGAGCAAGCAGGTCGTCGAGATTGCTGAAGCCCCTCGTGCCGGCGTCGCCGCCGGATTCGCGCAATCCACCCGAGAGCCCCGGCTTCGGAAGCTCGATCGTCGAGGTGCCGGTGACAGCGGGTTTTTCCGCAAGGATCTCTTCGGTCATCGCCATGTTTTCCGGGAACGCGGCTTCCTGGGATTTCACGGCGTGGAGGGCATTTTCCAGCGATGGCATGGCCACTGTTGGTGTTTCGGAGAGAATGGCGCTGGCGAGGTTCGGTGCGGGCTGGAGCGCAGGATTGGGCCCGCCGCCTTTTTCGAGGGCAACGCTTTCGTCCGGCAATTTGACCGCGACCGGTGCGGCGGCCGGACGTTTCACCTCGGAGGGAGCGGGATTCAGGAGCCGCGGGTCGAGGTCCACGCTTTCCAACTGGAAGCGCCTCGGGGGAGAGGGGTCGTAATCCACTCCGCTTAGCGGGTTGATCTTGATCCGGTTCGACCAAAGCAGAAAACCCCCGTGGAGGAGGAGCGAAAGAATCAGAGCCGGCAGAATCCATTTTTTGATTCCCGTCGCCGATGAGCCCAGATCCAATTTGTGTGCCCGCTGGTTCATATGTTCCACGTTACAGTTGCGGACCGGCAATTTCCATGAGCCGGTGGAAAAAGAAAATCATTTCCTTCCCGCGATCGCGACAACAAAACGATTCAAAGATTGAGCTGTGCGACAACGAGAAGCCCGCGGAGGGTCAGGAGAGGGTCCACTGCGGTGAAAAGCGGGAGCCCGGAGGCGATGAGTTCGGCATCTCCGCCGGTGACCACGACTTTCGGCCGGTGGTGGGGAAACGCCTCGCGCCGGACCTGGCGGATGATTTCCGCGACCAGCCCGCGGTAGCCATGGACGGCGCCGGAGAGCATAGCCCCCTCGGTCGAGCGTCCGACGGCGGCCCCGGGCTTGCGAAGGCGGATGAGAGGCAGGAGAGCGGTGTGGTCGTGGAGGTATTCCGTCAGGGCACCGAGGCCCGGCGCTATGACTCCCCCGATGTAGTTTCCCTCCGCGGAGATCACGTCGAATGTTACCGCCGTTCCGAAGTCCACCACGATGGCGGGAACCCCGTAGTGCGCGGCGCAGCCCGCCGCGTTGGCGAGCCGGTCGGGGCCGATGCCGCGGGGATTCGGGTAGTCGATGCCCACACCGAGTTTGACATCCGGCCCGATCCAGCAGACGCCCGGACCGCAGGCGGCATCCACCTCCCGGTTTTTTTTCGGTACCACTGAGGCCGCAACCGTGCCGGACAGGGAGTGCCCGGCGACAATTTCCCGGATTTGCGAAGATTTGAGCGAGCGGGTCGGAAGCCTGTGAACCCGGCCGATACGGCCATTGTTCGCCACGGCAAGCTTGACGAACGAATTGCTGATGTCCACCAGCAGAACCCGGCCGGTCATCCCTTTTTCAGGTTCTTTCTGATCTCGTCGACGGAGGTTTTCGGTCGAAGGGCGGGCTTTTTGCCGAGGTCGCTGTGGTCCACGTCGTCGGGGACGCCCGCTGCATTGGCAAGGCCCTCGTCCTCAGGCGGCAGGAAGGGTTTGAAGCGTTGTTTGTCGATCGCCTTCATGTAGGCCTCGTGGGCGTTCACTGCTCCGCTCATAAGCTGCTCCATGATCGCATCATCCATGAACTGCATGCCTTCCCCCTTTCCGCCGACGATGACGTCCTGAAGTTTCTGGGTGGCTCCTTCGCGGACGATGGCCGAGACAGCGCTGTTGACGACGAGGATTTCGTTGACCGCCACGCGTCCACCGCCGTCCTGCTTTTTCATGAGTAGCTGGGCGACGACACCTCTGAGCGAGGCGGCGAGCATCGTGCGCACCTGAGCCTGCTGGTCGCTGGGGAACACGTCGATCATGCGGTCAACGGTCTTGCGCGAGTTGTTCGTGTGGAGGGTGCCGAAGACGAGTAGCCCGGTTTCGGCGGCGGTGAGGGCAAGGGAGATCGTCTCCAGATCGCGCATTTCACCCACGAGCACAATGTCGGCATCCTCGCGCAGCGCGGCCTTGAGGCCGATCGGAAATGTCGGGGCATGTTCCGGGACCTCTCGCTGGGTGATGATGCTCATCTTGTTCCGGTGAACGAATTCGATCGGCTCCTCGATCGTGACGATGTGGCGGGAAAAGGTGCAATTGATGTAATCGATCAGCGCGGCAAGCGTCGTGCTTTTTCCGGATCCGGTCGGTCCGGTGACGAGGACGATTCCGCCGCGCATGTGGCCGAATGTCTTGATGACCGACGGCACGCCGAGCTCCTCGAGGGTTTTGATCTTGGTCGGGATGATCCGGAAAACCGCGCCGTAACCGTTCGTCTGCTTCAGGTAGTTGCAGCGGAAACGGTTGTTCTCATCCATCTCGTAAGCGAAGTCGAGATCGCCGGTCTCCTCGAATTTCTGCCACCTCCGGTCTCCGCAAATCTCGTAAAGCATTCCGGAGATTTCCTCGTGGGTAAGGACTTCCTCGCGGATGGGAACGATTTCGCCATGGCGTCGGATTTTCGGCGGCTGGCCCTCGCCGAGGTGGAGATCCGAGGCACCGGTATCGATGAGAACCTGAAAAAACTGGTTGATGTATGGCATGTCAGACGCTTCCGGTGATCTGCATCATCTGGTTTTTTTGCTCCGCGCGGTAGACCGCCTCCTCTGCGGAAATCGTCCCGGCCTCGAAGAGGGCCTGCAGGGAGTCATCCATGAGCTGCATGCCGAGCTTGCGCCCGGTCTGGATGATGCCGGGAAGCATGAACGTTTTGGATTCCCGGATGACGTTGCCGACGGCGGGCGTGTTCATGAGGATCTCGATGGCGAGAGCGCGGCCGGTGCCATCCGCCCTCGGGACAAGCTGCTGGGAAATGACACCCCGGAGGGACTCGCTGACCATGATCCGGATCTGGTCGCGCTGGTCGGTCGGGAAGACATCGAGCACGCGGTCGAGGGTCCGGGCTGCGTTGCTGGTGTGAAGGGTGCCGAGCACAAGGTGGCCGGTTTCGGATGCGGTGATCGCAAGCTGGATGGTCTCCAGGTCGCGCATTTCCCCGACCATGATCACGTCCGGGTCTTCACGGAGGGCTCCCCTCAGGGCGTTTGCAAAGGACTTGGTGTGGGTATGAACCTCACGCTGGGTGACGTGGCATCCCCTCGAGGGAATGACGTATTCGATCGGGTCCTCAAGGGTGATGATGTGGTCGCGGCGGTCGCGGTTGATCTCATCCACCAGAGCGGCCAGGGTGGTGCTCTTGCCGCTGCCGACCGATCCGGTCACGAGAACCAGGCCGTTCTGGTATTGGGTAAGGAGTTTGAGCTGGGCCGGAAGGCCGAGCTCGTCCATCGAGCGGATTTTTCCGCTGATGATGCGAAAAACGAGGTCGTATCCGATCCGCTGGCGGACGACGCTCGTCCGGAAACGGCCCAGGCTGTTCGAGTAGGCAAAATCCACATCGCCCCGCTCGGCGAGCTGTTGCTTTTGCTTTTCGTCCAGAAATCCCATCGCGAGGCGCTCGGTGTCCGCCGCAGTCAGCATGGGGGCCTGGCGCCAGATCGGCTCCAGAATACCGAACCTCCTCCAGATCGGCTTGGAATTGACGCTCAGGTGGATATCAGAGGCATCCGACTCCTTCCCGACCATCAGGTATTGGTCCACATGGTCCAGCGTGTGGACTTCCTGCTGGGTTCCAACTGTGATTGCGGGGGTGTCCTGACTCACAATCCGATGCGTTTATCAGTCGCTGCCATTCCGTCCAAGAGAATCCTTTGGGGCGATATGAATACATACCGGTCCACACGGTCAAACCGGTGCACAAAAACCATGATGCCCGGGTCTACAACTCCCTATTTTGCGACCGGGATGGCTTCGGGCGGGGTCAATGCCTTCGAGAGAGAAGCGAGACCTTTGTATTTTTTCCCGGTTTTCTTGACCATTCCGCGGGAAACGAGGTTTTGGAGCTTCTCGTAGGCCCGGAGGCGGAGCATTTCCTCGCCGCCGCTTGCGGCATTGCGGGCGCGGAGCCGCTCGTGAACGACGTCAAAAAGCTGCTTGAACTCGAACGAGCTTTTTTTGGAGAGTACGGCGACCAGTTCCTCGGTCACCAGATCGGGGAGGCGCCGGGAGAACGCACTTTTCCTTTGCATAAGCATAAGAGGGCCAATGTAGCACGCATTTCCTGTTTGGCCAGTCAATTTTTCGCTCGGGCTTTCCCGCAGGCGAAAACCTCTCAACGGCTTCAGCGATACAGGAGGGAAATTGGATGTTTGATCCTGGCGTCCATCCGTGCAAAATGGTGCCGAATCCATGTCCGCGACCCGATTTTCCGTTTCACCAACCCTGCGCTCCTGGGCGGAGGTGGACCCGGACGCCCTGCGGCACAATCTTTCCCTCGTGCGCCGCATGGTCGGTCCTCATCCGGAGATCCTTGCGGTGGTGAAGGCAAATGGCTACGGGCATGGCACGGAACCGGTGGTGAAATCCCTTTCAGGCGATGTGGCGGTTTTCGGAGTGGCAAATCTCTTGGAGGCCCGGGCCGTGCGCTCGGCGAATACCGTGCGCGACGTCATGCTCCTGAGCCCGTGCCTCCCTGCGGAGCGGGAGGAGGCGGTGAAGGAAGGATTGATTGTGACGGTTTCCAGCGCTGCGGAAGCAAAGGACTTTGCGGCATGTGGATCCGTCCGGGCGAATTTCAAAATCGATACCGGAATGGGCCGGGTCGGAGCATGGTGGGAGGAAGCTGGGAGCGAGTTGAAGAAGATGCCCGCAGGGGTCGTGGTCCACAGCATTTCAACCCACCTGCCTAGCTCGGATGAGGATGAAAGGTTCACCCGCGGCCAGCTGGAGGGATTTTTCAGGCTGGTTGAAACCCTGAAGAAGTTGGTTCCGGGAGCAAAGATCCACTCGCTCAACAGCGCGGGGATCATGAAGTTCCCGGAGCATGCTGCCGACATCGTGCGCGCTGGGTTGATCCTTTACGGAAGTTCGCCACTTCCCGAAATTGCGGCGCAATGCCGTCCGGCTCTCACTTGGAAAACCCGCGTCACCCTGATCCGGGAACTGCCCGCCGGGGCAGGGGTGTGCTATGGGCGCACGTTTATTACCCCCCGCCCGATGCGCACGGCGGTTCTCGCCGTCGGATATGCGGACGGCTTCCCCCGCCAGGTTTCCGGTCGCGGTGCTTCAGTCCTGATCGGCGGAAAAAAGTGTCCTGTGCTCGGACGCGTTACGATGGACCAGATCGTCGTGGACATTTCGGAGATCGATTCCGTTTTGCCCGGTGATGAGGCTGTATTGATCGGACATCAGGGAGCCGGCACAATCACGGCCGAGGAACTCGCTGTTCAGGCGGGCACGATCTCCTGGCACATCTTCACCGGAATCAACTGCCGGGTGGCGAGGGTGTATCCCGGCTAGACTTTCCAGAGCTGAAGAACGCGGAGGTAGTTTGCGCGTTCGAAGGCGCCGGGATCCGGGGAATTCCTGTGACTCAGGCACCCGCGCATCTCTGCCACGTCCTTGTAGTCGTGCTCCTGCATCCAAGCCGTGAAGTCTTTGATGAGGGTTTCGAGCGACTGAGGCCCGTGCCTGAGGATGAGGGAGACGATTTGCAGGACATCCGCGCCGGCCATGACGCCCTTCACAGCATCGTGGACCTTGTGCACTCCTCCGCTGAGAGCGAGCGAGAGAGGGGATTTTCCGTGAAGGATCGCCATCCAGCGCAGGCGGAGCAGAAGCTCCGAGGATGTCGACAGGAACAGCTTCGGCTCGACGTTGAGATCTTCGATATCGAGGTCCGGCTGGTAGAACCTGTTGAAAAGAACGAGTCCGTTTGCGCCTGCAAGGTGGATGTTTTTAGCGAGGTTCGGAAGCGAGGAGTAGAATGGCGACAGTTTGACCGCGAACGGGATTTTCACCTTCCCGCGGACACCTGAGATGACTTCCATGACGCGCGCTTCGAGTTCCGCGCCGCTCTCCTCCTGGTCGGTCGGGACGTCGTAGATGTTGAGTTCGATGGCGTCGGCACCCGCCTCCTCCATGAGCTTCGCGTGGCCGATCCAACCGCCCGGGGTGCGGCCGTTGAGCGAGGCGATCACGGGAATCGAGACGCGCTTTTTCAGGCGGGAGATATGGTCGAGGTAATCCTCCGGCCCGAGCGCGTATTCGGCGGATTCCGGGAAATAACTCAGGGCCTCCGCGTAGGATTCCTCGATCGATTCGGTGAGGGCGGTGAGGGCGGCGGATTCGCTGGTGAGCTGCTCTTCAAAGAGCGAGTGCATGACGAGCGCGGAGGCACCGCAATCCTCAAGCCGTTTCGCCATGTCCGGATCGTCGCCGAGCGGCGAAGCGCCGACGACGAAAGGGGATTTTAATTCCAGACCGAGGTAGTTGGTCGTGAGTTTCATGAGTTTTTCTCCGGTAGACTGCTGGTGGCCATGCGGCGGTAAATTTCGTAGCGCGCATTGACATGTTCCTGCGCGACGTGGGCGAGCGCGGTGGCGCGTTCCTTGTTTGTCGCCTCGAGGAAGCGGTAGCGGATTTCGTTCTCGGTGAATCGCGAGAGCGGGAGTTTCGGCGCCGGCGAGTCGAGAACGAGAGGGGCGAGCCCGGCCACGCGCCGGCGCGGATCGTGCCGGTAGAGCGGCCAGTAGCCGGTGTCCACCGCCAGCTTCTGCTGCTCAAGCCCGTGGAGGAGGCTGTAGCCGTGGGCGATGCAATGGCTGTAGGCAATGATTAGAGAGGTGCCCGGATACGCCTCGGCCTCGGCCAGCGCCTTCACCGTCTGGGAGTCCTTTCCTCCCAGCGCGATCTTGGCGACATAGACATCGCCGTAGCTCATCGCATAAAGCCCGAGATCTTTTTTCGCCTGGCTCTTCCCGGAGGTGGCAAACTTCGCCACCGCGCCGGTCGGAGTGGATTTCGACGCCTGGCCGCCGGTATTTGAATACACCTCGGTGTCGAGCACCAGGATGTTGATGTTCTCGCCGAGCGAGAGGACATGGTCGAGTCCGCCAAACCCGATGTCGTAGGCCCATCCGTCACCGCCGACGATCCAGACGGATTTTTTCACGAGGTAGTCGGCGAGTCCGTCCAGGCGGGAGCGAAGGTTTTCCGGGATCCGGCCAAGCCGGTTGCGGAGTTCCGAGACGCGGTCGCGCTGGGCGGCGATCCCGGCCTCGGTGGATTGGTCGGCGGCGAGGATCTCAGCCACAAAGTCAGCACCGAGAGGATCCCGGAATGCAACAAGCATCTCGTGCGCTTGGGTTTCCTTGTCGTTCACCGAGACCCGGAGGCCGAGGCCGAACTCCGCGTTGTCCTCGAAGAGCGAATTCCCCCAAGCGGGTCCGCGCCCGTCGCCGTTGACCGTGTAGGGGGTCGTTGGGAGGTTGCCGCCGTAGATGGACGAGCAGCCGGTGGCGTTCGCGATGATCGCGCGGTCGCCGAAAAGCTGGGTTACCAGCTTGATGTATGGGGTCTCGCCGCAACCCACACATGCTCCGGAGTATTCAAAGAGCGGAACGAAGAACTGGCTGTCCTTCACGATATCCGTCTTCAGTCGGGTGCGGTCCGGGGCCGGGAGGGACTCGAAGAATTCAAAGTTCAGGCGTTCGCTCTCACGGATCGGAGCCTGCGGGGCGGCGTCGAGCGCCTTGTGCTTGGCATTCGTTTTGTCCTTGGCCGGGCAGACGTTGATGCAAAGGCGGCAGCCGGTGCAGTCCTCCGGGGCGACCTGGATCGTGTAGTGCTGGCCGCTGATGTCCGGGGACCGGAAGGCCACCGATTGGAACGTCTCCGGAGCGCCGGCGAGGGCCTCTTCCGGATAATACTTGGCACGGATGGCGGCGTGCGGGCAAACGATCACGCACTTGTTGCACTGAATGCAGAGCGCCGAATCCCAGACGGGAAGTTCCTGGGCGAGGTTGCGTTTTTCCCATTTGCTGGTCCCTGTCGGCCAGACACCATCGGGAGGAAAGGCACTCACCGGAAGTTCGTCGCCGCGACCCGCCAGCAGGGTTCCGGAAACCTCGCGGACGAATTCCGGTGCTTCGACCGGAATCGGGAACGGACGCGGCATCGTTGCCGTGACCCTGGTGGGAACAACGACCTCATGGACGCCCTCGACCGACTTGTCCACGGCGTTCCAGTTTTTCTGGACGAGGTCGGCGCCTTTGCGGGCGTAGCTTTTCTCGATCGCGCTCTTGATTTCCGAGATCGCCTGGTCGAGCGGAAGGATGTCGCAGAGCGCGAAGTAGGCGACCTGCATGATCGTATTGATGCGCGCACCCATGCCGGTCTCCCGGGCAATCTTGTAGGCGTCGATCACGTAAAACTTGAGCTTCTTCGCAATGATCATCTCCTGCGTTTCGTGCGAGAGATGGTCCCATGCGGTGTCGGCCCCGTGCGGGGTGTTGAGGAGGAAAATGGCGCCCTCGCGTGCGGCTTCAAGGACCGGCTGCTGCTCGAGAAGATGGTATTGATGGCAACCCACGAAGTCAGCTGACTCCACCAGATACGGGGCGTGAATCGGCTCCTTGCCGAAGCGAAGATGCGAGACCGTGACCGCGCCCGCCTTTTTCGAATCGTAGACGAAATACGCCTGGGCGTGGAGGTTCAGCTTCTTGGCGATGATCTTGATCGTGTTCTTGTTCGCTCCGACCGTGCCGTCCGAGCCGAGGCCGAAGAAGACCGCCTGGTTGAACTTCTGGCCCGGAAGCCGGAAGTCTTTGTCGTAGCGGAGCGAAAGCCCGCTGATGTCATCCTCGATGCCGATAGTGAATTCCTCGCGCGGCGAATCGGACTGCATCTCGGCAAACACCGCCATCGCCATCGCCGGGGTGAATTCTTTCGATGCCAGTCCGAACCGGCCTCCGGTGACCCGGGGAAGAACCGGCCATTTTGTCGAACCCTTGGCGCGAACGACGGATGAAATGTCCAGAAAAAGGGGCTCTCCTGGCGCTCCGGGCTCTTTCGTGCGGTCCAGCACCGTGATGTGCTTCACGCTTGCCGGGAGGGCGTTGAGAAATGACCAGCTGTCAAAAGGACGATAGAGCCGGACCTGCAGCACCCCCGTGCGCTGGCCGGTGCTGTTCAGGTGGAGGGATGTCTCGCGCAGCGTCTCCCCGCCGGAGCCCATCACCACAACCACGCGATCGGCCTCGGGGTCTCCCGTGTAGTCGAAAAGGTGATAGGAACGGCCGGTGAGCGAGGCAAACCGGAACATGGCTTCCTGCACGATGCCGGGAAGTGCGGCGTAGAACGGGTTCGCCGCTTCCCGCGCCTGAAAGAAGGCGTCCGGGTTCTGGGCGGTGCCGCGGATGCTCGGATGGTCCGGCGTCATTGCGCGCTTCGCGTGGGCCTGGATCGCGTTTTCATCCATCATCGCGCGCAGGACGTCGTCGGAGAGGATTTCGAGATCGTTGATTTCGTGTGAGGTCCGGAATCCGTCGAAGAAATGGAGGAAAGGCACGCGCGAGGGCAGCGTGGCCGCGTGCGCGATGCATGCCAGATCGTGGGCCTCCTGCACGCTCGCCGAGGAGAGCAGCGCGAAGCCGGTCTGGCGCACGGACATCACGTCCGAGTGGTCACCGAAGATCGAGAGCGCGTGTGTCGCGAGCGAGCGGGCCGTCACGTGCATGCAGAACGGGATCAGCTGTCCGGCCAGCTTATACATGATCGGGATCATCAACAGCAGCCCCTGCGATGCGGTGAAGGTGGTCGAAAGGGATCCGCCCTGCAGCATCCCGTGCACCGCGCCCGCCGCGCCTGCCTCGGATTGCATCTCCACAATTTTCGGGACGTGGCTCCAGAGGTTTTGAGTTCCCTTGGCCGCCCACTCGTCGGAGATTTCCCCCATCGGCGTCGACGGGGTGATCGGATAGAGTGCTATCGTTTCACTGAGACGGTAAGCGACATATGCCGTTGCCTCGTTTCCATCCATGCTCCGCCTTGCTTCGCCGTTTTGAGTCTGCATGGCAGTATAAGTTGCGCTAATACATACGAGTGTAAAGGAAAAACACAACTGATGTTTCCTTCTGGCGGCCCGCCTCTTGCGCTGGTCTAATCGCGGCATGTTTGAGGTGAATGTTCTGGCCAGCGGAAGCTCCGGGAATGCGCTGCTGATCCGGAGCGGAGACTGCTCGGTTTTGGTGGATGCAGGCCTCAGTGCGCGGCAGCTCTCGTTGCGGATGGAGGCTTGCGGCGTGAGCGCGGCGTCCCTTTCCGGAATCCTCCTCACGCATGAGCACGGCGACCACACCCGCGGGCTCAAGGTGCTGCTCTCCACTCACCGCGTTCCCATTTTTGCCAATCCTCTCACGGCCGATCATCTGAAGCGTTCGGGCGTTGGGGCGGAGTGGAATTTATTTTCCAGCGGGTCGGCGTTCGGGCTCGGAGCCTTCGAGGTGCTCCCCTTTTCCGTGCCGCACGACGCGGCCGATCCGGTGGGATTCGTGCTGCGCTCAGGGGACGCCTCTTTTGCCGTCCTGACAGACCTTGGCTACGCGACCAGGCAGGTGGTGGAATCCGTGCGCGGCGTGACGGCATTACTCATTGAGACGAACCACGACGAGGGGCTCCTCCAGCAGGACACCAAGCGGCCGTGGTCGGTGAAACAGCGGATTCTCTCCCGTCACGGACACCTCTCAAACACCGCAGCCGCCGCAGTGGTGGCGGATGTGGCGACTGTGGACCTCACCCACGTGCTGCTCGGGCATCTGAGCAGGGATTGCAATTCCCCGGATCTGGCTGTCGGTGCCGTGGACTCCTGCCTTCAGGCAAAAGGCCACCGGCATGTGCAGGTCCGATGCGCATCGCCGGAGGACGGCGCGCCCGTGGTGACGGTGTGCGTTTGACCCATCAATCCACTCTCACGGAGTCGGGATCGCCGAAAAGCTGGCGGTAGCCCTGACCCCAGATCATGTAGGCAAGCGGAGCGGTCGCGAGTATGCCGACACAGCAGAGGATAACTCCGCTCATTGCTACCAAGCCGACCAGAATCAGGAGGCCAAAGGCGGAGAACCAGTTTCCGTGGACGGTTTTCAAAGCGGTGGTGATCGCTTCCCAGAAGCCGATGCCGCGGTCCACGATCAGCGGGAAAACGAAGCCGACGCCCACGGAAATATATATGATCGGAAGCAGGAGGATCACGACGGAAACAATCGCGGGGATTTCCGATTTGGTGGTGATGGTCAGGTATATTCCCGGAGCAAGGACGACCAGCGCGAGAACGAAAATCGCGGCGAACCAGACCACGCCGGCCAGAAGGATCTGAATCCAATTCGACGCCCGGAAGCCGGCGAACATCTGGTCGATATTTGCCTTGGTTCGCAGCGCGGTGATATAAAAATACATGAACCCTGCCGAAAGGATCGCCGAGACAGCGGAGCCGACCGCCCAGAAGAAGAAGAACGCCACCCCGAGTCCCACGACAAGCATCGGCTCTCCGGAGATTTTCGGTCCCGTGTAGCGCTCCAGAAGGGCTTGGGCAAACTGCATCGGCAACTGCACGATCAGGGACAGCACAAAGAAAACAAGCGTCGAAACGACGCAGACGCCCCAGTTCTTTGCGAAGCACTCCCATCCTTTGGTGAGGCATTCGTCAAACCGGATTTTTCCGGGCTTCATCCGGTTCGGTTCGAGGTTTTTGAATCTTTCGGGAACCCCGATCTCGACGGGTGCGGCCCCCGGGTGCGGCAGATTTTCAAACGATGAGAGCGGCTGCCAGGATTCCATTCCCTCCTGCCAGGCCAGGTCGTCCGGGAGGAGCTTGCCGCTGTTCAGGGCATTTGAGATTTCCTGCTCGGTGAATTGGCCGAGGCTTTCCCGGTCACGGTTGACGAAGATCATGCCCATGGTGCGTCAAGAATAGGCAGATTGCCCGTCCTCGTCAAACCTCCGGAGAGGGCGATTCAAAGCGGGATGCCCCAGGCGGCCGGCAGATCTTCGCGGTGGCGGTCGTAATGGCGCGAGAGAAATCCAGCTTTGTCTGCGGCCTCGCAATTTTCCAAGATGTCGTCGAAGTAAAGTGTCCTGGCCGGATCCACTCCGAACCGTTCCGCGGCCAACTCAAAGACTTTTGGATCCGGCTTCATGAGGCCGATGCGATACGAGAAGAGCCCGTCGCGGAAGATCGAAAAAACCTCGAATTTTCGTGTGATGAACCCGTGGTGGATTTCACCGATGTTCGAGATCAGGAAAACCGGAACGTGCTCCGCCAGTCGGCGTGCGAGGGCGGTCATGACGGTGTTTTCCTCGAAGATATCCTCCCAGGCCGCGACAAAATCCGACTCGTCGCCAGTGTCGTGGAACTCCGCGCGGACCGAGGAAAGGAACTCCGCGCGGGAAGTGTGGCCGAGTTCGAACTCGTGGCAGAGGGCGGTGATCCGCGCGCGATCCGGCGGGGTGGCAAGGCGGTTTTTCGCGACCAGTCGGTTCGCTGCTTTCATGTAATCGAAAAACACGAGGACGTTTCCGATATCGAATATGGCGGCTTCAATTTTCATTTGATGAGCGATGCGAGAAGGTGGGCTGCGGTGCGGGAGGAATCCGGGCGGCTGAGCCGCGAGGCGGCGGCGAGGCGTTCGCGGTAGAGACTGCCCCCATCAGCGAATGTCCGCTTGACAGCATCGGCGATCGCTGCCGGTGTCGTCGCCAGTTCGCCGGCCCCGCTTTCCATGACCAAACGGGCATTTCCCTCTTCCTGACCGGGGATGATCTGGGTGATGATCATCGGGGTTCGCGCGGCGAGGGCTTCCTGCACGGTGGCTCCGCCGGCCTTGCTGATGAGAAGGTGGCTGCGCCGGATGAGGTTCGGGATCTCGGGCGTCCAGCCATGGATTTCCAACTCCTTGTTGAGCTCCTCCGACATGGTCTTCAATGCATGCGCCAGATCCTCATCGCGGCCGACAGCAACCGTGAGGTGGATCCCGCCGATGGAAAGAAGTTCCCTGACGATCGCGGGAGCGAGGTGGTGGGCGGAGTTGACCATGAAAAAGACCTCGTAGACGGAATCTCCGCGCGGAGGGGGCGGCTCGGAGAACACCAGCGGGACGGGAAATCCGGCGACATGGATTTTTTCTGTCGTCACCCCGGCGGCGCGCATCACATTGGCAGTGGCCTCATTGGCAACGAGGAAGCAGTCGCACTTGCAGCGATACCAGACCGAGTTGACCGTGAGGGAATCGGTGACGATTGTGGCGAGCAGCGCGCCTCCAGCTTCGCCTTTCCGCCGGAGCAGGTCCAGCAGATGGCCGTAGCCCGGATAGGTGCTCACAATCACATCGGGATTCTGTTCTGAAATCTGTTTGGCAAGAATGCGGGCGGCGCGACCGAAGACTCCGATCCCGCCCCCGACGACGGCGGTCTTGTCGAGCAGAAAAAACACCGCGCTCCAAAGCGCGGGCACATGGTTGATGGCGAACAGATAGAGCCGTTGAACCAGCCGGTTCCTCCATCCATATGCCTCGTCAAAAATGTCATGGACCTCCGCAGAGACTCCTCCTTCTCCGAGCGCGGCTGCAAGGTTCCGGGCGGCGGCATTGTGGCCCTCCCCGAAGCCCGCCGTGAGGATGAGGACGTTCTTCAGAGCCATTTCTTGCGCTTGAAGAAAATGAGCATCCCCGCAACCGTGCAGAGGCAGACGCTCCAGAAAAACGCGTATCCGAACGGCCAGCTCAGCTCCGGCATGTTCCAGGGGAATTCGGTGTGGAAATTCATCCCGTAGACGCCGGCGAAAAACGTGAGCGGAATGAAAAGGACGGTTACGACTGTGAGCACGCGCATGATCTCGTTCGTCCGGAATCCCAGGCTTGAGAGGTAGAGGTCCATGAGCCCGGCGGTGAGGTCGCGGTAGCTCTCGATGATGTCGATGATCTGCGTGATGTGGTCGTAGCAGTCGCGGAGGAAGACCTGCGTCTCGCGCCCGATCAGGCCGGTGTCGTCCCGGATGAGCGAATTGAAAATCTCGCGGTGCGGCCAGGCGGCCCGCCGCAGGTGGAGGAGCAGCCGCTTCGCCTCGTAGAGCTTTTTCAGGGAGGCTCGCGTCGGCTTGTCCAGAAGTTCCTCCTCCACCGACTCGATCGAGTCGCCGACCGATTCCAGCACCGGGAAAATCTGGTCCACCGTTGCGTCGAGGAGTGCGTAGGCGAGGTAGTCAGCCTTCATTTTCCGCGCATACCCGCGACCTGCCCGGAGCCGCGCCCGGACGTGCTCGAAGACGTCGTGCCCGCACTCCTCCTGGATCGTGATGACAAAATAATCTCCCAGAAAAAGGCTGACCTGCTCGAAGGCCAGCTGGCCCGCCTCGTCGAAGTAGATCATCTCGCTGACGATGAAGAAGTGGCTGGTGAAATGCTCGACCTTCGGCCGCTGGGCGGTGTTCAAAACATCTTCCAGCGCGAGGGGATGGATGTGAAAATGGTCGCTCAGCTTGCGGAGGAGATCGATATCCCCGAGCCCGTCGATATTGATCCAGTTGACCTTGCCGGGATCCAGCTTCGGGACCAGTTCCTCGAATGAGTCGAAGTCGGACTCCAGAATGCTTTCGGCGTCATACTGGATGAGGTTGATCTCCGCGCGTTTTTTTGACCCCTCTCTCGGAAGGAGCGTGGCGGGTGGCGTGCCGGCCGGTTTGTAGTTGATCCGGATCATGGGCCTTTAATTTGTGTTCGCCGGCTTTTCGCCGACGGAACACCAGCACGCTGGCCGAGAGGTGGATTCCTGACAACGGGAAAATGGTCCCACCCGCCGGGCCATCCCCGGGGGGCCTTCCCGGAATCAGTGAGTTTTCCGATACAGGTGAGATCCGTGCGGGGAAACGGCCATTCCTTCAGCAGTCGCGCGGCCCGGCGGGCCGGGACCGCCAGGAGCAGTTCATAATCCTCTCCATCAGTGAGGGCGGCGTCTATCGTGTGACCTTTTCTCGCGGGAAGGCTGGCGAGATCCACCTCGAACCCGCAGCCCGAGGCTCTGGCAAGCCGGGGAAGATCACTCCCCAGCCCGTCGCTGATGTCCATCATTGCATGCGGCCGGAAATAGGTGGAGAGCCAGCGGCCTTCCGCCAGCCGTGGTTCAAAATCCAAGTGATGGCCTGCCAATGTCCCGCCGAGCCGTCCTGTGACGAAGAGCAGATCGCCCGGACGGCCGCCGCTTCGCAGCACCGGCCGCGCACCCTCCATCGTTCCGGTCAAAGCGATCGAGATGGCGATCCCGTGCGGTTGACGGGAGATTTCTCCGCCAGCGACCGTCACTTGAAATTTCCGTGCGGCACGCCGGATCCCCCGGTAGAATGCATGCCAGTATGTCCCGTCGATATCCGGCGGAGAGAATATGGTGACCAGTGCGAATTTCGGAATCCCCCCCATCGCGGCGATGTCGCTGAGCGGCCGGCAGATCGCCTTCCAGCCGACGCGGGCGGGTTCGTGACGACGCAAAAAGTGAACGTCCTCCACAACGCAGTCGGTTTTGAGAAGGACGAACTGTTTTCCCTCCCGCACGACCGCGCAATCATCGCCCGGCCCGACAACGAGATCCCGGTGCCCCGCCAGTCCGCGCAGGATGTTCCGGAGCAGCACATCCTCGCTTTTCATTTGAAAAAATCCGTCCACGTGAGCGCCCCGACGATGTTCAGCGCATTGAATGTCGCGTGCATCGCCACTGGCGCCCACAGCGAACCACAGCGCTCGTAAATGAGCGACAGTCCAGTCGCCAGGATCAGCAGTCCGGGAAGGGAGGGGACATGGCCGTGAATCAGAGCGAACAGCACGGCTGTCACTGCGATGGCTGCGGGCCGTCCCCAGTGCGCGCGAAGCACCCCGTAGAGGCAGCCACGGAAAATCAACTCCTCCGTGACCGGTGCAGCCAGAACGGCCACCACGAAGACGGCCGCCCGGTCCTGCCACCCCTTGCTTTGCAAAAGGAAATCCACAATCGGCTGCGGACTTTGTTCCGGGCCGGCAAAAAAATAGATCGCCGCCTGCACGAGAAATATCGGGGGTAGAAACATCAACAACCACCCCCCCACGGTTTTCCATCCCCATCCGCGCGTTTTCAGCCCGAATGCGCCCACAAGGTCGAATCCGCGGAATACAAGAATCCCCATCACAAGGCAGATCAGCCCGGCATACATCGCAAATCCGGTGAGCACGCCGCCCAGGTCGATTTTTCCCTGAGGACGCCCGAAGGATTCCGCGGCCATCGCCAGAAACAGCGCGACCAGTCCGCCGGACAGGATGCCTTCCGGCCATCCCCAGGGAGCTGTGGGAAATCCGCAGGGATTGGAAAGGGCGACCGGCAGTGCGCGCCGGAATGCCAAGGCGGCAAAAACCGTCGTGATTCCCAGAATGAAAAACTGCGCGGACACGCGGAGATCGTTAACGGATCGACGGGAAAACTTCCAGCCCGGTTATCCGGGCGTTTCCGGGGTCCGCTTCAGCGGTCGCACCGGCGAGGTGTTGAGCGTCCGGACGCGCTCATGGATACCCGGGGCGATCTCGGGCTGGCGGGCGTAGGCCATCGCGAACATTTCAAGCCGGGCGTCGATGTTGTCCACGAAATGGAGGGCCATGGCCTCCGGGGTTTTCGGTTCGACCGGGGAGCCGAACTGCAGTTCCCCGTGGTGGGAGGCGACGAGGTGAAGAAGGTGCAGCCGCACATCCTCGGAAGCCGGCTCGATCGATTTCCATTCTTCCAGCGGCATCTTCCGCCACAGCGCGTTTACGAGTTCGACCCCGATGCTGATGTGCCCGAGCAACTCTCCGCGAAGCTCGCGCGGGATTTCAAATCCCATCTCGGCCGGGCACATCTCCCACAATTTTCCCGTGTCGTGGAAAAGCACGCCAGCAAGAAGGAGGTCGCGATGAAGGTCCTGATAAACCCCGCAGAGCGCATCAGCCGATCGCATCATCTGAGCGGTATGTCGGAGCAACCCTCCGCGATGCGCATGGTGGTTCACCCGCGCGGCTGCTGCCCTGCGGAACCGGTCGCCGTGTTCATCGAGAAAAAGCAGGCAAAGCGCCCGGAGGCGTGGATCATTTATACCTTCGCAGAATTTCCGAACATGCGAGAGGTCGCGTTCAGCGGCCGCGGCTTCCTCCTCGCTGCCCGCGAAGAGCCCGGCTGCGTCCTCAGCGCGGAGCGGTTTCATCCGCCACCGGCGCCCGTCGAGCCCGAAACTTCCATTGATGAGAAACTCGCCCTCGATCTCCACGCAGGCTCCGCGGTCGAGTTCCTCGCAGGAATCAAATGCCGCCGTGTCCGTCCAGGCCCGCAGCGTCATGACATCGGAGGCGTCCCGGAGCTTCACCTCCCAATAGGGTTTGCCGTTTGCGGAATCCTTCCTGGTCAGTTCCTCGACCTGCCCGCGCACCCGTGCGGAGAGCGGGCCGGTGCGGCAATCCTGCCGCAGTTGCGAAATCGTGCGTCTGGTGTCGTCCGGCATGCCGCGCATGATGATCACCCGCCCCCCAAATTGTCCAGCCCGCCCGCCCGCTGCCATCCGCTGCGCTTTCGCATTACCAATTATTGATGCGGCCGCATCAATAATTGGTAATGCGAAAGCGCAGCGGATGGCAGCGGGCGGGCGGGCTGGACAATTTGGGGGG
>QYQL01000073.1 GCA_007280915.1 Verrucomicrobiaceae bacterium | reverse complement strand
GCAAACCCGCTCCCGGCGCACTTGATTTCGTTGATCCGGTGCGTTCCGCTCCCGCTGCGGCGTGCGGGATCGGGAGCCGGCTCGTCGGCCGCGCGGACGACGTCATTCTGGTATTTGGCGATCACCGCACCGCTCTCGCCGGTCATGACAATTTCCCCGGACTTCAAATAAACCGCCCGGTTGCAAAGCGAGGCCACGGCCGACAAATTGTGGCTCACAAAAAGAACCGTCCGTCCGCCATCGGTCACCTCCCGCATTTTGTCGAGGCACTTTTTCTGGAACTCGGAATCCCCGACCGCCAGCACTTCATCGACAATCAGGATCTCCGGTTCGAGATGTGCGGCCACTGCGAATGCCAGGCGCACATACATCCCGCTCGAGTAGCGTTTGACCGGGGTGTCCAGAAATTGCTCGACTCCCGCAAACGCGACGATTTCATCGAACTTCCTCCGGACTTCGGCGTGCTTCATTCCGAGAACGGCACCGTTCAGGAAGACATTTTCACGACCGCTTAGTTCCGGATGAAATCCAGTCCCAACCTCGAGGAGGCTGGCCACGCGACCTTTCAGGCCGATACGGCCTTCGGTCGGCTCGGTGATCCGGCTCAGGATTTTTAGCAGAGTGCTTTTTCCGGCTCCGTTCCTCCCGATGATTCCCACGACTTCACCGCGCCTGACGTCGAACGTGACATTCCTGAGCGCCCAAAATTCCTGCGGGGGTTGATGGCGGCTCGCGGTCTGGCTTCCGGAGAAGGATTTCCCGACCCAGCGGAAGGGGGCGGCAATCGCGTCCTCGATTGCGTGACGAAGGCCACCCGCGCTCCCCGCCCTCTGACCGAGTTGGTATTTTTTAGAGAGTCCTTCGACCCGTATGACAATATCCTCACCCATCAGATCACATCGGCAAAGGAGCGCTCGGTCTTGCGAAAATACGAGATTCCGGCCGCCAGAAGAAGGAATGAAACGGCAAAGGAGACGAGCATCGGAGGTTCAAGAAGGCGGAACTCCCCGCCGAGAACACACCAGCGGAATCCTTCGATCACGAACACCAATGGATTCAGACAGAAAATGTAAAAGAGCTCCGGGCTGATTTTCGAGCGGATCTGCTCCAGACTGAGGGCGACCGGACTCACGTAGAGCCCGAACTGCACGATGAAGGGAACGAGGATCCGGAAATCCCGGTATTGGACAGTGAGCGCCGTGAGCACCAGCCCCGCTCCCACGGCCGCCACCATGGCCATCACCATGAACAGCGGAAGATACAGGATATTCCAGACGGGCGGGAAATGATACCACAGCATCAGGGCGGCCAGGATGACGAGGGAAATCAGGAAATCCACAAGCGACACGAGCACGGATCCTGCTGGAACGATAATCCTCGGAAAATACACTTTCGAGATCATGTCACGGTTCGACACGACGCTCTGCCCCGCAGCCGACAGGGCATTGGAAAAAAACTGCCAGGGCAAAAGGGCGGCGAAAACCATGATCGCGTAGGGGGCGTCACCCATCGAGGGAAGTCCGGCGACCTTGCCGAAGATCACCGTCATGATGATCATGGTCAGGAGGGGTTGGAGCAGAGCCCACGCGGTTCCCGCAACCGTCTGTTTGTAGCGCACCGCGACGTCCCTCCAGGCGAGAATGAAGAAGAGTTCGCGGTAGTGCCAGAGATCGAGCCAGTAGTGCTTTTCGACACTTCCGGCTTCGATCCAGCGGTCAAAGCTGTCTTCGTCTACGATTGCGAGGTCGGTTGGTTCGGATTGCATTCCAAGATGCTCCCCACGGTCTGTGAGGGCACATGCCCGGGAAGCGCGTTCAGCCTCGGTATCAGGTTTTTGCGCCAACCGCAACCCCGGCTTTGCTACTGCTCGGGGCTCATCAGCGCCGCAGCCCGGCATTTGAGGCGGAAAAGCAGCGAGGCGTCCTCGAACTCCCGGAGGTTCTCGGGCCTGCTCCTGTCGAAGTCGGCCAAAAACATGGACTCGACATCGGCGGCAAACCCGCGCTCCCGCACGGCTGCGGAAAGCTCAAAGTTGAGCATGAAAGACCGGTAGTCCAGGTTGATCGAACCAACGATTGCAAAGTCGTCGTCGGCCAGAAGAACCTTCTGGTGCATGAACCCCGGCTGGTATCTCCAGACCTTTACCCCGGCCGCGCGCAGCTTGGGGTAGTAAGTGAAGGAGGACAGCCAAGGGAGCAGATGGTCGGCAAATTGCGGGAGAATGATCCGCACGTCAACGCCCCGGAGTGCGGCGTGGCAGATGTCGTAGAGAAGGGGACTGGAAGGAACGAAATAGGGGCTGGCGAGCCAGAGCCTGTGCTTCGCGTCCTGGATTACGGACAAATAGACAGCCGGGCAGACGCCCCATTCCTCGGCGGGTCCGGATGCGACGGGAAAAACAATCGCCTCGCCGGAAGTCCGGCAGGATCTCAGGCGGTAAACAGGAAGGGATTTGGTCGCATAGTTCCAGTCCTCCAGAAACGGGATCTGAAATCCCGCCACGGCAGGTCCCTCGATGCGCATATGGGTATCCCGCCACGGGCCGAATTTTTTGCTCCGCCCCATGTATTCGTCCCCTGCATTGAGCCCTCCGACGAATGCCACTCGTCCGTCCGTGATGACAAGCTTCCTGTGATTCCGGAAATTGATCTGGAAGTGGCGTCCGTGCTGGCGGTTGGTGATGAACGGCTGGACTTGAACCCCTCCATGGACAAGCTTCTCGCGCCATTCGGGCGTCAGAGCCTTTGAGCCCACCTGATCATACATCACAAGGCACTCGACTCCGCGTGCCGATGCGGCCAGCAGGCGGGCGGAAAGGTCCCGCCCGAGCCGGTCGTCTCGGATGATGAAAAACTGGACCCAGACCGACTCGCGCGCTGCATCAATTTCCCGGAAGATCGAGTCAAATGTCGCTTCTCCATCCACGAGCAGCCGGACGGCATTTTCTCCTGTGGGTGGCAATTTGCTCAGATTTTCAGCCACCCGGGTTCCATCGTCGCAGAGACCTCCCGGCTCAGCCCGGTAGCCGTCCATGTGACGCGATGTGGCTCTCAAGGCATTGTCCAGCGGCGCGGAGCCGCCGGTGCCGGCTCGTGTATACCCGGAAAATTGCGACTCTCCGAAGACCAAAAATAAAGGAATCGCAACCACTGGAACGATCACCAAAGCAATCGCCCAGCCGATGGCAGACTGGGGAGTTCTTGCGATGAGAATTGCTTTCAGCGCGAGAAATATCCCCGCCACCTCAATGAGGACGGTCAGAAATGCGTAGAGGGAGACCAGCACGAAGCGGGATTTTAATCCAAATGGACAATTCCGTCGAAAACAAAGTCGGCAGGTCCGGTAAGTGTCACATTCCGGAAGACGCCGTTTGCATCACATTCGAACCCGACCTGAAGGGTGTCACCGCCGCGCACGCGCACAGCAATGGGCGAGGGGACTCCCGTGGCGAGGTGGTGAAGCAGCGCTGTCGCGCAAACTCCCGTCCCGCACGCGAGTGTTTCCGCCTCGACTCCCCGCTCGAATGTCCTGAGCGCCAGATTTCCGGGGGACAGAATCTCTGCGAAATTTGCATTGGTTCCCTTGGGGGCGAACTCCGGATGCCAGCGGAGCGCGGCACCGGCGCGGGCGACGTCAACTGCTTCGATATCGCAGACAAAAACGACGGCATGGGGAACCCCGGTGTTCAAGAAATGGACAGTCTGAACGGCCCCGGCCAGATCGAGTTCCATGTGGGCGCGGTGATCGCGGGGTTCGCTCATGTTGATCGTTACGAGTTCCCCTGAAAACGTCGCCCGGATCAGACCGGCCGGAGTGTCGAAACTCAGGGATGGCGGTGACTCGGCAAGCAGACTGACCGCGAATCTGGCAAAGCAGCGCGCCCCGTTTCCGCACATTTCCGCCTCGCCACCGTCGGCATTGTAATAGCGCATCCGGAAATCCGCGCCGGATTGTGCCGGTTCGACGGCAAGGAGTCCGTCCGCGCCGACCCCGCGGTGACGATCACAGATCCGCGCGATCTGCGTCCCGGATAACGACAATTCCAGACGGCGGTTATCGACAACCACGAAGTCGTTTCCAGCTCCGTTCATCTTCTTGAAATTCATGCCGGTATGCTAATCGCAAACCGTCAAACCGGCGAGCGGGAATTTTCTGAAGTTAATGGCCGGGTGCGATCGGGTCCGGTTCCCCGACTGGTCACAAATTCATTGCTCAACATGACCCGCTTTGCGGATGATCCCGCCTTCAATGAAAATCGCGATGTTCCTCCCGTTTGTCTGCCTTCCGCTCGTTCCTTGCAGCGCCGGGGCGGACAACGGTGTTGGTATGCCCGGAAAGCCGGACGCTTTGGCCGAGGGATTTCTCTCGCCTCCCGCATCCGCCCGCCCGCACACGTGGTGGCACTGGATGAACGGCAACGTAACCAAGGACGGCATCACGGCCGACCTTGAAGCGATGGCCCGCGCGGGCATCGGCGGAGCCCAGATTTTCGACGCCGAACAAGGGATCCCCCACGGACCGATCCAATACAACAGTCCGGAATGGCGTGATATGGTGAAGTATGCCGCGCAGGAGGCCGCCCGGCTTGGCATGGAACTTTGCATCCATAATTGTGGCGGCTGGTCGTCAAGTGGCGGGCCTTGGAATACCCCGGAGCACGGGATGCAAATCGTCGTGACGAGCGAAACTCAGGTGCATGGGCCGACTGCTTTCAATGAGGTGCTGCCTCAGCCTACGACGAAGCTGAATTCCTATCACGACATTGCTCTGCTGGCGTTCCGTACCCCGCCCGGCGGGAGCGTAAAGGCTCTTGCCCCGAAGGTCAGCGTCAGCGTGCCCGGGGCTGATCCCGGCACCCTTACGGATGGGAAAGACAACACTGCGGTTATTTTTCCTCCCCCGACACCGGACGTGCCGCAGTTTATCCAGCTTGAGTTTGACCAACCGTATGCCGCCCGCCTGTTGGAGTTGAAGCCGGGACAGGGTTGCCCGATGTATGAGTGCCAGGGAACACTTGAAGCTTCGGATGACGGCAGCACTTTTCGGACGGTGACGACGTTTGTGATGCCGGAAAGCAGTGAGAAACAGACGATCACCTTCGCGCCTGTTTCCGCCCGCTTCTTCAAGGTGGTGTTCACAAAAATCTACAGCGCGATGAAGCAGCTTTCCATCGCCGGAGCGGAGTTGAGCCCGAAGCTGGGGATCGAAAATTTTTCCGGCAAAACGTTCCGCAACCGCGGAGGAAATTACAAGCCGGCCGGCGACACGGGATTCGCTCCCGATGAAGTGCTGCCGCGCGAGGACCTTGTGGATTTGACCGGCCGCCTCGGCGCGGATGGAAAATTGAATTGGGATGTGCCTTCGGGTGACTGGACGATCCTGCGAATCGGCCACACTCCCACCGGCCGGACCAACCACCCCGCACCCAAGGAAGGCACCGGACTCGAATGTGACAAGTTGAGCCGCGAAGCTGTCGAGGCGCACTGGGCCGGCATGATGGGTCCGCTCATCGAGCAACTCGGGTCGCTTGCCGGCAAGACGCTCAACAATGTGCTCATTGACAGCTACGAGGTCGGCTCGCAGAACTGGACTCCGGATTTTCGCGCGGAGTTCCAAAAGCGCTGCGGCTACGATATTATCCCCTTCCTTCCGACTCTTGCCGGACATGTTGTGGACAACCCGGAAATCACGGAGCGTTTCCTGTGGGATTTCCGACGCACCATCGCGGACCTGTTCGCAGAAAACTATTCCGGCGTCTTCGCGGAGCTGGCGCACAAGAACGGTATGCTCTACTCGGTCGAGCCCTACGGCGTCTGCCCGACGGATGATCTGCAATACGGCGCATATGCCGACATCCCGATGAGGGAGTTTTGGGCCGAAAGCGGAGGGGGAGGCAAGCTGGCCGCCTCCATCGCCCATATGCATTCCCGGAAATTTGTCGGCGCCGAGGCCTTCACCGCCACCCCTGCGCAGGGCAAGTGGCTGAAAGACCCCTTCTCGCTCAAGGCGGTGGGCGATCTCGCATGGTGCAGCGGGATCAACCGCTTCATCCTGCACTGCTACGCCCATCAGCCGTGGACCAAACCCACCCGATATCCCGGCATGACGATGGGCCAGTGGGGCACACATTTCGGACGCACCACGACCTGGTGGGAACAGAGCCGGGACTGGATGCAATACATCGCACGCAGCCAGTATCTGTTGCAGCAGGGGTTGTTCGTGGCCGATGTTTGCTTCTTCGTCGGCGATGGGGCACCGAACAGCCTCACCACGGGTCCGCTGCCGCCGGGTTACGATTTTGACGGCTGCAGCGCCTCCGATCTTTCTCTCATGTCCGTTAAAGACGGCCGGATCGTGCTGCCCGACGGCATGAGTTATCGATTACTCGCTTTGCCGCCAGATTCCACGATGACACCGGCCACTCTGCGGAAAATCAAGGAACTCGCGGATGCCGGCGGTCTGATCGTCGGTCGCAGGCCCTCAGGTTCGCCGAGCCTCAAGGATTTTCCGGCATGTGATTCGGAAGTTAAACGGCTGGCAGATGAAGCAAAACTCATCACCGACAAGACTCCGGCTGAAGTTCTCACCGGACTGAACCTGCCGCCGGATTTTGAAGTCATTGGATGTGCCCCGCAGACTGCATACATCCACCGCGTCGTCGGAGACAGCGACATCTATTTCCTTTCCACCCAAAGCCAGCGCCGGGCATCGGTGGATTGCGCGTTCAGGGTCAGCGGCAAAAAACCGGAACTCTGGCACCCCGACACCGGCCGTATCGAGGATGCTCCAGTCTGGCGCGAAGAAAACGGACGAACCATCGTGCCCGTCGAGCTTGATCCCTCGGGATCCGTCTTCGTCGTGTTCCGCGCCCCCCCCTCCGCCAACCACATTGTATCCGTGCAATACACCGGAGCAGGAAATCCCGATGCCGAGCAATTGGTTATTCTGAAAGCCGAATATGGCGTTTTTTCGACTTCTGGAAAATCAGTGGACATCACGCCCCGGGTTGCCGCGCGGGTCAAAGACGGCTGCCTGAGTGTGAAGGCCGGACACGAACTGGCCGGCTGCGATCCCGCGCCCATGGTCGTCAAGGAAATGCTCGTGGAGTATCTCCATGATGGCAAGCGGAAGACCGTGCGAGTCGCCGAAAATTCCCTGCTCGAATTGCCCGAGGGCGAATATGTCGCCGCACCGCCCTCCTTCCAACTGACCGTCAATGCTGCCGGGCGACCGGATTTTCATGCGTGGCAACCCGGGAAAATCGAAGCGAAGACCTCCTCCGGAAAAACGCTGAAAGCGGAAATTTCCGATGTGCCGCAACCGCTCGATGTCCCGGGACCGTGGGAACTGAATTTCCCCCCGAACTGGGGGGCCCCCGAAAAGATCACCCTGCCACAGTTGATCTCGTGGACCGACCATTCCGACACCGGCGTGAAGTATTTCTCCGGAACGGCCACCTATGTGAAGGATGTGGATATTCCTACAAAACTGTTCGGCACCGGCCATTCGCTCTGGCTCGATCTCGGACAGTTGAAAAATATCGCCGAAGTCTCGGTGAACGGAAAACCGCTTGGAGTTTTGTGGAAGCCGCCATTCCGAACCGACATCACCGGTTCCGCCAAACCGGGCAGGAACAGGCTTGAGATCAAAGTCACCAATCTCTGGCCGAACCGCCTGATCGGTGATGAACAACTGCCGCCGGATTGCAAGTGGAATGAAAACCTCTCCCTGAAAGAATGGCCCCAGTGGCTGTTGGAAGGCAAACCAAGTCCCACCGGCCGCCTGACATTCACGACATGGCATCACTGGAGCAAAGACGACAAGCCCCTGCCTTCCGGCCTGCTCGGCCCCGTCGCCATCAGGGTGTGCAGGGAGGTGCCGGTCAAATGACACGAATCGGCCGACTTGGATTCCACCCTGCGACCACCGGGGAAAAGTCCGTTGTCTTGAATTCCGGCTTCGAGCCCCTCCGACCCGGACCAGAGTCCACCGCGAAAACACGGGTTTTAGGGCAGGCTTGCAATTTTTTTCCCAGCCGCAGATGTTGTGGCCTGCTCTGCCGACGATGGGCTTGATCTGAATGCCCCGGTCGGGCAAACCTATTTTTACCAAGCAATGGCGACCACGATACTGGAACACCAAGACTCTTCGGGCCGGACGGCCCTGCACGAGACCGGGGAATTGCTCGGCGAGAAGCTGACCCTGAATATGGGGCCCTCGCATCCCTCGACGCACGGTGTCCTCCGGCTGATCCTGGAACTCGACGGAGAAATTGTCACCAAGGCAACCCCCGAGATCGGCTACCTCCACCGCGGGGATGAAAAGATCGCCGAAAACATGCAGTTCAACCAGTTCATTCCCTACACGGACCGGCTGGATTACCTCGCACCCGTCGCCAACAACGTCGCCTACGCACTGGCTGTCGAAAAGCTGATGGGGTGGGAGCTTCCGCCGCGAGGCAAGGCCATCCGGGTCATCGCCTGCGAACTCGCCCGCATTTCCGCGCACCTTCTCATGATCGGCTG
>QYQL01000157.1 GCA_007280915.1 Verrucomicrobiaceae bacterium | reverse complement strand
TTGGCCGAAGCGGCCCAAATCGAGAAAGGTGAGGAACTCGAATGGCTTGTTGAAGACAGAAACACTTTTCTGCTGCGTCGGAAAAAACCGAAAAAATCCATCCTCAAGACCCAACCCCCGCTAACTTGACGCACATGCCCGAAGGGGCGAGACACCCGCTAGGGTGCGAGTCAAAGCGCCGTGACTACAACACAGTCCTGTTAACCGTAATGATGAGCATCAGGGAACGAAGTTTTTCCAGAGCGCGTCCGCGAGTTCAGGGCGCGGGACCCACATGACGGAATCCGGGTTGTCCAGGTATTGCTGCCAGATCGGGATTCCGGAACGCAATCCGAGCGAGCCGTAACTGGCCGGTGACTTGGTCACGAGTTTCTGTTCGACCGGATAGCGTGGGTTGCGATCCCACCCAAGCGCGTCTCCTACGAACCTTGGAAACCATGCAAGCCCGGCATGGGAGCGGACGCCACGGTAGTCGAAGCCGAAATCCCGCACGCACCAGGCACCGAATGTCAACGGTTGGGCCGGGTCGGCGCTGATCGTGGCGTGTGCCCAATCCGGCGGCACGACCACGGTCTCTCCGGGGCCGGCAGTCACCGCGAAGCAACGTCCGGGATCGTCATCGGCGGTCTCCTGCATGAGGATCACAGCCCGCCCGGACCAGATCTCGTAGAGTTCGGCGGTGGAACGACCACAACTCGCGCTCACGGCATGGATGTGCCCCTGTGATCGGACCGGTTCGTCGCCGAGCCGTCCCGCCGCATAGGTCACCACGCCGAAAAGCAGATTTCGATCGAGTAGGTCGGTCCGGCGGTCTTCCGTGCCGACATCCATCGCGATGGCGTAAACCGGATCCGGGCCGGCGCACTGCGGATCGCGCAGGCTCGGACGGATGGCATCGAGGCTTCTGAGTTCGCACTCCGGACCAAAAACTCCGGGTCCGTAGCGGAAGCCGAGCGGGTCTGTCGTTGGGGTGATGTCGAAGCCCTTCATGCCTGGTGGCGGACGAAGGCCTTCATGGTCGCGCATTCTTTTCCGGGTATTGACGGACGGATCGTGTAGGTACCGACCGCCGCTGGAACGATGAACGTTTCGGCATAGTGGACGGTGAACGGCTCGAATGCCCCTGTCGGGCTTTCGACGATGGCCTCATCTCCTTCCACCAGGTTGAGGACGTTGACGCCGCCCCGTTCGCTGCCGCCGGTGTGGTGTTCCACCTTGCCTGTGAACCAATGCCTTCGGGTCTCGATGAATTCCGCAGGGTGGAGACCGGTGCGTTCCTCGCGCCATCCCGGGCCGGATGCGAGTGGCTCGATGTGATTTACCAGATGAGCGCTGGCGTAGGTTTCGTCACGGTTCCACTGGATGACTTTGGCCCCGCGTTCGATGTTGACCGGTCGGGGTTTTCCGTCGAGTCCGAGCCGGGCCCAGTCCCAGAGCTTGAACGTGAAGATGTAGGGCGTCGCACTGATTTCGAGGACCATCGAATTCGCGCCCGAGCAGTGGAGCGTGCCAGCCGGGATCAGGAAGTGGTCGTGTTTCTTTGCCGGAAATGACGCAGCGAATTTGTCCGCATCGAAGGGCTTTCCGCCCTTCTGCGCGACCCGGAGGTCCGAGAGCATCGCGTCCGGATCGGTGCCGTCTTTACATCCGAGATACACGATCGCACCCGGTTCGGCATCGAGCATGTAGTAGCTTTCATCCTGAGTGTAGGGGATGCCGAACTGCTCGCGGGCGAACTCCGTGAGCGGGTGGACCTGGAACGAGAGGTTGCCTCCGCCCATCGTGTCGAGGAAGTCGAAGCGGATCGGAAATTCCGGGCCGAAGCGGCCGTAGACCGGTTCTCCCAGAAGCGCGCGCGGCTGGTTGAATACCACGTTGATCGACGGGATCTCGACGGTGGTTCCGCCGGCGAACGCGAGCAGGAGAGAGTTTTCCTCCGGCACGCAGTCAAAGCACCATGCGTAGTTTGGAGGACCGTCTGGCAGCGTGCAGACCTCGCGCATCCACTGTCCGCCCCACGGCCCCGGATCGAAGAACGGGACGACCCGGAACGGACGGTTCGCGGCGGCGGAGAGCCCGGCGAGGTGCGCCGCCCCGCTGATCAGCTTCGGCGCTGAGTTTTCGGTCGTGTCGAGGAGGCAGTCCCATTTTTCCATGGTCTCCTGCTTGAGGCGGTCGGCGACCCGCCAGTCGATGAAAAAACTTCGCTTATATTGCAAGGATGCCTTGAGCCCGCGGTTGCGGGTGCCGAGGTTGTCCGCCTCACCACGCCTCTGCCGGAGCTGTCCCTCCCACCGGGGCATGTCGGCATAAATAAGAATATCCGCGTCGGGAGCCAGAAGGATCGCTCCCGGGCCGACGACAAGAACCAGACCGGTTTCGCAGGAGATCCCCTGCCGGACCGCCTCCGCTTTTCCTGCATCCAGAAAATCCGCCATCGTGAGCGTCTGGTTGAGATATCCGAAGACCGGATCGTCACCGCCAAGGAACGGGGCAACCAAGGCGTCCACTTCCTTCTCTGTTTTGAATGCCGGCTTGCTGTCGATGACGCAGGCGGATTCGAACGAATTTGCGAGCGACTGACGGACCTCATCGTCGTCCACTCCGGGATAGCACTCGATTGCGATCACGCATTTTTCCGGATGTGCGGCGATGGTGCGGCGTAGTTCACCTGCGATGGCATCCCATCCCGTCCAGCACGCGGACGAATGGGCGTCGGGGACGGGCACCGAGGGAAGCTTGTCGTAGTTCGGGGCGCGGAGGCCGAGGAGTGGAAGGTAGTTCATTGGTTCAGCGGTTGATCATTTCCGGCTTTCCGTTCCGTTCGACGACGATTTTCCGGAAGTTCCGGGCTGCGATCGCCCCGTAATCGTGCCCGGCATTCGACGGGAAAATTCCGAGGTAGACGAGCGGGACGGAGCCGGTGTTCATCGTGCGGTGGGCGGTGTGGCCCGGGACATAGACTGCGCAGTTTTCCTTAAGCACGGCCATCCGGCTTTCCCCCGTCGCCTCATCCTCAAGGAGCATGACTCCTTCTCCGCGCAGCCCGACATAAACCTCGGCTGCGGGACGATAGGAGTGATAGTGGCCTTTCGTGAGGTAGTATTCATCGCCGATTTTTCCCGGATAGATGATGCCGAGCCCGTAGTGGAGCTGTCCGTCGCCCGAGGCGGGCTCGACCACGGTGACCTCGTAGAGAACCGGATTGTCGTTTGACAGTGCGGCTTCGTAGGCGTCCGCATCCGCAAAGCATCCGCGGAGGTCGGCCAGCCGGCGTTGAACGAATGGACGGTTGCCGATGCGCGCGGAGTCGAGGCCATAGGCGACCGAGAGGTCTTCAGGTTTGATGGTGTTCAGCATAAGAGTTTCAGTTTTGGAAGTGGATGGATGCCGCCCGAACGGAGGGCGTTCAATGCGGCACCATGGACGGGTGAATGCTCCGGGTCGGCAAGCCTTGCTCCGGGACAGGCCTTGAGGATCGCAGCCTCGGCGAGCGGCTGGTAGGGAAATCCGGATCGCACGCATCCCCCGAGAAGGACGACATCGGGTCCGCCCGGGAAGTCCAGTGCGCGAGCTGCCCCGGCGACCAGTTTTCCGAGTGCGGAGGCCCCTTCCTTCAAAATCCTGTTGGCGGTCGCATCACCTTCGTTCGCGCAGCGGATGACCACCGGAGCGAATCCGGCCAGCTCGTCCGGCGTCCACTTGTCCACGTAGAGCCTTGCCAGAAGTTCATTGGGTTCGGACAGCCCGAGAAAGGCGAGCACCGACGGCAGCAGGCTTGTTTTGCCCGCCCGTCCGTCCGCCGAATGCGCGGCGGCTTTCATCGCGGCCAGAGCCAGGCCGAATCCTCCGCCTTCGTCGTCCAGCAACCATCCCCAACCGCCGCACATGAAGGTTTTTCCGGAGGCATCCTGTCCCAGGCAGTTTGTTCCGGTTCCCGAGATGAGCGCGATTCCCGGCTTGCCCGAGAGTCCGCCGGCCAGAGCATTGTGCAGGTCATTCGCGACCGTGATTTCTCCAGCCGGGGCGAGACCTGCGGTTTCCGCGGCTGATGTCATGCGCGCGATATCGACTGATGCCTTGACCCCGGCACATCCAAGAAATGCCGCTTGCACCGCGGCACCCTCCAGCCCTGAGATCTGCCGGGCCCGCCCGGTGGCTTCCACAATGTTGGAGATGGCCGTGGGGATTCCGACGTTGTGGTAGTTCGATGGCCCGGATTCCCCGCGTCCGATTACATGCCCCTTGGAATTCACCAGGACAGCCCGCGTTGCCGTCCCACCTCCATCCACGCCGAGAAACACCTTCATGCCCGCACTTTGCTCTGGATGAGTGAGGATTCAAGAAGTATAACAGAATATAACATTTTCTGGATTTTATAACATGAAATTTGCCACCACCGCGGCCCGCCATCAAAGGATTCTGACTTTGCTGCGCGACCGCAGGGAGGTCCGTGCCGCCTTGCTCGTGCGTGAACTTGGGGTGACGCCGATGACGGTTTGGCGGGATCTGAAGTTGATCGGGGAGCAGGGGCTTCTGAGGAGGGTCCGCGGCGGAGCGCTGCCTTCGGCTGGCGATGGCGAACCGGATTTCGAGACCAAGGCGACCGAAGCGGGAAAGGCCAAAGCACGCATCGCGGCGGTGGCGGTGAGGGAGTTTGTGCGCGAGGGGGATGTGATTGCGCTCGAGGGTGGGACGACTGTGGCCGCGCTGGTGGACGCCCTTCCCGAAGGCCGGATTTCGGTCATCACGAACAGCCTGCCGGTGGCCCTGCGGATTCGCCAGCAGCGTCCCTCGCTCCCGGTGCGGGTGGTTGGCGGATGGTTGAGCCCGATCTCCGGAAACTCCACGGGGCCGGGCGCGTTGAAGGAGGCCCGCAAGGATCGCGTGTCGGCTTGCTTCCTGAGCGCCACGGGCTGGGATCCCGCGCACGGACCGATGGATCCGAATCCTCTGGAGATCGAGATGAAGCGCGCGTTCGCCGGATGCGCCGGTCGGGTTGTTCTGTTGATGGACTCAAGGAAATTCTCCACGACCTCCACATCGGTGATGATCCATCCCCGGCGCCTCAGCGCCGTCGTGACCGACGCGATGCCGCCAAAATCTGTCGTGGCGCAATTGCGGAACGCGGGGGTCCGGCTCGTGGTGGCACCTCGAAAAATGAGCGATAGATAAGCTTTGGAATGACGCGATCGCGTCATTCCAAAGCTGATTCTAGGGATCAGGCAACCGGGCTGTCCAGCGCGGAGACGAGAGTCTCCCAGGGAAGCACCGCGCATTTGACGCGCTGGGGGAACTGGTGGACTCCGCCGAGCACCTGAAGTTTCATCGGGATGTCGGGGACATTTCCATCCTTGGCCAGCTGCCGGAATTTTCCGGCGAGTGTCCCGACGGCGTCGCATGTCAGGCCTTTGACTTCGCCGGTCATGATCGAGGCTGAGGCGGTGCAGATCGCGCAGGCGCTGCCGGTGAATTTCGCCTCCTCCACCGTTCCGTTGCCGATCCGGAGGGCGACGGAAATTTCATCACCGCAGAGCGCGTTGTGTCCGTCGGCGGCGTGGGTGGCATTCTCGAGAGGCCCGAAATTTCTTGGCCTCTTCGAGTGTTGGAGGAGAACCTCCTGGTAAAGTTCGTTGTCCATCATCGGAAAAATGCCACGGCATCGCGCACGATGGCAACCAATGCCTCGACCTCCCGGGCGGTATTGTAAAGGTAGAAACTGGCGCGGCTGGAGGACGGGCTGCCCAGCTTGCGCATGAGGGGTTGCGCGCAATGGTGCCCGGCGCGCAGCGCGAGGCCCCGTTCGTTGGCGAAAAAGGAAACATCATGTGCATGCACACCCTCGATCGAAAATGCCACAATTCCGGACTGCCGGGTCACCGGCCCGAAGATCCGGAGACCTTCGATACCCCGGAGTTTTGAGGCGGCGTCATTGGCAAGCGCGATCGAGTGCTCGCGGATGTCTTCCAGGCCGGTGTCGCGCAAAAACCGGATGGCTTCCGTCCATCCGGCCGCTTCGAGGATCGCCGGGGTCCCGGCTTCGAAGCGTGCGGGTGGCTCACGGAATGTGGCGGGCTTGTCGTAGTAGGCACGGTCCACCATCTCGCCGCCATATTGCCACGGGGGCATCGAGGAGAGGAGTTCGTAGCGTCCCCAGAGCGCCCCGATCCCGCTCGGTCCGCACATTTTGTGCGACGAGCAGGCAAGAAAATCGCAGCCGAGAGCCCGCACGTCCACCGGCTGGTGGCCGACGCTCTGTGCTCCATCAACAAATGTGGTGACGCCGGCCTCGCGTGCGATCCGGCAGAGTTCGGCAACCGGGTTTTCGAGGCCCAGCGTGTTGGGAACATGGACGAAGGCGAAAAGCTTCGGGTGTTTGGCCAGCAGGGTTTTAGCGACGTCCATGTCGAGAGCTGCGCCGTTCTCCGTGACCGGGACGTATTCCACCTTGGCACCTGCCTCGCGAGCCAGATTCAGCCATGGCAGGAGGTTGCTGTGGTGCTCCATTTCGGTGAGGAGGATCGTATCTCCCTCGCCGATGTGTTTCCGGCCCCATGTGTTCGCGACGAGGTTGACCGCCTCGGTGGTGCCGCGGGTAAAGGCGATTTCCTCGGGGCGCTCGGCGTTGAGGAGGGAGGCCAGTTCCACCCGCGCGTTCTCGTAGGCCGCCGTCGCACGCTCGCTGAGCAGGTGGATCCCGCGGTGCACGTTCGCATATTCGCTTTCCAGGAAACGGCTCATCCGACGGATGACCCGCTCCGGTTTTTGCGAACTCGCCGCGTTGTCGAGATAGACCAGCGGATGCCCGTTGACGGACTCCTTCAAAAACGGAAACTGCTCCCGAATCTCGGATGTTTTCAATGCCATGTGCGGAGGGACTATACCCCGAACAGGTCTCCGCGCCAGTCGGCTGTCACGAAAAATGCGATGCGATGCGCTCTTTCGGTGCAGGATTTCCGCAGAAACTTGAACGGAATTTCCCGCCCCGGAGTGTTTCAAAGATATTGTCCTCTTGGTCTTGACCGATTGGCGGGGGGGATGAATAACAATCGTTTCCAATATGAGCTTGAAAACCGAGTTGGAGGGTTTCTGCCGCCATCCTCAAGGGTATTTTTACGTCCAGGATTCGCAGGGAAACTACCTGTCGCCGGCCCGGTTTCTTTTATCGCTTTCCCCTCAGATCATGAATTCCAGATATGGATTCCGCGCGTCCGGCACACAGAAGGAATACTGGATCTACAAGCAGGGGCTCTACGGGACGCAGGAGGAATTTATTTTCCGAACTTACATTCCCGAGGGGCGTCTGGGCTGGGCCACGGATTTCGAGGCATCGCCCAAATCTCAAACCCACTACTATGCGGAACGGAACCGGGAAGGCCGCCTCGTTTCGCTCTGCGGAAAGGACACGCGCCCGGACAATGACACGGCGCTCTTCATTCTCAATCCGCCTCCGGACAAGGTTTGCAAACACTGCCAGAAAAAGTTGAGTTCCCTCGCGCCTTCGGTTTCCTGAGCGCGACGGGGGAGGGTTTCTATCGAGAACCGGACTCCAGCCGGCCCGCAGAATCCTGTTTCCTGATGCCGGTTTTCTCCGTAGTTTTGTTGCAATGTCAGACGCCATCCACCAGTTGCGTCGCGATTACGATCGCGATCCGCTCACGGAATCCGAACTCGATCCGGATCCGGTCAGGCAATTCCGTGCGTGGTTCGAGGAGGCCCGGGAGTCTGGCATTCCCGAGCCGAATGCCATGACGCTGGGCACGGCTGAAAAGTCCGGGAAGGTCTCCTGTCGCACGGTTCTTTTGAAAGCCTACGACGACCGGGGATTTGTCTTTTTTACAAACTACGGGAGCCGCAAGGCCCGGCAGATCGCGGAAAACCCGCAGGCCTCGCTTTTGTTTCCGTGGGTCGCCCTCGCCCGCCAGGTCGAGATCGCGGGCCCGGTCGAAAAGATTTCCGTCGCCGAGTCGCTGGCGTATTTCATGAGCCGTCCGTTCGGAAGCCGTCTGGGTGCCTGGGTTTCCGACCAGAGCGAGGTCATCCCGTCGAGGCAGATCCTTCTCGCGAAGTTCGAGGAACTGAAACGCAAGTTCGCGAACGGGGAGATTCCGAAACCGGAGGGCTGGGGCGGATTCCGGATTGTTCCGGAAACATTTGAATTCTGGCAGGGAGGGCACGACCGGCTCCACGACCGTTTCGTTTATTCCAAGGGCGAGGCAGGCTGGAAAATATCCCGGCTGGCACCCTGAATCACGGCAAGGGCCTCGCCGGCCAGAAAAAGGGACCCGGCGATGAGGGTCCTCCCGTTTCCCGCCGCTTCAAGAGCTTCCGGCAGCGTGGAGAAAATTTTTGATGGAATTTCCGTCAGAGCAGGGAGGGTCTGCGGGTCGGTGCTGCGCGGGCTGGCGACCGGAACGAAGAAAAAGGATCCGGCGATTGGGGTGAGCCGCTTCAGCATTGCCGCATAGTCCTTGTCATCGAGAGCGCCGAAAATGACGATTGCCTTTTCGATGCCGAATTGCTCCTGCCAAGTCTGCACAAGCGTTTTCGCGGCGTGAGGGTTGTGGGCGCCGTCCACGACGAGTTTTTCCGTGACGCGCTGGAACCGGGCCGGCCAGACGACATTCCGGAGACCGTCTTCCAACGCCTGCGCGCCGATCAGGAACGGGGAAGCTTGAATGGCGGAGACCGCCACGGATGCGTTCCATTTTTGATGTGTGCCCGCAAGACCGATTCTTCCTTCGCGGGGTTGGTCCACAAAGGTCAGAGGACTCGCGGCTTCATTGGATTTTTTCCGCAGCACTTCTGCCGCCTCTGGGATTTGCGGAGCCGAAACCACCGGGATTCCGGGCTTGATGATCCCGGCCTTTTCCCCGGCGATTTCCGTGATCGTATTTCCCAGCCACTGCGAGTGGTCCATCGCGATCGGTGTGATGACGGAGACGACCGGGGTGACGGCATTTGTCGCGTCGAGGCGTCCGCCCATGCCGGTCTCAAGAATCACGACATCGCATCGTTTTTCCGCGAAGTGGGCGAGGGCGAGTGCAGTGGTGAGCTCAAAGTATGTCGGTGAGTGGTCCCAGTCTTTGCAGAAGTTGTGAAGTTCTGTCAGCGCTTTCGCAGCAGCCTCACGGGAGATCATTACTCCATCCACACGGATCCGTTCGCGGAAGTCGGAGAGGTGAGGGGACGTGTAGAGCCCGGAGCGGAGGCCTGCCGCGCGGAAGATGGAATCCATCATCGCGCAGACCGAGCCTTTGCCGTTGGTTCCGGCAACGTGGATGATCTGAAGGTGCTGCTCCGGGTTGCCGAGGTGCGCGAGGATCCGCCGGGTGTTTTCGAGGCCGAGTTTGATGCCGAAGAACTGCGTGCCATTGAGCCACGTCAGCGATTCGTCGAACGTCACTTCTTCGAGAAGTAGCCGAGCATGTCGCCCAGCGTGGTGCGCAGCTTCGAGCGGTGGACGATGATGTCGATGAGCCCTCGTTTTTCCAGAAACTCGGCGGTCTGGAAATCCGCCGGGAGCGTCTGATGAGTGGTTTCGCGGATGACGCGAGGCCCGGCGAATCCGATCATGCTGCCGGGTTCGGCGATGATGATATCGCCCAGCGACGCATAGCTTGCCATGACTCCGGCTGTCGTCGGATTGGTGAGCACCGAGATGTAGGCAAGGTTCGCCTGGGCATGGAGGGCGAGTGCCCCGCTCGTCTTCGCCATCTGCATGAGGCTGAGCATTCCCTCATACATCCGGGCGCCGCCCGATGCGCAGACAAGGACGACCGGCATCTTGCGCTTGGTCGAAAGCTCGATGACCCGCGTGACCTTTTCCCCCACGACAGAGCCCATCGTTGCGGCAAGGAAGTTGAAATCCATGACCCCGATCCCGAGCGGGTGCCCGTTGATCGTTGCGGTTCCTGTCAGGATGGCGTCCACGAGCCCGGTCTTTTCCTTGTAGCTCTTGAGGCGGTCGGCGTAGGTAGCGACGCCCTTGAATTCCAGCGAGTCCACGGAAGTGAGGGTGGCGTCGATCTCGTGGAAACTGTCCGGATCCACGAGGCTCGCGATGCGTTCGCGCGATCCCAGCGTGAAGTGGTATCCGCACTTCTGGCAGACGTGGAGGTTTTCCTCGAGGGCGAGGTTGTGGATGACTTCGCCGCAGGACGGGCATTTCGTCCAGAGTCCCTCGGGCATCTCGCGCGTCTTGGCCGCCCGGGGCCGGAGGATGGGTTTTTTGAAAATGGCCATAACGGTTTCTTTCTATCCGCGAGCCGCGGTGAGGGCGCGCACGGAGCTTGCGCCGGCTTCCAGAAGGGCCGACGCGCAGGCATCCAGGGTTGATCCCGTGGTCAGCACATCGTCCACCAGCAGGAGGTTCATATTCGTCACGTCCGCATTCTTGCGCAGAATGAACGCATCCCGCAAGTTTTGCCTTCGGTGTTTCCTGTCGAGCTTCGTCTGGGTCGTGGTGTAGCGCCGGCGTGCCAGGGCCGGGAAAACCCGGATATTGGAGAGCCGGGCGAGTTCTTCCACGAGGAGTTCGGATTGGTTGAACTCGCGTTCCCGCAGCCTGCGCGGGTGGAGAGGGACCGGCACGAGTGCATCGGCGGGCCACGATGCCAGCCTCGGATCCGAGAGCCCTTCATGCATCCAGAAGGCCAGCGTCTTCCCGAGCCACAATTCCCTGCCGTATTTGAGCCGGTGGATCAGGTCCCGGACGACCCCGCGGCTGCGGACCACGGCCACGGCGCATTCAAAGGAAAATTCCTCGCCGAGGCAGTTCGGGCAGGTGAAGGCCGGGGTCATGCCATCGTAGGGTTGAGAGCAGGCATCGCAACGTGGTGGCCGGATGCGCTCGATGCCTTCTTCACAGGTTCGGCACAGGTGGTCTTTTTCGGGCACGGAGCATCCGCATCCCGCGCAATGGGCGGGAAAGAACAACGAGCCCAGCGGCTCAAGAACTGCGGAGAGAACCCCTGACATGGCGGAGGTAAACGGCGGCAAGCACCCCTGAGAAGAAAATGATCGTGGCGGGAACAAGGCCGGTCGGCACCGCGCCGCTCACCACGTTCGGCCCGATCCATGGCAGCAGCGCACCCTCCGGCTTGATCTGAAATTTCGCGATCAATTGGAGCCCTTGTTGACCTGCAACCCATCCGGCATGGATGCCGATTGGAAGAAACAGCGATCGGGTCTTGCATGTTGCAAAAGCCAGAATCAATCCGGCGAGCAGGAGCGACAAAACTCCCCACCCGAGGATTGGCCAAGGGGGCGCGCTTGAGAACGCCTGCGGGAGCTGGGCAAAGCCGCTGAACCAGCCGACCGGGATCGCAGCCTCCGGCCTGGCGACCCGCATGAAGTGGACGATTGCAAACACGGCCGACGAGACGATCGCCGCCGCCGCGGGCTTCATCGCCCGAAGGCACAACCCGAGAAGCACACCCCGGAAAAGGAATTCCTCCAGCACCGCGACCACCGGGGCCGTGGCAAGGATCCGCAGGACCCCGGAGAACGCGATTTCCTTTTTCAGCCGGTAGATTTCAAAGGACAGGCATCCGGCGGCGAGCAGCAGGACAGGAACAAGGGCGACCGCAATTCCGGCTGCCAGGTCGCGCCAGCGCAGGGGATTCGGCTCGATGCCAAGTTCCCCGGGCCTCCGGATGTCGATCCATCGGAACGCCGGCCAGAGCATCACGATTGCGGCAATTTGCAGGCTGCGGCTGAAATACCGGTGAAACGGAAACCCCTTCAAAAAGGGAAGGACCCCGTTGTCCGCCAGTGCGCTCCCGGCCCAATACAGGGGAGGGGACAGCAGGCAGGCGATCAGGAGCACTGCGGAAAAATACGCCAGCAGCCGCAGGATGACGGGATTTGATTTCACTTGCAGAAACGTATGAGCGAAAATTCCACTGGATGCGAGACGTTTGGCGGGGGTCATTTTTTCTCGCTTCCCCTGATGATTGAAGACCAGAATATCAAAAACCCTGTCATGAAAAACCCTCCCATCAAATTTGCCTTGGGCATGCTGCTTGCAGCAGGCTCCATGTTCCTGGCCGGAACTCCGGCTCCCGCCGCCGACAAAGCACCTGAGAAGCAGGCGAAGAAGCCCAACATCCTCATCATCTGGGGCGATGACATCGGCTGGTTCAATCCAAGCTGCTACAACATGGGCATGATGGGCTACAAGACGCCCAACATCGACCGCATTGCGAAGGAAGGAGCCCTGTTCACCGACTGGTATGGTCAGCAGAGTTGCACCGCCGGTCGAGCGTGCTTTATCACCGGCCAGAGCGGCTACCGTACCGGCCTGCTGAAGGTCGGTCTGCCGGGTGCGAAGGAAGGCCTGATGGCGAGGGACGTCACCATTGCCCAATTGCTCAAGGCGCAGGGCTACATGACCGCGCAGTTCGGCAAGAACCACCTTGGCGACTCAGACGACACCCTCCCCACCATGCATGGATTCGATGAGTTCATGGGTTCGCTCTACCACCTCAACGCCGAGCAGGAGCCGGAAAATCCCGACTACTTCAAAGATCCTGAAAAGATCAAGAAATTCGGCACGCGCGGGGTGATTCACACCTGGGCGAACCCGGACGGCACGCAGAAGATCGAGAGCACGGGCCCGCTCAACATCGAACGCATGAAGACGATCGACGAGGAAGTCACCAAGGCCTCTCTGGATTATCTGGAAAAAGCGAAGAAGGCGGACAAGCCGTTCTTCCTTTGGTGGAACTCCACCCGCATGCACATCTTTACGCACCTCAAAAAGGACAGTGAGGGCAAGACCGGGCTCGGAATTTATCCCGATGGCATGGTCGAACACGACGCCCAGGTCGGCCAGTTGCTCGACAAGCTCAAGGAACTCGGCCTCGATGACAACACGATCGTGATGTATTCGACAGACAACGGCGCGGAGAAATTCTCCTGGCCCGACGGCGGAACGGCTCCCTTCCGGGGCGAGAAGAACGAGAATTGGGAAGGTGGCTACCGCGTTCCCTGCGTTATCCGCTGGCCCGGCGTCATCAAGCCCGGCACCATCGACAACAATATTTATTCCCACGAAGACATGCTGCCCACTCTCATGGCGGCAGCCGGTGTTCCGGACGTCAAGGAGCAACTCCTCAAAGGCATGAAGGTCGGCGACAAAACGTTCAAGGTGCACCTCGACGGCTACAACCTCACCGATTCGCTTGCCGGGAAAGCGCCCGATCCACGTCATGAGTTCTTCTATTTCAATGACGATGGCTCGCTGGTGGCGCTGCGGTTCGACCAGTGGAAGCTTGTCTTCCAAGAGCAACGTGCCCATGGGTTTCAAGCTTGGGCGGAACCGTTCGTAACGCTGCGCGTGCCGAAACTTTTCAACCTCCGCTCCGACCCATTCGAGGAAGGGGATCAAATTGCCATGGACTACGACCACTGGCGTCTCGACCGGGTTTTCCTGCTCGTTCCCGCGCAGCAATACGTCGGGCAGTTCCTGTCCACCTTCAAGGAATTCCCGCCGAGCCAGAAAGTCGGCAGCTTCAGCCTCGACCAGGTGATGGAAACTCTCCAGAGCGCTCCATAGGGCGGCAACTGAGGCCACGCTCGTGAATCACGCGGGCTAGCGTCCATGGGCTCGCCCGCGAATTCACCAGCGAAACACAACTGTGAAACCTATATGAGTAAAGCACGCTTCAGTCTTTTCGTGTTTGGTCTCTATATGATTTTCGTCGTGGGTTTGGGCTTCATATTGATCCCGCACTTCGTTCTAAACCTCTTTGGCCTAGCCGCCGGGGACGACGTGTGGATTAGGTTCGTCGGGATGCTGGCTTCCATCATCGGGTTTTACTATGTGCAAGTGGCGCGGGTGGGACTGGATCGGTTCATTCCTTGGACTGTGGCTGGGCGTTACTATGCGGCGGGCTTTATGGTGCTATTTGTGGTGTTGGGGAAGATTGGGCTGGGCATGCTGTTGTTTGCTGCGGTTGATGCGGCGGCGGCCACTTGGACTTTGTTCGCTCTTATGCCAAACGCACGGTCTGATGGGTAAAATGTCGCGGCGCGCCCTACCATCGGCACAGGTAGGGTTGGGCCTCCGGACCGGCCGCAGGCGCGTCTGATACAAAAAACCAATATCGTCCGACTTATGATCCACTTCGAATTTCACCGTGAACAGGGCATCCTTTGCATCAGTCCGCAAGGGCCGCTGCAGAGCGCCGACTTTCAGACGCTGGCCTCAGCCGTGGACCCGTTCATCGAGACGGAAGGGGACCTCAAAGGGCTGCTGATCGACGCTCCCGCTTTTCCCGGTTGGCAGAGTTTTGGTGACATGATTTCCCACTTCCAATTCGTCAAAAACCATATCCGCCACATCCGGAAAGTGGCGGTTGTGTCCGACAGTAACTTCCTTTCTGTCATGCCCCGCTTCGTCGGTCATTTCATCCATGCGGAGGTCAAACACTTCGGCGGCCGCGATAAGGAACAGGCGATGACATGGTTGGCTGGCGACGGAGGGGCTGCGTGAAAATAGCCGGGCTTTTATCGGTGGTGGCAGCTGGCTTCGCCGGACTCTGCCCCACGCAGGCCCAGGATCCGCTTCCCTCCTGGAATGAGGGGCCGGCGAAGCAGTCCATCGTGGAGTTTGTCAACAAAACGACCACGGCGGGCAGTCCTGATTTTATCCTGCCTGCGGATCGCATCGCCACCTTCGACCAGGATGGCACGCTCTGGGTCGAGCATCCGGTTTATCCGCAACTCGTTTATTGCCTCGCCCGTGTTCCAGAGGTGGTCAAAGCAAAGCCCGAACTGGCGGAGGTGGAGCCATTCAAAACCGCGCTCACTGGCGACATCGAGGCGATTGCAAAGCTTCCGATCAAGGATCTCGAAAAGCTCCTGATGGCCACTCTCTCCGGAATGTCGGTGGAAGAATTCGCATCGGAGACCGCAAAGTGGCTTGCGGCCGCGAGGGACGGACGCTGGAAGCGACCCTACACAGACCTGACCTACCAGCCGATGCAGGAGGTTTTGCAATACCTGCGCTCGAACGGCTTCAAAACCTACATTGTCACCGGTGGTGGCCAGGACTTCGTGCGTGCCTACTCGGACCGGGTTTACGGCATTCCACCCGAGCAGGTCGTTGGCACAGCCGGGAGCACGACGTTCGGCTACGACAGGGAAGGGAAGCCGTTTCTGACCAAGGAACCGAGGCTTCTTCTCGATGACAATTTTGCCGGAAAACCCGAAGGGATTTACCTCATGATCGGCCGCCGTCCCGCTGCCGCCTTCGGCAACTCGACCGGCGACCAGCAGATGCTGGAATACACAAAAGCTGGAAAAGGGTTGCGGCTTGCCATGCTCGTCCTGCACGACGATCCCGAACGTGAATACGCCTATGGTCCCGCGTTGGGCCTGCCCGATTCGAGGATTGGCACGTTCACCCAGACGCTCTACGACGAGGCGAAGAAGGATGGATGGACGGTGATCAGCATGAAGGACGACTGGAAGCGGATTTTTGCCTTCGAGAACAAGTAGAGAAACTCTCAGTCATATATTCGATCAGCAGATTCCGGAACATTCCCGGGGTTGGATGGCAGGTTGCCGGCTCCATGCGGGCCCGGTTTTGCTTCCGAAACACCTCGAAAATTGGTGGCGGTGCACAGAAAATATGCTATCCAGCCAGCACGATGAAAACTACCCGTTTTAACTGCTCCCGGAGTGCAGCCGGAAACCGTCATCCTGCAACCGGATTCCCCTGCCGGCGCCTGCTCCAAATCATCATGCCTCTTTGCATCTGGTTTCTTGTCCTGACGGGCGGCACATCCTTTGCGTCGGATCATTCGAACTCTGCCAAAGCTCCTGCTTCGTCGATCCAAACCACAGGCACGCCAGGTTCACCCGACGCAACCACTACGATCTCCGGCAACCAGCTTCCCGCGCCAGATCCGAAGTTCGGCGGCGTGATCAAGGACGCTGCCCTGCAGTCCAAAGCCTGGTGGGCACCGCGCGTTGTCCCGCCGAAGAAGGCGCCCAACATCCTGCTCATCATGACCGACGACTCGGGCTTCGGCGTGCCGAGCACGTTCGGCGGCGTCATCCCGACACCGACGATGGACCGCATTGCGAACTCCGGCTTACGCTACAACAACATCCACTCGACCGCACTCTGCTCGCCGACGCGCGCCGCGCTGATCACCGGCCGCAACCATCACTCGTCGGGTTTCGGAGTGATCTCCGAGCAGTCGACCGGCTTCCCGGGCTACAACAGCATCATCGGGAAGGACAAGGCGACCATCGGGCGGATCCTGCTCGACAACGGCTATGCCACATCGTGGTTCGGCAAAGACCACAATGTCCCGGCGTTCCAGGCCAGCCAAGTTGGGCCGTTCAACCAGTGGCCGACCGGGCAGGGGTTCGAGTATTTTTACGGCTTCGTCGGCGGCGACGCGAATCAGTGGCAGCCGAACCTCTTCCGTGGCACCACCCAGATCTATCCGTTCCTGGGCAAGCCGGGATGGAACCTCATCACCGGCATGGCGGACGATGCCATCGACTACCTGAACCGGGTCAACCAGATCGATCCGAACAAGCCGTTCTTCTGCTACTACGTTCCAGGCGCCACGCACGCGCCGCATCATCCCACGCAGGAATGGGTGGATAAAATCCACGCCATGCACCTCTTCGACGACGGCTACGAAAAACTCCGCGAGCGGATTTTTGAGAATCAGAAAAAACTCGGCGTCATCCCGGCGGACACGCAGCTTGAGCCATGGCCGAATGATATTCTCAAGCCATGGGACCAGCTCACAGACGAGGAGAAAAAGCTCTTCATCAGGCAGGTCGAGGTGTTTGCGGCCTACGAGGCCTACAACGATTATGAGATGGGCCGCGTCGTACAGGCGATCGAGGACATGGGCAAGCTGGACGACACGATTATCATCTACATCAACGGCGACAACGGCACCAGCGCCGAGGGCGGTCCGCTCGGAACCCCGAACGAAGTCGCGTTCTTCAACGGCATCAACATGATGCCCGTCGCAGACCAGATGAAATGGTATGATGTCTGGGGCACCGAGCAGACCTACAATCATATGTCGGCGGGCTGGTCCTGGGCCTTTGACACGCCGTTTACATGGTTCAAGCAAAACGCCTCGAAGCTCGGCGGCGTCCGCCAATGCATGGCCGTCTCCTGGCCCGGCCACATCAAGGACAAGGGCGCACTCCGCGAGCAGTTCATGCATGTGATCGATGTTGTGCCCACCCTCCTCGAAATTTGCGGCATTCCAGCGCCCGAGTCGGTGGACGGGATCAAGCAGTCGCCCATCGAAGGCACGAGCTTCGCCTACACGTTTGACGAAAAGAACGCGAAAGCTCCCTCGAAGCACACCACCCAGTATTTCGAAATGTTCGGTCAATGGGCCTTGTATCACGAAGGCTGGCTGCTCAGCACCAAGGTCAACCGTGCGCCGTGGGAAGCCTTCGGCCCCGCCAACCCTGACCCGCTCAACAACCAGGTTCTGGAACTCTACAACCTGAACAAGGATTTCAGCCAGTCCCAGAACGTCGCGGACAAGAATCCGGACAAGGTGAAGGAGTTGAAGGCGATGTTCATCGAGCAGGCGAAGAAATATCAGGTCTTCCCGCTCGACGCCTCGGTAGCCGCCCGCATCGTGGCCCCGCGCCCGAACATCACAGCAGGCCGCACGGAATTCGTTTACAAGCACCCGATGGTTGGCTTGCCACAGGGTGATTCGCCTTTCCTTCTGGACAGCTCCTACACCATCACAGCGGACATCGAAGTTCCCGAGGGTGGAGCCGAAGGCATGATCCTCACCTCCGGCGGACGCTTCGCCGGCTATGGTTTCTACCTTCTTAAGGGCAAGCCCGTATTCCTCTGGAACCTCGTGGACCTCAAACGCATCAAGTGGGAGGGTCCCGACGCTCTTGCACCCGGAAAGCACACCCTCGAGTTCGACTTCAAATACGACGGTCTCGGCGTCGCCACGCTCGCTTTCAACAACATGAGCGGCCTCGGACGCCCGGGTAACGGCACGCTCAAAGTTGATGGCAAGGAAGTCCAAACCATCACCATGCCGCACACCTTGCCCATGATCCTGCAATGGGACGAAAGCTTCGACATCGGCTCCGACACTCTGACCGGTGTGAACGACGCCGACTACCTGCCGCCGTTCCCGCTCACCGCCAAGCTGGACAAACTGACGATCAAAATCGACCGCCCGCAGCTCTCGCCTGGGGACATCAAGGCTCTTGAGGACGGCATGAAAAAAGCCGAAGCGGGCAAAGAGTAGATCATGGATTCCAGCGCGGCATGTCGGCCCGAATTCGAACCTTAAACCACATACATTTTACCCGTGGGAACCAAACATAAACAAATCATCCGAGCCGCCGCAATCTCTGCGCTCCTTGCCAATCCGCTCAGCCTGTTCGCTCAGGATCGCTACTCGATCCCGGCGGATCCGAACCTCAAGTATTCCACGCCCATCGCTCCTGGCGTGGCCGTGCCCGACAAGATCGAGAGCTCCATCGGCACGCTCGACCTCAGCTACGGATACCCGTCTGCCGAGACCGTCGGGAAAATTTACGACAACCTCGACCGCTCCCGCGCCCTGCAGGCATATCTCATGGCCATCCCGATCGTGAACCAGGCCGGCATGCGCGACTCGATTTGTCAATACGGCCCGGTCAACCAGACGGATGTCATCTGGGAAAACCTCGTTGATCCACGCACCGTCGAACTGACGGCCAATGACAACACGATCTACAACTTTATTTGGATCGATACCAGGAAGGGTCCGCTGGTCGTTGAAATTCCCCCGGGGGTGCTGGGGTTGGTGAACGACTTTTGGTATCGATGGGCTGGAGATGTTGGCATCACCGGAGAAGATCATGGCAAGGGCGGCAAGTATCTGATCCTTCCTCCCGGCTACACGGGCGAGATCCCGGGAGGCTATCACGTTCTGCGGCCAAGCACCTACGGCAATTGGTTGGTCTTTCGAGCCTTCCTCGTCGATGGCTCCACCAAGCCCAGCGTAGAGAGCGTGAAAAACCACTTAAAAATCTACCAGCTTTCCGAGGCTGCGAATCCGCCCGGGATGAAATTCGTCAACGGCTCCGGCGTCCCGGCGAGCTATGTCGCGCCCGGCGACTACACGTTCTGGGAAATGCTTAACAAGGTCATCCAGGAAGAGCCGCCAGGCGGCAGTGATCCGACCATGCTCGGCCTCTTTGCCTCTATCGGAATTGAGAAGGGAAAGCCATTCGCACCCGACGACCGGATGAGGAAGATCCTGACTGACGCCGCGAACATCGGTGCCGTCACCGCGCGCACCATCGCGTTCAAAGTTCGTTCGCCGGAAGCCTACTACTATCCGAAGAGCGCCTGGCGCCTACCATTCTTCGGCGGCTACAAGTTCGAGGTCTCGCCCGGCGTAACGAACATGGACGGCTATATCTTCTACTACTACTTCGCCACCGGCGTGACTCCCGCCATGGAGATGAAGATGGTCGGCAAAGGCTCGCAGTATCCGTGGTCCGTGCAGGACGCAAATGGCAATCCGTTTGATGGCGGCAAGACCTACAAATTACACCTCCCGCCCAACGTTCCGGTGAAGGACTTCTGGTCCGTCATCGTCTACGACAACCAGACACGCTCGATGATCCAGACGGATCAAAAAGCCCCCAGCGTCACGAGCCAGAACCCGAACGTAAAGAAGAACCCCGACGGCTCGGTGGACGTTTTCTTCGGCCCAAAAGCTCCGGAAGGCTGCGAGAACAATTGGGTGCAGACCCTCTCTGGCAAAGGCTGGTTCATGATCCTGCGCCTCTACGGCCCGCTCGAACCATGGTTCGACAAGACTTGGCGGCCGGGCTCAATCGGAATTGTGCCATGACCCTCTCGTCAAACACGAGGCGGCCCGCGCATTCACAACCAAAATTTTTCCCCTCGCGAACAGGCGCAGCGAGGAGTTTTTTCTCCCTCCGCCTCTACCGGTTCCAAACCAAAGTAGCCAAACCATGAAAATCGTACAACTCAACACCTCAGATAGGAAGGGAGCCCGGCTCCTCGTGGCAATCATCGCCACAACACTGTCCGGCTCACTGCTTGCAGCCGCTCCATCGGCTTCCCTGGAACCGGCGACAGAGGCTACGGGGACAAATGTTGCGCCTTCGCCGCCCAAGCACACGTTTTTCGAATCCGTCGAAACATTCAAAGAGAACACCATCACCCACCCCATCGCTCCGTTCGAACTCGTGCCGGGCAAGGATCCGAACGGCTGGAGCTTCGTCATCGAGCCCTATGTGTGGGCGATGGGGATCGAGGGCAAGACGGGCATTGGCAGCCTGCCTGCGCTGAGCGTCAACCAGGACGCGATCAACGTGATCCGTCACCTGGATTGGGCGATCTTCGCAAAAGGCGAAATCCGCAAGGGCCGGTGGGGAGTTCTTGCAGACGGTTATTATGCGGCACTTTCCGGATCGGGCGATCTCGGCGGCGTCCTTTACAAGTCGGGGAGCCTCCAGATGCAGCAGGGTCTCGCGTCGCTGGCCCTCGCCTATCGGATCATCGACGACCGCCGAGGGTTCCTCGATGTCTATGCCGGTGCCCGCTACAACTACCTCGGGGTTCAAATCGACACGACAGTCGATCCGGCAGGAGTATATTCGTTCACCGAAGGAATGACCAGCCGGCTTACACAGGGGATCGATACGAAGGTTTCCAACCTCCTCGCAGCGAATCCTGGGATTGTGGCAGCCGATCTGGCGCAATTGACCAAAGACGTTCTTACCGCCAAGACTCTGGAGAAGATCGCGAACACGCCGGATCCGATCCGGGAGGCGCTGAAGGCCAGCGAGCTTCGGCACATCCTGAACTCCAGCCGCGGCGCCTTCGCGGACTATATTTCCGCCGCCGCCGCAGTTCGTGTCGCCGCCGCGAAGGGACAAGATACGACGGCTCTCCAAACCACGGCGAATTCCGCCAAACAAAAACTCGACAGCCAGCTTTCGAAGGATATCCAGAATGCCCTGCCCACGCATGGTGCCGGCAGCCAATGGTGGATCGATCCGATCGTCGGCCTGCGTGGGCAGATCAACATCACCCGCTGGCTGTTTCTCGCCGCGCAGGGCGATGTCGGCGGCTTCGGGGCCGGATCCCAGATCACCTGGAACACCCAGGCAACCGTCGGGGTGAACTTTACCCGCAACATCTTCGGCGAACTCGGCTACCGCTACATGTATGTCGATTACAACAAGAACAACTTCCTCTATCAGATGAACTCGTTCGGCTTGTTTTCGTCCATCGGCGTGAAGTTCTGATGCGTGGAGGTTTCGGAATCATTTGGCCATTTTTCCCATCCCGCGATTAGGCTTGCGCCGCACATGCTCCATCGTCACACATTTTTCCATCTGCTCGTCGCGATCTTCGTCGCCGCCACCGTAAGGTGTGAGCCGGCGCCATTGCCGCCTTCCCCGCTGCGGCCGGGGTCTGACGGAGGTCCAACCAAGGTTGCCGTCACGGCATGGTTCGCGGATATCTCAAAAATCGACAGCGCCGCGCAGAGCTTCTCAGCGAGCCTGATTATCCGCCTGCGATGGCAGGATCCCTCGTTGGCGCATCCCGGACCAGAAGTGAAGACTTACGCACTGGACCAAGTCTGGCATCCACGATGGATCATCGCCAATGGAGGGGGTGATCTCAGGAACACCCTGCCCGAGACCGTGGATGTCGCGCCGGACGGCGGAGTCGTTTACCGTCAGAGGCTGATCGGCACTTTCAACCAGCCTCTGAATCTGCGGCGGTTTCCCTTCGACAGCGAGGTCTTCACCGCGAATCTTGTCGTGCTCGGTAGCACGCCGGAGGATGTTGAGTTGGCCCCTGACGCGCAGTCCATCTCTAGCGGGCTGAAGGGAGCTATCGGGCGGAGTCAGAAGATCACGATGCAGGACTGGAGCGTTACCGGGCTCGACGGCCACGCCGCGCCCTACATCCTCGTTCCGGGAACGGAGATTGCGGGTTACGATATTGCCTTTTCCGCCTCCCGGCTCCCGCAGCATTATCTGCTCAAGGTCATCCTGCCGCTGATCCTCATCGTCTTCATGTCGTGGACGGTCTTTTGGATCGACCCCACGCTGGGCTCCTCGCAGATCAGCGTGGCGGTGACCTCGATGCTCACTCTCATCGCCTACCGCTTCGCCATCGGTGCAGATGTGCCGAAGCTCCCCTATCTCACGCTGCTGGACGAGTTCATCCTCCTCGGGACAGTCCTGGTGTTTCTCTCCCTCATTGAAGTGATGGTCACCACCCGGTTGGCTGTCAACGACCGGGTGAAAACCGCGCGCGCCATCGATCGCCATGCCCGCTGGGTCTTTCCCTTGGCGCTTGCAGTCCTGAGCGCGCTTATCTTCCTCCGTTAGGTGCATGCGTATATCCCATTCCTCATGAACTCCGATCCGCGAGATCCCGATGCAGGAGAACGTCCGAAGGCGCCGCGTTTCACCTCGGTGCATTTGCTTATCGCGCTTTCACTCCTTTTCGTCGCTTCCCCGTTCATTCAGGAGTTGCCTTCCGCAAGGGTGATTCAAAGATTTTTAATTGCCGCGGTTTTTCTCTCGGCGCTTTTTGCTGTTTCAGGTCGCGGCTCCCTCCTGGCGGGATCGCTGCTTGCGGGGGCCGCAATTCTGGGACAATGGATTGGATTCTTTATCCCGGCCGTTGCCTCCTACTCCCTCCTGCCGGCCCTCGCCTTTCTGATCTTTGTGATCGCCCGGGTGCTGGCCTACATCCTTTCGGCGACGGAAGTTGACAACGAAACGCTCTGCGCCTGCCTTTCCGGCTTTCTGATGATCGGTCTGCTCTGGGCCACTGGATACATTATGCTGGGCCAGATTGATCCCAGCGCCTTCAACTTCACTGTCCCGGGGCAGACGATGGATGGGTTCGAGGCGTTCTACTTCAGCTTCGTCACTTTGAGCACGATCGGCTACGGCGACATCACTCCGGTCTCGCGCGTCGCAAAGATGCTCTGCGTCATGGAGGCCATCACTGGGATGTTCTACGTCGCCGTGCTTGTTGCCCGTCTGGTCTCGATCTACTCGTCGTCCGCCAAATCAAACTCAGATGACAACAACGGATAACCGCATTTCTGCCTGGCTGGCCTGCCCGGAATGCGAGGCCCCGTGCCTGGATCGCCAGCTTCCGAAAAAGGCGGAGCTGCGGTGCACGCGATGCGGCGTCCGGGTGAAGATCGCGAGTGGGCGGCATTCGCTCCAGCCTGCGTGGGCGTTCGCGACGGCCGGGCTTTTCGTGGCGATCCTGGCGAATGTCGAGCCGATCATGACTTTCGATGTCGCAGGAGATACGCAGTCGAACCACATCGTGTCCGGCGTAATCGAACTGGCCCGGCAGGGATACGGGCCGGTGGCCGCGCTGGTTTGTTTCGCTGGAGTCATTGCCCCCGTGCTTCACCTGACCGCGATCTGGTATGTCGCCTCCGCCTGCTGCCTGCGCAGGCGCTGGCCGGCCGTGCACCGCGTGGCTGTGCTGATCGAGATGCTGGAACCCTGGAATCTCGTGCCCGTCTATGCGATCGCCACCGTCGTCGCCGTGGTGAAGCTCGACATGATGGGCACGGTGGACTGGAAAGCGGGAGCTCTCTGGATTCTTGTGCTGTCGCTGTGCTCGCTTTGCGCGGCGGAGGCTTTCGACCGTGAGCTCGTTGAGGAGCGTCTGGAGGCCCTGAAATGACTGACGCCGCTCGGCTCCAGTGGGCGCAGGCCATGGTCGTCACCGGGATCGTCCTCTACGTTCCGGCGAATGTCCTGCCGGTGATGACGATGACCGTCGTGGGAACGGTCGAGCCGCTGACCGTGCTCGGAGGCGTCGAGGAACTTTACGATTCCGGCCTCTGGCCGATGGCGGCGGTGGTTTTTCTCGCGAGCATCGTGGTCCCGTTTCTTAAGCTCGCCAGCCTGAGTTGGATTCTGCTCATGCACGGCAGTCCATTAGCACAGCGGCGGCGAGGCACCCTGCGGAGGGTCGTCCATTCAATCGGAAGCTGGTCGATGGTCGATGTGTTTCTGCTGGCGATCCTCGCCGCAGTCGGACAGCTCGGTGCACTGGCTGGCGTCAAGGCTGAGCCAGGCGGGTTCTTCTTCGCCGCTGTCCTTGTCTGCAGCCTCCTCGCCGCCGAGTTTTACAAACCCCGCATGATCTGGCAAACCAACAGCGAACCAACTCGATGAGCGAACCTGAAAACGAAAAATCCGACCACGGCGAAATCGTGTTGCGCCCGCGTCTTCGCATCTCGTGGGCATGGCTCTTTCCGGTTCTGGCTGCCTTGGCCGCTGGATGGCTTTTCTGGTCGGACTGGAAATCTCAGGGGCCGCAAGTCGAGATCGAATTTGCGACCGCTCCAGGCATCGAGGCGGGAAAAACGAACCTCGTCTATCGCGGGGTCGTGGCCGGCACTGTGAAGAGCGTTCGTCTTGATGAAAAGCTTCAGAAGGTTGTGGTTGGCGTGCGACTGAAGGCGTTTGCGGCCGACCTTGCGCGGGAGGGAACGCTTTTCTGGATCGATCAGCCGGTGATCGGGCTCGGGCGCACGTCCGGGATCGAGTCGCTCATCCAGGGGAACTCGCTGAAAGCCAGAATGGGAGAGGGAGCACCTGCGCTCCACTTCACAGGCAGCGAGGTTGTCCCGCTTTCCCAGATCGAAGAGCCGGGGCTGATCCTCACCCTGAGGTCTGTGGACGTCCCGTTCCTCGATCGGGGGTCGCCGGTCTATTACCGCGGCGTGATCATCGGCGCGGTGCGGGGAAAAACTCTGGACGCCAACCGCAAGCCGGTCCTGAGCATCATGATCGAAAAACAGTTTGCCGACCTCGTGCGCGGAAATTCGCGGTTCTGGTCGCTCCCGGCAGCCGCTGTGAAGCTGGGTGCGGGTACGCTTCAGATCGAACTCGGCGGGCTCAAGGCGCTCCTTCTTGGCGCGGTTACAATGGACTGTTTCGGCGAACCGGGCACGCCGGCAAAGGACGGCGACGAGTTCCTGTTGAGTACAAATGAGTTTGCTGCGCGAACCGGAGGAGAGGCGATCCATATCACATTCGGTGAGGGGTTCGGGCTCCGTCCCGGCATCACCGAGCTACGCTACCTCGGAGTGCCGATCGGCCTCGTCGAGTCCGTTGCGGCCGATATTTCCACGGGAAAAGTCGAGACCACCGTCCGCCTCGCAGCCGGCTACGAGAGCCTGCGCGGTGAAGGCGCTGCGTTTACTCTCGTCCGCCCCCGCGTCTCGCTCGAAGGGATTTCCGGGATCGAGACGCTCATCGCCGGGATCTTCATCGATTGCGTGCCCGGCGATGCCTCCCGGCCTGCGGACCGCTTTGTCGGAGGCAATTCGATCGAGGCCCAGACGCGGGAGCAAGGTCTGACGGTTATGCTCCACGCGAAGGAAATTCCGACGATCGACAAGGGCTCTCCCGTTCTCCTGCGCGGGATTGTCGTGGGCATGGTGACGGAAAAATCTTTCGACGAAAACAACGAGCCCTCGCTGACGCTCATGATCCGGAAGGAATTTGCCCGGACACTCGCCTCGAACGCCAGATTCTGGAGGGTTCCCGCCACGTCGGTCGAGGCGGGCCCGGGAGTGCTGAATGTTGAGGTTTCCGCACTCCAATCGCTCTGGAAAGGCGGCGTGGCATTTGATGTCTTTGGGTCGCCGGGTGAACCGGCCGGCGAGGGCTCGCGGTTCGAACTCTTCGCCAGCGAGCGAACCGCGCGCGCCGGCTCGCCACCGATCCGCATCGAATTTCCGAACGGCCAGGGGCTCCTTGCGGGTCAGACCCAGCTTCGTTATCTCGGCATCCCGGTCGGCATCGTCGAAGATGTGAAGCCCGTCGAAGGCAAAGTCCTGGTCACTGCCCGGCTCGATTCCGGCTATGACCTGCTTCGTCGCAAAGGCTCGGAGTTTTCTTTGGTCCGTCCAAAAATTTCCCTGCAAGGCGTGAGCGGTTTGGAGACTTTGGTAAGCGGCGTCTATATCGAATGCACGCCCGGCAAGCAGGGCCCGCTCGCGGATCACTTCAGAGGCGTTTCGCCACAGGAGTTGGAAGATGAAGCGGCCGGGCGGGCGGGTTTCCAAATTGTGGTGCAGTCCGCCTCGACAAGCATAGGGATCAACGCGCCGGTTTTATATCGCGGAGTCCAAGTTGGGAAAGTCGTCCGCAAAGTGCTGGCTGCGGATGGAACCTGCGTTGGGCTGATCGCCGCGATCGACCGCCCATACGCACCGCTGCTGCGCGAAAACACGAAGTTCTGGGATGTGAGTGGCGTGCGTGCCTCGCTCGGGCTCTTTGCCATCAAAATCCAAACCGGCCCGCTGAAATCCCTCGCTTACGGCGGCATCGAATTCGCCACCCCGCCGGACACGGGGCCCCGCGTCAAACCGGGCCATGTCTTTAAACTCAACGCGGAGCCTCGCAAAGAATGGTTGAGTTGGACCCCGGCAATTTCTCTCTCGCCCTCGAAATGACGGACCGGCTGAACTAACGACCAAACGAACGATCTGCTTTTTGCGGCGATGCAACATCTTCAATCCCTGGACAAAACCCACTGCTGGCACCCGTTCACCCAGATGCGGGAGTGGTGCGCCCATGATCCGCTGATGTTGGTGGAAGGTGAGGGGGCGGTCCTGAAGGACTCCGAAGGACGCGAATACCTCGACGGGAATTCCTCGATCTGGACAAACATCCACGGACACCGGCATCCGAAGATCACCCGTGCGATCAGGGACCAGCTCGACCGCGTTGCCCATGTTTCGTTTTTGGGCAGCACGAACGCGCCGGCGTCAGAACTCGCGGGCCTGCTTTGCGCGCTTTTTCCACCGCAGACGCTGACGCGGGTGTTCTTCAGCGACGATGGCTCGACCGCTGTCGAGGCGGCGATGAAAATGGCGGTGCAATTCTGGCAACTCAGCGGCGAGCCGAAGCGCACGCGATTCGTCGCATTCGATCAGGCCTACCATGGCGACACCGCCGGGGCCGCGAGCCTTGGCGGAATCGGAACGTTCCATGACAGGTTTGCCGGACACCGGATTCCAGTGGACAGGATTTCCGATCCCGCGGATCTGGACAAGCTTCCCGGCAACGAAATTGCGGCGGTCGTCATTGAGCCACTGATCCAGGGCGCAGCGGGCATGCGGGTCTGGCCGAGCGGTCTTCTCCGCAGGCTGCGCGAGAAGTGCGATGAGACAGGCGCTCTGCTGATCCTCGACGAAGTCCTCACCGGATTCGGCCGCACGGGGAAAATGTTCGCATGTGAGCACGAGGATGTGATCCCGGATTTCCTTTGCCTCGCCAAGGGGCTGACCGGCGGATACCTCCCGCTCGCCGCCACGATGACAAACGAAAAAATCTTTTCCGCATTCCTGGGGGATTTTGCCGAGCTGAAGACGTTTTTTTACGGGCACAGCTACACCGGAAACGCGCTCGGCTGTGCCGCCGCCCTTGCGAGTCTCGACGTTTTCCACGAGGAAAATGTCCTTGAAAATCTCCAGCCGAAAATCGCGTGCATGAGCGGACTGCTTGAAGAACTAAAACAGGATCCATTTGTTTTCGAAACCCGCCAGTGCGGGTTCATGGCCGGCATCGAGGTTCGAAGGCCCGACGGAGAGCCATTTCCTTGGCAGGCTCGCACCGGAGGACGGATTTGCGAGGAGGCCAGGAAGCACGGACTCCTGACGCGTCCGGTTCTCGACACCATTGTGCTCATGCCGCCCCTCTGCACTTCCACCGGCCAGCTTGCAATCGCCGTGGATGCGATCCGCTGTGCCGTCGCGACGGTTTGCGGGCGCGAATGATACCATTCGGATGCCGAAACAGGTGGAATCGAGGAGCACTTGCGGTCGGTCCGGAGGCCCGCCCCTACCTCTGCCGATGGTAGGGCGCGACGTCCCGCCGCGCCGCGACATTTTACCTGTCAGACCAAATATTGCAGATAAGTGGACTCAGTTGTAGTCACGGCGCTTTGACTCGCACCCTGGCGGGTGTCTCACCCCTCCGGGGCTGTCTGGCGACAGTCTTCCTCGCTCTGCTCGGTTGTCGCCGTGCGCCCCGACAATCGA
>QYQL01000054.1 GCA_007280915.1 Verrucomicrobiaceae bacterium | reverse complement strand
CGCAAGATCAGAATCCACAAAAACTCCACCCTTCAGGCATGCCTTAAGAACATCCGCCTCGAACGGTCCCTTTTGCTCCCCATCTTTGAAAACGTATATCATTGCTGTCGCACGCTAGTTTTCCATGCAAGAGTGCATGAGGAGCCCTTTTTGAAAAGGCAATTCTTGATCTCCGTCCTGAAAAAAAAGCAGGGATCCGAAATCAAGAGAGAACGATGCACCGTGCCGCCCCCCTCTGAATATCAGGCTTGGGGGCTCTCTGAAAAATCTTTTCTACATCAAGTAGCCTTCCCACGAGCTCTCGCCTCTTCCTTTCTCTCCATTTTTCCGGCATCGAATCGGTGCAGGCGGGAAGCCAGGGTTTCCCCAGGTCCGAGAGGACCATCAAACCCGCCGTCAATCCGTCCTTGGAAATAATCCAGCATGCCGGCCTGTCGCTCTAATTCTCTCTCTGTCGCCCTTTTCTGGGCTTCCGTATCAGCGAAGCGGGAAAAATCCACCCGCATAAAATCGCGCATATCCTTCCAATCCTCGTCGGTGAAATCCTCACCGGCAGCCAGGCATTTCCTCTCAATGTCCTCGATATATCGGGTCTGGGCATGGAATCGTTCTCGGCTGGTCCGTTTCTTTCCCTTCTTGGCCTGCTTCTTGGCGGCATTCTTCTCTGATTCCAGATCATCAATGATTTCCTTCAACCGGTCCCGCTCCCATTGTTCGGGGCAGTTTCCAGGGGCGTCGCAGCAGATTTTAACCACTTTTCGCCAACGGGCTTTCAGGGCTCTCAGGGGCAGGAGCCGGAAAATCTCCTTGATTTCGTTCTGTCTTTTCCAAAGTTGCCGGTCTTGGTACACCTCGCGGGGTGGAAAACTCGGATTTTCGGGGTCCGCAACCCATCCTGTAGCCGGTGGAGGGGTGGGGGCAGGTAAAACGACCTTGGGAGCGTCGGATATCAACGCTACCGTAGGATTCCCCCTCTCTGTCTCATCCCTCTTCTCTATCCTCTCCACCACACGGTAAACCCTCCCCTTGTTCTTCCCAGATGGCACGATCCGGCCCAAGACGCACAGTTCACCCAAGGCGGCCCGTGTTTGGGTCGGGGACAGGCTCAACCCTTTTCGCAGATCCCCAAGCCCAAACTTCCCGAGGGCATCAGCTCGCCTGCCAACCATCGCCACCGTTCTTGGGGAAACCTTGGGCAGGTTGGCAAACGGCTTATCCGCGTAGCCCGCAGCATTGAAAGTCTCCCAACATCTCCGAAGGTCCTCAACAACCGCATCCATGCCGATGGCGTCAATTGAGAGTTGCCGGATTTTCTCACACTCCTGCCACGCCATGAAGGCGGCAATGGCCTCATCACAGGTCAGATCGTAGTAATATAGAGATTCAAAACTCCATGCCCTTGTGGCCCGAACGGTTCTGGTTTGCTGGTAGTAGGCGCGTTTGTTGGAGCACGGCCCGAGGCGGAAAGTCAGCTCCTTGAGATCGGCAGCCACCTTTTTCCATTCCTCGTCTGAGAGCCATTTTCCATCCTCCGAACCGCCTCCTTTGGGCCGGACCGTGGGCAAGGTCTTTTTCAGATGGGCGCGGGAGTGATGTTCCCAACGCATCGCCGCTATCTGGGCTTCCGCTTCGGATCGGGGGACCCCCTGTTTCAGCAGATCCCCGAGGAGCTGGCGGATTTGGGCAAACTCGACATAGTTGGCCTCGAAAGATCCTCCCCGAGTTCCCCCAGATCCCCGTGTGGGGTTTGTGGGAGTTGTGGAGTTTTCCTCATCAACTGGAATCGGGTCAGCCGGTGCAGGCTCTACAAGCCCCGCATCCTCGCTTTTCACTGGTAGGGATAGCCCAAGCCTATCAAATACCTCGCGGACCGTGGACAGCCTTCCAGCGACCGGCAGCCAGCACCGGACGGCCCCAGCATCACACGAACCCCAAGGCGAACGGAACGCATGGTTCCGATGATTTCCGACCGTGCCATCAAGCTTGAGGTGGCAGGTTGCATCGTAGAAAAGTGGATCAACCATCTTTGCCAGATACCTCCCAATCACGGGCAACATGGGGGCTTCATTCTCCCAGCGCTCCGATGACCGGAGGAAGATTTGCACCCCATTGGATTTGAGAAATGCGGCGTCAACAAGCACGCTTGCCAGCAATTCGACATGCCGAGTTGTCGCGCAGGGTGAGCCCTTCGGACGATCCAGATCAATGACACGCACGGGGTCAAAGGCGATGTCCTCATGGTCCATGCCCTCGCCATCGCGGAAAACGGCTGGGGTAAAATACAACTTGTGCGCGGCATTTGTAATAGCGCGCCTTGGGATTTCAGAAAAAGGAATCCGCCAAGGTGCCGCGCCTTTCCCGTTGATCCGGCTTTCGTAGCTAACATACGGCGAGTTGAGGATGTCCGCAAAGACGGCTTGGAACCAATCGCCCGCCGTGACCTCAGAATGGCTCTCAAAGCCCTCTGGAGAGGCAAGCGGAGCCTCTGGGGGGATCATTGGCAAGCTTTGAAAACCTGCGAAACTGGAGGGCGCACGGACCATACTAAACTTAGTTTAGCTGATTAGGAAAAAAATGCAAGAATATATTTGCTTTTCCTAATGTTTTCTGTTAGTATTCTTTTGTAAGGGTCTGGAGGGGCCTTTACAACATAACCATACTAAGAAAGCCTCAGACCTTAAAATCTGTGGCTTTCTTTTGTTTCTATTCAAATGGAATGCTTTTCCGTTCATATGGCAACAAAGGTGGCTGTTCTTTGCCCAGACGGTCCCACAGGCTTTCCACATCCTCTCCCTTGAAGATGGAGGTTCTACCACGATCCCCTTGGATATGGGGCTTGATCCAGCCTGCCGTCAGGGATCGCAGAAACAGGCGGCGCGAGCGAATGGTGCTTATGACTTCTTTGGTGGTTAAAGCAAGGGGTAATGGGCAATGTGATTTCATAATCTAATTATAGCAGATGCTAAGTGTATTTCTAAGTTCCTAAATTACGCTAAACAAAAAATATATGCCTAATAATGCCTATTAGTGTTTATTTACTTGACAAAAGCTAATATTATGATTAATATGTATTATGAATTACCCAGCCTCCCCCAAACCCCGCGAAGTGGTCAAAACGGCATTTGGTTGCATCACCATAGCGTCTCTTGACGAAGTCCTTGAATTCCTGAGTAACTTTGATTTCCGCGTGTTAAAAGGCGGGAAGTTCATGGTTTGGAAAAAGGGCAGCGACGAACAGGATGCCGATGACGGACAGCTTTTGGGGCAATTCTGTTCTTGTGCGGACGATTTTTTCAACGAGGAACCCTGCCAGCATGTTCGGGCACTTAATTGCCTTCTTGTTGAAGGATTGCTGGACTTTGAAAGCCCGGAGAGCCCGCAGACCATCTAAATCCCCCTCCACCGCCCGACAGGGGCCAGTCTGGGTGCAACTCCCATTCGGTGGACCATGAAAGAAAAACCGAAATACCCAGCCCCCCGAATCGTCAAGACCAGCGTCAGAATAATCCACATTGCCAGCATTGAAGAGGTGATTGACTTTTTGAAAAAATACAAAGCCGAAGGCCCCAACCCGTTTTTGGTAACAGGCGGTCAGAAGCCTTACGATGTCGATTTACTCTGCCAAACCTGCACCTGTCATGATGCTATTTACAGGCGGAGACCTTGCAAGCACCTCCGATCCTCAAATTTCCTCCTTGTCCACGACATGCTGTAATAGCAGGACTAGATAAGAGTATGCACAATGCAACTCTTCATCTATCGGAGTTAATCGGAATCCTTTAGTATGCTAATATGAGAATTACGAAACAAACAAAGTATGGGATGCCTGTATATGTTGCAGAGGCGACCATTGACGAAAGACACTTGGCCAAGGGAGCAGGGTTTGAATGGGATAGCATGGCTGGCAACTGGTGGACCAAAAGCAAGGTAAATGCGGCCGCGCTTCGCGATTATGCAGATGAGACGTGCAAGCCCGAGTTAGCCGACATGCCCGTTCGAGTTCAGAAATGGTTTACGAAGGCGGTAGCCCAGATCGAAGCCACAAAAAAGCGGCGAGAATATCGCCTTCTCAGACTTCCCAGCGGATCAGTCATCGCAATCGGGATTGATGCCATGATTGCCGAGGATGGAATCGAAATCCCACCCGGCAATGTTGCCGGTCTCTACAAGCTGTCAGTCGGAATTCCGATGGATGCGGATCTTCAATCCTTCCTCAAAACACAGGGAACCCTTGTCGCCCAATGTCCCGCCAATGACTGGCACACCGCAGTCATGGCATTGGCCGCCGAGGACAACACAACAGACGCCATATGAAAGCCACACAGGAAAAATTGGATGCGTATGGAGTTTTGACCGCCAAGATTTTGGACGCCCTGAAAGATGGAACCGTTCCGTGGACCAAGCCGTGGCTGTCCGGCCCGCCCCGCTCCCTATCAACCGGCAAAACATATCGGGGTTTCAACCAGCTCCTCTTGGGATTTTTGGGAAGAGAGCACGACACGCCATTCTGGGGGACTTACAACCAAGTCGGGGAAATGGGGGGAGCGATCAAAAAGGGGCGAGCGATCCACGCCTGTTTCGTTTTGGAAGCAGCTGGAATTCCCCGATGAGAAATCCGAGGACGGCACCAAGAAAATCATGATGTGCCGGTATTACCGCGCCTTCAACTGCGATCAGGCGGAATGGCAGAAGGGGGAGCCGAGGATGGTGAAGGAATGGAGGGAGAAACATGCCGAGGTCGGACAGGGGAACCCGCATGAGCAGGCGGAGAAAATGATTGCCAGTTTCCCAGGGCGACCGGCAATTGAACAACGGGGAATGGTGGCGTTCTACTCACCGAGCGACGACCAGGTTGTTGTCCCCAAACCTGAATTGTTCGAGAGCCAGACAGCATTTTACCAGACGGCATTCCATGAATTTGTGCATTCCACCGGCCACCCGAACCGGCTGAACCGATTCGATGTTCAATCCCGACCGAGCACCGAGGAGTATTCCAAGGAAGAATTAGTTGCGGAGCTGGGGGCGGCCTTCCTGTGCAACGAGGCTGGGATTGAACCGAGAGTTGACCAGTCGGCGGCATACTGCAAAAGCTGGCTGGCCAAACTGACGGCAGATCCAAAAATCTTGATTGCGGCGGCGAGCCTCGCAGCCAAAGCCGCAGATCATTTCCTTGGTCGGGACCGCCAGCAGGAGCAACAGAATGATGCCGTTCCAAGTATCGCACAGGTTGTGCCGCAGATCAGCACCGCCAAACCGATCAGTTCACGCGAGGAGCAGGCAGAAGCGGAAATGTGAATCAGGCAGAGGGGGGGATTTGGCCTCTGGTTAGAAGGCGAAAGAAATGCTGGCTCCTCCCCAGAATGTATCGGGTGAGGTTCCAGACAATGAGGTGAACGCTCGGCTGTAGGCCACATAACCGGACACGGTAAGTGCCCTGCTGATTTTTATCGGGATCGAGAGCCCCCATTCGAGGTTGTTGGCTCCGTTGAACGGGACAGGCTCGCCGTTGGCATCGGTCTTCGTATTGTATTGAAAATTGACGCCGAACGCTCCCCAAGGTTCAAGCGCGACACTCTCGCGGTAAACCGGAAGATGTCCAACCAACCTCAGGGGGGAATTTTTTATTCCGTTAAATTGTTAAAACTCTGCAGGGCTGGCTGACGGGACGTTGGTCGGAGATTTCTGGCTGGCTGGCAAGTCTTTTCTTTTCTTTTGTACCTCTGCGGGGCGTGCTGGCGAGCTCCGATT
>QYQL01000099.1 GCA_007280915.1 Verrucomicrobiaceae bacterium | reverse complement strand
GAATGCGACGGGGACGTCATCGTTCGGACAATCTCAACTCCAGAGGCCAGAACTCAATAACAAAACACCCCGGATTTCCAAAAATATGCGCAGTTTTTCAAAATTCATGCGGAGACTCATGGCTCGCGATTCCCTAGATGTGGATCAAATAAATGCCCCCTCCTCCTGCCAGATGAGCGTTTTGTATCTCACGGTTTTTGTGAGTGTGATGCTCGCGATCTTCTTTGTGGCGGGATTCATCTACCACCACGATTTTTCGGGCGGAGACCCGTTACGCGACAGCCTGCTTCCTTTTCAAAAAGAAAACCCGCCGAAGACCGGCGGCGAGGAACAACCAAAGATCATCCATGAAGACAAAAACCATTGAGTATAACGACGGGATCGTGCGGCAGTTTCTGATCGCATCCGTATTCTGGGGAATCGTTGCCATGCTGGTCGGGGTGCTGATCGCCTCCCAGCTCGCCTTCCATGTCCTGAACTTCAACACCCCGTGGCTGACATTCGGCCGGCTGCGCCCGCTGCACACGAACGCGGCCATCTTCGCTTTTGTGGGCAATATGATTTTTGCCGGCATCTACCATTCCACCCAGCGGCTCGTGCGGGCGCGGCTCGCGTCGGATTTTCTGTCCCAGCTGCATTTCTGGGGATGGCAGCTGATCATCGTGGCGGCGGCGCTCACGCTCCCTCTCGGGTTCACGCGGGGCAAGGAATATGCGGAGCTCATCTGGCCGATCAACATCGCGGTGGTGCTCATCTGGGTTGTCTTCGCCATCAACTTCTTCTGGACGCTGGCGATCCGGAACGAGAAGTCCCTGTATGTGGCGATCTGGTTCTACATCGCGACGATCATCACGGTGGCGATGCTCTACATCACGAACCACCTGCAGATCCCGACCAGCCTGACCCACTCGTATCCGATTTTCGGCGGCGTGCAGGATGGGCTGGTCCAGTGGTGGTATGGGCATAATGCCGTGGCGTTTTTTCTGACGACCCCGGTGCTGGGCATCATGTATTACTACATGCCGAAGGCGGCCGAGCGCCCGATCTACAGTTACCGGCTTTCGGTCGTCCACTTCTGGTCACTGGTCTTCATCTATATCTGGGCCGGCCCGCACCACCTTCTCAACACGGCGCTTCCCGAGTGGCTGCAGACGCTCGGAATGATTTTCAGCCTCATGCTCTGGGCTCCCTCCTGGGGCGGCATGCTCAATGGCCTGCTGACCCTGCGCGGGGCATGGAACAAATTGCGCACCGATCCGGTTCTGAAATTCCTCGCGGCGGGAGTCACCTTCTATGGCATGTCGACGTTCGAGGGGCCGCTCATGGCGATCCGCTCGGTCAACGCCGTCTCCCACTACACCGACTGGACGATCGGGCATGTCCACAGCGGCACGCTCGGCTGGAACAGCTTCATGGCGGCGGGCATGTTCTACTGGCTCACCCCGAGGTTGTGGAACACCAAGCTCTATTCCACCAAGCTCGCCGACATCCACTTCTGGATCGGCATGGTTGGCATCCTGCTTTACATCGCCTCGATGTGGGTCTCGGGCATCACCCAGGGACTCATGCTCAATGCGGTGACCCCCGACGGAACGCTCGCCTATCCGAACTTCCTCGAGGTCGTCAACTCGGTCCGCCCGATGCTCCACGCCAGGATCCTCGGTGGAGTGCTTTTCCTCTCAGGGATGATCCTGATGGCCTACAACCTGTTCCGCACGATCCGCTCGGGCAAACCAGCGACTGCGACCATCGAGGTCCAGGTCCCGGATGTTCCTGCAAAGGAAGGAATGTCGCTCATATCCGGCTTCCTGAATCCTCCTGTCGTCTACTCTTTCCTGCTGGTTCTTTTCGGCTGCGGATGGGGATTCGCACAGGGGATGGTGAGCGCCGTATCTCTCGTGCTGCTTGTGGAAACAGCCCTGGTTGCAATGATCCATCTCGGGCTCTCCGGCAAGAAGTGGAACGACTGGTATGAGAAACTGCTGGAAAGCTGGCTGCCATTCACGGTGCTGACCTTCGTGGCCGTCGTGGCGGGCGGGATGATCCAGATCCTCCCGACAGTCTTCTACAAACAAAACGCCGGCGCGGATGCACCGCTGCAGAAGGTCTACACCCCGCTCGAACTCGCCGGGCGCGACATCTACATCCGTGAAGGTTGCTACAACTGCCACAGCCAGATGATCCGCGGACTCGTCGGCGACGTCCTCCGCTACGGGAAAAGTGGCCGCCTCACGGAATCGATTTACGATTTTCCTTTTCAATGGGGCTCTAAACGAACCGGTCCGGACCTCCAGCGCGTGGGCGGGAAATACCCGAATATCTGGCATTTCCAGCACCTGATGGACCCGCGCTCGACCTCGGTCGGCAGCGTGATGCCAAACTACCCGTGGCTCTTCAAGCAGGTCACCGACATCCCGGCGCTGGGCTCAAAGATCCGGGTGCTCACCGGATACGGCGTCCCCTACCCTCCCCGCTCGCCGGACGCCATCCTTCAGTCATGCATCGACCAGGCTCAGGGGATCACGGAGGACCTGGCAAAAAACGGGATCAAGATCGGCCCCGAAAAAGAGGTCATCGCGGTCATCGCCTACCTGCAGCAGCTCGGCAAATACAACGAGCCGGCCCCCGCCGCACCCGCGGCGTCACCCGCCCCGAAACAAGCCAGCGCCAACTGATATATGTTCCACCAAGTCGAATTTGCCAACTGGAGCGTGGTGGTCACGGTCATCGCCTTCGCCGTGAGCTTCTGCATATTTCTTACCGTCGTTGTCGGAGCCATCCGGTGCTCGAACGAGAAAGTCCGGCATCTCGCCCAACTGCCCCTTGAGGAGGAAAAAAGGTCATGAACACGAACCGCGAACACAATGAGGATGGTGAGCTTCGTCACCACTCCTACGATGGGATCCAGGAATACGACAAGAAGCTGCCGAACTGGTGGCTCTTCACGCTCTACGGCGCGATCGTCTTCGCCGCGGGCTACTGGGCGTATTACCAGTGGACCGAGCACATGCTGCCGGGCTACAAGCAGGTCGAGGAGCGGCTCGTGCAGATGCAGAAGAACGCCCTTAACAGCGGCGCGCCACCCACCGACCTCCAACTCTGGAACATGGGCCACGACCCCGCGGTCGTCGCCACCGGGGAAAAAATCTTCAAGACCAACTGCATCGCGTGCCACGGCCCCGAGCTTAAAGGCGGGATCGGCCCGAACCTGACCGATGCGACCTGGATCCACGGCGGCCTTCCTACCAACCTCTACACCACCGTCACCACCGGCGTCGCAACCAAGGGGATGCCGACATGGGGGCCGGTCCTCGGTCCCGCCCGCATCGCCGAGGTGGTTGCCTTCGTCATCAGCAAAAATCAAACCATCGAAAAGCCGGCAAAGTGAACCGATCGCGGAATTCGGAATGCGGAATGCGGATTGAAAGATTCGCAGCAGCGGCAATCCGCATTCCGCATTCCGCATTCCGAATTTGATATGAGGCCCAAGGCTCCCACGATTGACTCGGTAACCACCATCAACAAGGACGGGTCGCGGTATTTCGTGCAGGCGGCCGATGTCAGGGGGCGCTTTACGATGCTCCGGAGGGTGTCCGCAGTCCTTCTGATCGCGGTCTACGTGCTGCTGCCGTTCATCCAAATCAACGGTGAACCGGCGGTCTTTCTGGATGTGATGCACCAGAAGCTTCACCTCTTCGGGATCACGCTGATGTTCCAGGACCTCTGGGTCCTGTTCTTCCTCATCACGGGAGTCGGGTTTTCTTTGTTTCTGGTCACAGCGATCCTGGGCCGGATCTGGTGCGGGTGGGCCTGCCCGGAAACAGTCTTTCTCGACCACGTTTTCAAAAGGGTCGAACGTCTGATCGACGGCGATGCCATGGAGCGGCGCAGCCTCCAAAGCGCTCCCCTCTCTCCGGGAAAGCTGTTCCGCCGGGCGCTCAAGCATGGGATCTACATCCTGCTCTCCGCCTTGATTGCACACATTTTCGTGTCCTATTTCGTCTCGCTCCCGGTTCTGTATTCGATGACCCACCGTTCACCGCTCGAGAACTGGGGGGTGTTCCTTTTTGTCACCGCACTGACCGGCATTCTCTATTTCAATTTCGCATGGTTCCGCGAACAGTTCTGCATCGTGCTCTGCCCGTATGGCCGGCTCCAGTCGGCGCTGATTGACGACAATTCCATCGTCATCGGATACGACGAACGCCGCGGGGAACCCCGCGGAAAGGCAGGAACGACAACCGGCGACTGCGTGGACTGCCGCCGCTGTGTCCAGGTCTGCCCGACCGGCATCGACATCCGCCAGGGACTCCAACTCGAGTGCATCTCCTGTGCAGCCTGCGTGGACGCCTGCGACGAGGTCATGGTGCGCATGGGAAGGAAGCCGGGACTGGTCCGCCACGACTCGATGAATGCCCTGGCGGGAAAAGCCACCAGATTCCTCCGCCCCAGACTGTTTTTGTATCTCTTCCTGATGGTGGTGGGAGCCGGTGTCTTCGCCATCTCCACCCGCCAGATAAAACCCGTGATCTTTTCAGCACTACGGATGCAGGGGGCTCCGTATTTCCGGGATGAAACCACCGTCCGGAATAATTTCCTGCTGCGGATTGCGAACAAACGATCCATCCCATACACCTACACCGTGAACGTCGAGTCGGCCATGAAGGGGCTTGAGGTCGCGGGCGGCAACAACAAGGCCATCCACCTCGAAGGGGGCGAGGAAATCCAAGAGCCGCTCATCCTCTCGCTTCCAGATGCCGATTTCAAAGGCCAGTTCGAGGTGCAGGTTCTTGTCAAAGGGGAGGATGGCACGGTCGAGGCCTCACGAACCATCCCGTTTCTTGGACCGTTCCGCGAATGAAAACGCTCCGGACATTTTTTGGCGACCGCCCCTGGCTTCTGGTCGTGCTGGCCTTCGTGCTCTTGATTTCCGGCTGGGTAACCACCATCAGATTGAGCAGCGGAGTTCAGGGAAAACACCTTACCGCCGAGGAGGAATCCTCGGTGCTGAAAAGGAGGCAGGCGCCATGATCGCAGCGATCGGACCCGTTGCCGCGCTCGTTGCAGGTCTTGTCACCAGCCTCCACTGCGCCGGGATGTGCGGCCCCCTCGCCTGCGCGGCCTGCGTCAGAAAAAACGGTTCGGGAAGCCTCGCGGCTGCTGCTGCCTATCATGCATTCCGCATCATCTCCTACGGGATCGTCGGCCTGCTTGCCGGACTCATCGGCCGGGTGGTCTCGGATGTTCTCCTCGGCGGAACGACCCGCTGGGTCACCTGGGCCTTCGTGGTCTTCTTCGTTCTTGTGGCGACGGGACTCGACAAGAGGATGCGCTTCCCACCGGCTGGAAAATGGATGGCCGGATGCCTCGGCGCCTCCGACGGGGTTTTCGTTCGGGCCGCCCTGCTCGGAACCCTGACCCCCTTCATCCCCTGCGGTCCACTCTATCTCGTCGTCGCCGCGGCCGCCCTTTCCGGATCGGCCCTCTCCGGGGCGGCCGTGCTTCTGGCCTTCGCCGCAGGAACGGTTCCTCTGATGTTCGCTCTCCAGAGTCAGTATTTCCGGATGGGCTCGCGCTGGTCGCCGGCCACACTGGATATCGTCCGCCGCGCCCTCGCACTCGTCAGCATCGTGCTCCTCGTTTACAGGAGCACCGCCGACCCCTCGCTTCTCTGCCAATGAGCGCCATTGCCACAACTCTCTGCACGCACTGCGGCACCCCGTTCCGCCCCAGCCCGAACAGGCAGGAGTTCTGCTGTGCGGGATGCCAGTTCGTCCACCACCTCCTGCACAAGCGGGGATTTGAAGAATTCTACAACTACGGGGAAGGAAAATCCCCGGCCGGGAATTTCGTGTTCCACGCGCGCGATCTCGCCTGGCTCGATGAGATCGTCCGCACATCCGAGGCCGCCCCGGGCGGGACGGTCTCCGCCACTCTCGACATTCAGGGCATTTCCTGCGCCGGTTGCGTCTGGCTTCTGGAAAGAGTATTCCAGGAACATCCGGGCGCGATCTCCTGCCGGGTCAACTCCTCCACGGGGACGCTCCGGCTGGAGTGGGCAAAGGGAGATTGCGATCTCGCCGCCTACGCGGAGGATGTCAGAAAATTCGGCTACCTGCTCGGACCGGCGGATGCGCCGGCCTCCTCCTCGACGCGCCCTCTGGCGCGCAAGATGGGTCTCTGCGGAGCGCTTGCGATGAACGCGATGCTCTTCGCCCTGCCGCGGTATATCGGCCTCAATCCCGGCGATCACCTTGCCCATCTCTTCGATGTGATTTCGCTCGGCCTCGCCACCGCGAGCATTGTGATCGGAGGCGGGTATTTTTTTCGGAGGGCGTTCACCGCATTGAAATCCGGAATGCTGCACATCGATCTTCCGATCTCGCTCGGCCTGATTGCAGCCTACACGGGTTCGTGCATCGCATGGGCGAACCGGGTCCACTCATTCACCTACTTTGATTTCGTTTCGATCTTCACCTTCCTCATGCTGCTCGGAAGATGGTTGCAGGAGCGTGCTGTGGAAAACAACCGCCGCCGGCTTCTTGCCTTGAAACTCAGCCCGGAAAAAGTCCGCCTCGGTGAAAAGGACGTCTCCGCCGAGACGCTGGCGACAGGAGACCGCATTTCGATCGGCCGGGGAAACCTACTTCCCGTGCGCTCGCGCCTTCTTGATGAGCGCGCGGTCTTCGCCCTCAACTGGATCACTGGCGAACCGGCTCCACGCGAATTTCTCCGTGGCGCCATCGTCCCCGCAGGCGCCCGCAACCTCTCCGCCGGATCCGCGCAGATGGAATCTCTCGAGCCGTGGGAATCCTCGCACCTCGCCAGCCTCATGCAGGTCGAGTCGGGCATGACCTGGAGAAATGCCTCGCTGCAAAAGTTGATTACCACCTATCTTGCCGTCGTTCTGAGCTCCGCCACAGCCGGATTTGTTGCATGGGGGGTTCTGGGTGGTAATTGGATCCAGGCGGCCCAGGTTCTCGTTTCAGTCCTCGTCGTCTCCTGTCCGTGCGCCATCGGGGTTGCCCTCCCCCTCCTGGATGACATCGCAGCGGCACGTCTCCAGAAATCCGGCATCTACATCCGGGAGGGATCACTCTGGGCACGTCTCAGTCAGGTCTCGAACATCCTCTTTGATAAAACCGGCACGATCACCCTGGAAACCCTCGCACTCGCCAATCCGGAGGCGCTCGTGGCTCTCCCGGGAGCCGTTCAATCCGTCCTCCTGCGCCTCGTGCAATCCAGCCTTCACCCGGTCGCCGCCTGCCTCAGGGAAGCACTTCTCCCCGCAGGAATCGAACCGGCGGAGGGAACGGAAAATGTCATCGAAGTCACCGGGTTCGGCCTGGAATGGATCACGTCCGAGGGCACATGGAGGCTCGGGCGTTCCTCATGGTCGGGCGGCAGTTCCGACGGCGCCACCACATTCACATTGGACGGGCGCGAAATCTCTGCATTCACATTCCGTGAAGAAGTGCGTCCGGGAGCCGTCGAAGAAATCTCCTCGCTGCAGGCCGGCGGACGGCAAGTCTTTTTGCTCAGCGGAGACGATGCCGGTCGCGTCGCGCAGATGGCGGCCGGGCTCGGACTTCAAAAAAACCACGCCTTCGGCAATCTGACACCGGAAGACAAGGCCGGCCTCGTGAAATCCCGCTGGTCGGGAAATTCGCTGATGATCGGCGACGGCGCCAATGACAGCCTCGCCTTTGACGCCGCGCTCTGCCGGGGCACCCCGTCTGTGGACACCGGCCTCCTTGAGCACAAGGCGGACTTTTACATGCCCGGCTGCGGACTCGGGGGACTCACAAACCTTTTTCGCGCGGCTTCCCGCCACGCATTCACCACAAGGGCTGTCTTCGCATTCGCCATCACCTACAATGCCTCGGCGGTCGCCGCTTCGCTGGCCGGGCTGATGAACCCGCTCGTCGCAGCGGTCATCATGCCGCTCAGTTCGCTCACCTCAATCGGCATCGTCCTTCTCGGATTTCGTCAACAATCAAACCAACCTGAATAAAACCATGGAAAACACCAACCCGAACGTCGCAGCGGATGCCCCCAAAGGCCCGCTGACATTTCTGATCGCCTCGCTTGTCTTCCTCTGCCTGTCGGCAGCCTGGCTCGCCTGGAACCCCACCCTGCTCATGGATCCGAAAATCGGACCGGAGAGCATCGCCTGGATCTACGTGTCCGTATACGGCTTTGCCCTGTCCGGAGTGTTCGGACTCGTTTACCGGGCGGTCCCGCTCATCTTCGGCGTGACGCTCTACAACACGCAGTTCGTCATGCTGCATCTGGTCTTCCATCTCATCGGCCTGCTGCTTCTGCTCCCGATCGCCTTTTCACCGGATTGGCAGTTGGGGCTCATGGGGCAGTCGTTTCTCGCGTGCGGGGCGGTGGTCTTCATCGTAAACATCGCAGGCTCGTTCAAGCGCGAGGACCGTCCCGATGCTGCGGCGGCATTCGTCGCCACATCCATGTTGTGGCTCGGCCTCATGCTGGTCGTCGGAATCCCATTCGCAAAAAATCCGCTGATCGGGTTCTTTTCCGACACCTCCTGGAGTCCCGCCACTCTAGCCCTGTGCATCACGGGTGTCGTGCTGAACGCGATGTTCGGACTCGCGCTGCGCATCACGGCCATGAGGCTCGGCAGCACGATGGCACGCACGAATACCCCCTGGTTCGCACTCGCTCTTGTGAATTCCGGCGCAGCATGGCTGTTCGCCGCGCTCGCCTTCGGTCCGGCCCCGTTCGTCCTGCTGTGCGCGGTGGTCTACTTCGTTGGTGTCCTGGTTTACATCGCCCGCTTCACCTCGATCCTCCAAAGCCGGGAGAACGACTCGCTCGAATGGGACAGCAAAATCCTCTACACCGGGCTGTGGATGATTCCCGTCGGCGTGATCATGTTCGGATTCGCAGTCTGGAACCGCTCCATCACAAAAGATGCGCCCATTCAGCTGGAAGCAGCCTGCCTGCTCACAATGATGCTCGGCGCCTGCGTCCCCGCGATCGTGGCCCTGACATTTCAGACGCTCTCCCTACAGCGCGGCGATGAATCCGGCGCAGATGCTCCACTCGATGTCCGCCTCTCGGCACAGATCCTCCTCGCCGCGTTCTTCAACTACGCGGTGGGAGTGCTCATGATCGTTCCCGGCGCCTGGCTGGCCATCGAGAAGATGCGCGCACTCGGAACACTGTTTCTCATCGTCGGAACGATCGGCTTCCTTGGCAACTTCCTCTACATGCTCCGCATGAAGTCCCCGCAGACAAACTCATCCCCGGTCACACAGTCGACCTGATACCGTTCCTCAGATTCGGAAAACCTCTGCAGCAAGAAGGTCTCCGGCACGCGAAAGAGCCTCCTCCAGCGGCATGCCGGAGGGGGTGATGGGACATACTTCGATACCCTCGGGAACCAAGAGCCCCGCCTCCGCGGATCCGGGAAAAATGAAAACATTTTTCCCCATCGCAGAAGCCCGCACGGCCAGCTCTCCGGGGCCCTTGCCGTGAAGCGAACTGGCGTCGAAGCGTCCCTCTCCGGTAATAACAATATCCGCCCTGTCGATCCGGGCTGCGAGATCAAGCCACCCGGATACCAGATCGGCTCCGGAGAGAAACCTGGCATCGGCCGCGCAAAGAAATCCGAACCCGATTCCGCCGGCGGCACCCGCGCCGGGCGTGGCCACCAAGTCGTGCGGTTTTCCAAAATGATCACAGAGCAAACGGGCGATCCTCGCGGCCCCCTCATCCATGACTCTGACATCCTCCGGATGCAGTCCTTTTTGTGGTCCATAAACTGCTGCGCATCCTGAGGGCCCCAGCAGTGGGT
>QYQL01000018.1 GCA_007280915.1 Verrucomicrobiaceae bacterium | reverse complement strand
ACGGTTTCGGTGATATCGGAGCCGGTCTGGAATATCGCTTCACCAACAACATCGGCCTCTTCACCGATGCCCGTTGGCTCTATTCCTCTCAGGATCCCCAGAGCGCCGTTCAAGGCCGTGCCGGCCTGCGCTTCGCGTTCTAATCCAAAATACCTTCAACAAAAAAGCCGGATCCGCAAGGGTCCGGCTTTTTTTGTCTTTGAATGCTGCCCTGCCGGCTTCGAATTACATTCCCCCGGCACGAAGGGAATGGAATGCCGCACCGAGATGCAAGGAGACATCCGAGGCGCAGAGGGATTCCTGGGAAGCGCCCCGGGCAATCGCAATTTCTGCGGCTCGTCCACAGATCCAAGCTCCGAGCATGGCCGCGTCATACGGGCTCCTGCCTTGGGCGATCAGGGCGGCGCAAACTCCCGTCAGCACATCGCCCATTCCACCGCTTGCCATGCCGGGATGCCCAGTCGTGTTATAAGCTGCGGGATATCCTTCCTGCCCGATGACTGTGCGGGCGCCCTTGAGAAGAAGCGCCACGGGATGTTCTTTCACAAAGTCCGTCATCCAGTCGAGACGGCTGCGTCCATTGCAATGGGAAAGACGCTCCATCTCCCCCGGATGCGGAGTCAGCAGACGCGGGCCAGTGCAATGATCCAAAACAGAAGGATCGCCGGCGACGACGTTCAGCGCATCGGCATCCACGACGCATGGGCAGGCGGCACGGCGCACCACGTTTGTGATTTCTGCGGAATGCACTGTTGAAAGCCCGGGCCCGATGGCAATGGAATCCCATCGGTCCGAAAGAACCTCGTCATACGAATCCACCGGCCGGACCATGACCTCTGGAATGACTGCGGGAGCCAGCAACGGATAGACATCCGGCTTCACGCAAAGCGTGACGAGCCCGGCCCCGCCGAGGACAGCAGCTTGAGAACACAGACGCGCCGCTCCGGTGTAACCGGGAGATCCTGCAATCACCGCCACGCGCCCTGCCATACCCTTGTGGGTGTCGAACACCCGTGGAGGCGCGAGAACACGCAGGACATCCGGGGTCAACACGAACGGACCGCCGAAAATGTCAGGCGTTGGAATTTCCTTCAGGTCGGCGACAGCAAGACGCCCGACCGAATCCACAGCGGAATCGGCGACAAGCCCGGGCTTCGCAAACCCCATGGCAACCGTCGCGTCCGCATAAACACAGGGATCTCCCGGGATTCCGGAATCCGCATCGAGACCGCTCGGGATATCTGCGGCAACCACCCATGCCGAGTGGGTTTGACGGAGGTTGTTGATTTCGCGGATCGCGGAAGCCACCGGCTCGCGGGGATTTCCCGCTGCTCCGATACCGAGCAATCCGTCCAGGATCACCAGAGGGAAATTGTTGCCGCTCCGGCGTGGTTCTCCGAGCATTTCCAGACGGGAGGCGGTCAGCGGGGCGAGCGCGGATTCCGGAAGGACGGTCTCGACCACCCACCCTGCGGCCTCTAGATGGCGGGCGGCGACCAGCACGTCTCCGCCGTTGTGCCCCTTCCCCGCATAGGCGATGCAGCGACCCGGAGACGGATGATTCTGAACGACAAAATCTGCCATCTGTTTTCCGGCGGACTCCATGAGGGTGGCGGGGTCGCTGCCCCGGGCGAAAGCGGACTGCTCGGCCTCGATCATCTGGCGGCGGGAGAGAATCATTCCAACAGAGAGAATGCTTCCGGAAGCGGCGTTAGAAAAGGATTTTGATCGCGCGCGGGAACCGTCGCGTGTAGCCTCTTTCCCATGAGAATCCCGCCCGTCCTCGTTCTAGCGTCCCTTTTGCTCGCTTCCTGTGCCAGCGGCCCCGAACCGACGCCGATCGTGCTCCAGCGACTTGCCGCCTCGGGCGTTGACTCGCGCACCTACGCAAAAATCCATGCCGGCCGGGTGCTCGGCTACAACGACATCCTCGGGCTGGCCCATGACAAGATCCCCGATGCCGCGATCGTTTCGTATCTCAAAAGCACGCATGCCCCCTATTGTTTGAGCAACGCACAGCTTGAGCGCCTGAGCGATGCCGGTGCAGGATCACTCCTCGTCAACTACCTCGGAAAATCCGCCGGGTATTATGAGGCGACAAAACGCAGCCAGACCGGAGGCGACAAGTGGGACAAGCATCCGTATTTCGCCGACCCCTACTATTGGGGCCCCGCGCCCTTCGATTACGCCTTCCCCGGCGAGTGGTATGACCCGGCGACCGTCGGGATGTGGTTCTGATTCACGTTGCACGGAGGCGCCGCGCGTGCATGTTCTGGCAATGGACCAATACCGCATCGGAAACGAGAAGCTGATCCGCGTGCTCGACGCCGCAAGCGCCAGGCTGCGCGGACTGCTGGAAAAGCAGGGCCGCCCCCAGGGTGCTCTCCGGGTGGCCGTCATCGGCGGCGGCTGCTCCGGCCTGCAATACAAAATGGATCTCGTGGACGGTCCCGCCAACCGCGACATCATTGTCGAATCGAACCGGGTGCGCGTGGTCGTGGATCCGAAAAGCGCCCTGTTCGTGAGCGGGTCCGAGCTGGATTTCAGCGATGACCTGCAAAAGGGGGGATTCAAGGTGACCAACCCGAACGCCGTCGCCCATTGCTCGTGCGGCGAGAGCTTTTCGGCGTGACCGATGCGTTTGCCGAGTTCGGCATCGCGAGGCGCCCACTGTTGGATCGCCAGGCCATTGATGTGTGCTACCACGGGCTGGCTGCGCTCCGCCACCCCGACAGGCTTGCAGGCGACCAGTCTCCCCTCACCCGGCTCAACGAGGCGCGACGGATCCTTCTCTCCGACCAGGCCCGGCTTCTCCATCTGCTCCACCTGACATACCCTGAAGCCCCGGCTGCCAACTCATTCTCCCCGGATTTCGAAATCTTCTCCCTCGTGGGAAACCTGGAAAATTCCACCGCCGCGTTCGTGCAAAAATACGGGCAGACGGATTCCCCGATTGCCAAAGCCCTCCTGAAAACCGAAGCCGTCGCCCTTGAAAAAGCCGTCAGGGAGGCCGGGGAAAAAATCGATGCGCTCGGAAGGATCGTCTTCTCGAAGATCCAGGATCTTGATTCCCGATGGCCGGATGTCACAGCTGAAGAATTGGCGCGGGTCGCCGCAGAATCAGCGTTTTTCCGGAAATGGAACGGATCGCTCCGGAAATCCTCCGTCAGTTTACTCGGGGGGTAGCTGGATCGACTTCCGGAATTCGTTCACGTCCGGAGTCGTCCGCAAAGCGGAAAGAAGTTTCAGCCGGGCCTCCTGAGCAGAAATTCCCGCGTCAATCAGGCGGTTCATCAGCTCCCCGAAAAGTTCCCGCCGCTTGTTCCCTGCTTCGGAAAGATCCCTTCGGTCATGGCAGAACGCCATGATCGTGGTGCCGCATGCGCAATTGCGGAAGAGCCCGACCTGCTGCCCCTCCTGCCCGATGTCGTAACCCATCAACCCGCTGCTGTGTTCCAAGGCATGCGTATCGACCAGATACTCCTCAAACGACTGATAAACCCGCGCACACTTGGGACAGGTCTTCGGAAATTCTGTATCCCAAATAGCTTTGAGCCCCTGATAAAGCGAACTCGTCGTCATTGGGATCTTAGCATGGACTTGAGCGACCACCATATTTTGAAATGAAGCAGAAAATATCCGGAAGGGAAACAATTATTTCGCAACCTATCGCACGATCGACATTTTTTTATATATAAAATACTTATAATAAAGTATTTATATAAATATTTTGACGCTTTTATTAGAGGGATAAAAGAGAAGGAATTTCGGAGACCCCGGGCAACTTCCAGTGGAGATGCAAGGGATTCCGGCGACACGAACAAGCGGCGAGGCATGAAAGGTGTGTCCGCTGACGGCAAGCGCAATCGATGGGGCGTGGGTGACAAGGAGCCTGCCAATGGACTCATTCCCCGAGAAGGCCCTGAAAAAGGCGGCCTCGGACTGCCGGGATCTTTCGGGCAGAAGCCGGTCAAAAGGAGCCGTGTGGGTGACGAACAAAACCGGATCGCCATTTGCAAGCGGGAGCCTGCGGGACATGGAATCGAGTTGCCGCCTGGCCTCGCCGCGCAAACCAGGGATTCTCCCGGCATCAGGATGAATCAAGCCCCGGAAGGAACCCTGTTCGTAATCGACAGTATCCGGGAGAGCTCCATCCACCAAAGCATCTGGATCACGAAAGCCAAAATCATAGTGGCCGTAACCGCCGGAAATCACGAGCCCGGGCAGGCGGACATTTTCAAAATCAAGACATCGGATTCCGTGCGTCGTGCAGGCAGGCCGCCAGAACCGCTCGCGCACATCCTCCGGGGATTGGCAGGATCCATCAGGATGTTCGAGCCAATGATCCTGATTGCCGAGGCAGATGATGAGATTGGTCTTTTCGCCGGCGGATTCGCGCAAGGCAGCCATCCACTCCGACGCGCGGACCGCGACACCGAAATCCCCCGCAACGACGAGCGTGAGGGCTCCCGAACGGACGAGCGCGGACCGCACGGCGGCGAGAGCCGCACGACCGGAATCCGTGGAATCCGCCAGATGCAGGTCGGAGGTGACAAGGATCGGATCCAGCGTGGCAGAAGCCTCAGCCGACGAAGGGACTTTGCAAAAAAGCTTCGCAATTGTCCAAGCGACGAGCGTGCCCGCGACGGCGCCGGAAACGTCCAGGATCACATCGGTGAACAGCGCGCTTCGCAGAGGGGAAAAAAGCTGGATTCCCTCACTGGAAAAAGCCAGAACGGCCGCGGATCCGATGATCCACACTGCCAGCCTGCGCGGGGAGGTTTCCAAAGCCGGCGCCAGGCTCAATCCCCGCCACACCAAAAGCGCGTAGACAAGGAATTGGACCACGTGAGCCGTCTTGCGGGTTCCGTAGTTGATGTCCGTCAGCGTGGCGAGCCCGAGGTCCGGGTTGAACCAGGAGAGAATCGTACGCAGGATGCCGGCTGTGTGGTCGCCGGAACCGACACTCGTCGAGGCATATAGAACGACCCCCGCCCAAATTGCAACGGGCAGCCATCGCCTCAGAGACAGAGAAAACTCTTTCAATCGCCCTCTCATGCGTTTAAGATATATGTTTGTCAATGTTGTGGATACGGAACCCGCACCGCAACGGGTTGAATCTCTGTTTTTTTCGGTTTCCCATGAGAACTCCATCTGAACTGAACTTCTGGAAGTGCACCCAAAGGTGCGCCGCTTTGATTTTGATCGCATCCGCGCTGTTTTCGGGCGGCTGCCAGAGCGGGCCGGGCGGCACTATCCCGGAAATGGGACAAACTCCGACCGGGGATGTCTACCGTCTCCGTCCGGGCGATGTCGTCCTCTTGGAAGTTTTCCAGGAGCCCTACATGACAACCCGTCAGCGAATTCTTGGCGATGGGACGATCTCCGTGGGCCTCATCGGGCGGGTCGTGGTGGCGGGACAAACGATCAGCGAAGCCTCCAAAAAAATCGCGGCCCAGCTCAACGAGAAGCAGCTCGTGAATCCCCAGGTCAACATTTCCATCGAAGCCTATGCGCCACGACGTTTCACGGTGTGGGGCCAGGTCCGCTCGCCCGGTGCCTATGTAATTCCCGGGGAGGAGCAACTCTCGCTCCCGCAGGCGATCGCGATGGCCGGCGGCAACACCGATATCGGAGATGTGAGAAACGTGGTCGTCACCCGCCGCAACGGAAGTGACACCCAAAAACTCAAGGTGAACGCGATGAGCCCCACCGCCTCGGATTTCCTCATCCAGGAAGGTGACACCGTCTTCGTCAAGGAAACCCTCTTCTAAATGGCAACTCAAGATCCGGAATCCGGCGATCCTTTTTCCAGCGGGGGAGGAGCGGCGGCATTCGATTTTGCAGGCTTTCTCCGCACCTCCATCAAATTCTGGTGGATCCCGGCGCTCTGTCTCGTGCTGGGCACTGCGGTGGGTTTTTTTCTGATGAAGAACGCGGCTCCGGAGTATATTGCGAGCTCCGAGATCAAGGTCGAGCGGCGCGCTTCGACATCGGCAATCTCGCTCAGCGGCGGGCCGATCTCGGTCGAGGGGGCAACGTCCACGGAAGACCTCAAGACAATCGAGCGAAGCTTCGTGAACCCGATGGTGATGAAGCGGGTCGTGCAGGAGATCAAATCGGCGGGCCTCGACGGGCTCACTCTGGGAGGTTGGCCGCTTTCGAAACTGAATGACGACGGCATCGCCGGATACCTCCTTCTCTACTGCAAGGTGCTGCTGATCCCGGACACGCGCCTGATCCAGGTCTCCTTCACCAACCCGAGCGCCACGATGGCCCAGAGGATCTGCAACATGATCGTCGAGCAGGGCATCGAATACGACCGGGACCAGAGGATTTCCGCCGTCGGCGTCAACATCCGCTACCTCAAGGACGAGGTGAAAAAGATGGAGGAAAACCTCCGGACATCGGAGGAAAAACTGAACTCCTACACGCGCACGCTCCGCAACGTCTCGATCGACAGCGACATGAACATGGTCGCAACCCAGCTCAAGGATCTCAACGCGCGGACCACGGAGGCGAAGGCTGAGCGCCTGCGCATCGAAAGCGACCTCTCCCAGATAGAAAACTGCCAGAACGACCCCGCGAAACTTCTGAAGATCGACAGCATCCAGAAGATGCCCTCGATCGTCTCGCTCCGGGGGCAGATCGCCGACACCAGCAACAAGATCACCAAACTCTCGCTCCGCTACCGCGGGGACAACCCCTACATGAGGCAGGCGAATTCCGAACTGGAGGAACTTCAGGCAGCCCTTCTGTCGGAGGTGCTTGCCGCCCCAAAAAAAATGGAGGTCGCGCTCGCGGGAGCAAAACAGAAGGAGGAGGATCTTCAGCGCGAGCAATCGCTCCAGGAGGAAAAGGTGATTCAGGTGCGCGACCTCTCCGTGCCTTCGCGGGTTCTGCAGCGGCAGATTGATGCCGACCGCCTCGCCTACGAGGCCGCGCTCAAGCGGCTCAGCGAGGAGCTCTCCCAGGCGCGCAGCCAGCCGGTCCTCCTGCAGGTCGTGAATCCGGCCGGCGTAGGAGTTCCTGTCGCATCGAAAGGAATCAAGCTCTTCGGAACCGCGGTGTTCGTCGGGCTTCTTCTCGGGTTCGGCGTCATCTTCCTCATCATGCAGCTCGATTCGAGCATCAAGACCGCGGAAGAAGCGGAACAGGTCCTGGGCCTCTCCGTTCTGAGCGCCGTTCCGGAATATCTTGCCCCGAAGGATCCGCCTCCCGGCTCGGATACGGGCTGGCACAACTGCCCGTCCGTCACGGACAAATTCTCTCCCGCGGCCGAGGGGATCCGCTCGTTGAGGGCCTCGCTCAGGACGATGGAGGATACCGAGGCCGGCAATTTTGTTCTGATCACCAGCGCGATGGACGCGGATGGCAAATCGTTCTGCGCGGTGAACCTGGCTGTTGCGATGGCCCAGGCGGGCCAGCGCACGCTGCTGGTGGACGCCAATCTGCGGAGGCCGGGGGTCGAGGGCACGATTTTCGGAAACACCGGCCGCCACGGGCTCTCGAATTACCTGCAGAAGGAATGCGGGCTGCCGAGCCTGATCCACTCCACACCGGTTGCGAATCTGGACATCGTTCCCGCCGGCACTCCCTGCCTTTTCCCGGCGGAAACACTCACGCGCCAGGGTATTCTCGATTTTCTCAGTGAATCGAAGCCGCTTTACGATCAGATCGTGGTGAACTCCGCCTCCCTGACCACCGTGAGCGACACCCTTTCCTTCGCCCGCCTGTTCACGTTCACATGCCTTGTTGTGCGGGCCGGCAAAACGCCGAAGACCTCGGCCCGCCGCGCGGTTGAGTTGTTGAAACGTTCCGGCGCGAAGATCTCAGGCGTCGTGCTCAACTTCGCCCCGAAACCGCTCCACGATCTGGTATCGGTCTTTGATTCCACAGCCGCGGCGAGCCATGCCAAATCCCCGGCGGTCTCGTGTCCCGCATGCGGCCGTTCTTTTCCCACTCAAGCCGAGCTTCTGGAACAAACAACCGAAGCAGAAGGGAGCACCCCCGGACATGTGCGGCGGAAATGCGCCTGCGGCTGCGTGTTCAGCCCTCCGGCTCCCGACCAGCGGGACGAGTCGCCAGACGGTGACCGGAGACGCAGGGTGTTCGGAGAAATTCTGGAAATACTCATCGCTTCCGGCATGAACAGGGACCAGGCACGGCGGCAACTTCTGCTCACGTTGAAAGTCTGGCGCAACGAAATTTCCTCGGGTCCGAGGCTGGATTCCTCGGAAGCCGGACAGGAACGCAACCGCCTTCTCGAAAACATCATTTCCCAACTGGTCACATCCGGCCTTTCCCCCGCCGCAGCGCGCGAAAAAATTCTGGGCGCCGCCGAGGTTTGGCGCAAAGCACCCTGAGCATGCCCATGCGAATCCGCTCACAACGGACTCCGAGACGGGAAGGGATCCTTGCAGCCGTGCTAGCAGCCTGCGTGGTCCTTTCCGCCGTGGAGGCCTTCGCGCAAATCGCGCCAGCCATCCCCGCGCAGCCCGCGCCTGCGGACCCTGGACCGGCAAATGCACCGGTGTCCCCGGGGAGTATCACAACGGACTCCCCCAACCTTCTGGACGGACTGGAGTCGCTCAAGCTGGCGAAGGACCCGGACTTCGGCCCCCCGATCGTCGACGCGGATGAGATTTTTTCCGCCCGTCCATATGCGGGGGCTCCACAGGCCGCCGGATCGGGATTGAAGGCGCTGGAACCGGACCTTTCAACGCCGGAGTTGAGCGCGCCGATGGGAACCCCGTCCATGGAAGCCGCGCAGTTGAACGCCCCGAACGAGCAGCTTCCCTCGCTGCAAATCCCCGATGTGTTCGGGCCGAGCATGACCGGCTCCCCATTGGAAACGCTGGCCCAGCCCGGACCATCGCTCCAGAAGCGGCCGCTGGGAGTTCTCGGGGCTCCCTCGTTTCTCAAATCCAGACACTCGTTCGCGCTCGGGGGCAGCCGGGTGCGCTACGGGCTCGCGCTGGATGCCGGGACCGCCTACAACAACAATGTCTTCGCCGCTCCGTCGAACCCGCAGGGGGACATGATTTTCAGCCTCCAGCCGACGATCTATCTGGAGACGGGAAAGAAGGGAACCATGCAGTTCCTCTGGTCGCCGAGCTTTCTCCGCTACGCCAAATACAAGCAGTTCGACTCGGTGAACCAGGCGTTCCTATTCAGTTCGCGCTACCGCTGGACCAAGCTTCGGGTCGGGCTGGACGCGAGCTACCTCGCGCAGAGCGGGCTGTTTCTCAACAGCCAGGGACAGGCCCAGCAAAAGGCGGTCTATGCGCGGATGTTCGCCGGCTACGCTCTCACCAAAAAAACCGAGGTGTCCCTGACTTTCGACGGCACGTCCACCAGTTCGAGCCCGGGCGGGATGCAGTTCCAGGGCACTTTCACAGCGGCGGTGGATTACAAGTATTCCCGGAAGACCACCATCGGTGCGGCGGTCGCGCTCGGGTATTTCACATCCTCAACCGGCACGACCACGTCGGAGTCGTTCCTTCTCCGGTTGCTCTACAACCCGACCTCAAAGCTCATGTTCCGCGGGGAGGGAGGTTTCCAGTTCCGCCAGTCCAGTTCATCCACCGGATCCTCCTCCGCCGTCTCGTCGGTCCTGAACGCGTCGCTGATCTACTCGCCAAGTTCGAAAACCTATGTCTCGATGCGCTTTTTCCGCAACGTCGACATGGACGCGTTCAATGCGGGGAACCTCCAGATCACCACAGGCGTCGAGGGCATGGCCTCGTGGAAAATCCTCGACTCGCTGAGCTTCAATGCCGCGCTCGCCGCGGGCCGGGTCGAGAACCTCACCATGAACGGCACCACCGCCGGCACATACAACTACGTCCAAGGAAGCCTTGCCCTGACCTACCTTCTCACCGACGAGGTGAACCTCAATCTCTTCAACAACCTCCAGCAGCGGACCAACGACACGCAGGGCAACAACTACATGAGCAACACCAGCGGGATGTCGCTCGGGATGAGGTTCTGACCCTCGCCACGATGCCGGCCGCAACACCCCCCATCCACGCTCTTCTGAAAAAACGCGGTGCCACCCTCGCGGTGGCGGCTTTGATCGGCCTGGGGATTTGGATCCGGGTTGACTGGATGAACCGGAACTCGCTTTGGTGCGACGAGGCGGAGTCCAGCATCAACGCCCTCACGATCCTCGACCGCGGGCTGCCGCTGAATGAATACCTCGGCATTCCGGTTTATGAGAACACCCTGACCGAACCGTGGGTCGGCCATCCGGAATATGAATTCCGCGACAGCAGCTATTCTCCAATCGGGCTCGCCGTCTATCATGGCTGGCTTCCGCTCTACTCCATCGCGGCCTCGCAGGCTCTCTTCGGGCTCAGGCCGGACCATCCGGAGACACCGCCGCGCGTTCTCCACGGGGCGGGTGAAATCGCACTGCGAACGGTTGCCCCGCGCGCCCCGGCAGTCGTCTTCGCCACACTCTGCATGCTGCTCACCTTCCTTCTCGCGCGCAAACTCGGCGGAAGCCCGGCTGGGTTCGCCGCGCTCGTCCTCACAGCATTCAACGCGCGCACGGTGGAGTTCGGATACCAGGCCCGTTACTATTCGGCGACCCTGCTGATGACGGTCTTTGCGGCTTGGTGCCTGCTTTGGACCGTGCGGCGCGGCCGGTGGAGAGACTTCCTGCTTCTCGGGCTGGCCGAGGCGCTTCTTTTCCACACCCACCAGTTTTCGGCGATGGTCTTTGCCATCGCGGCGGCGTTCACGGCGCCGGCGATTGTCCGCCAGAAATCGTGGTTTCTCAAATCCTTGGCGGGAGGTATGGTCGCGGTGGCGTTGATTCTCCCATGGATCTGGTTTTCAGGGTTTCTTCACACCGCCTCCAGCGTCCCGAAGGCTTACAAGCTTTTTAGTTCCCTCGCCGACTGGCTCGCCTACACGTTTGAGCGCCCGGACCAGCTCGTTCTGCTCGGCATCCTGATCACGCTTCTCGTGCTGGGAAAATGGAGGCCCGGCTGGTTGCCGAACCGGATCCGCGCCGCGATCGAATCGCACGGGCAGATCTATCTTTTACTGCTGTGCTGGCTGGCGGCCGGCTATGTCGCATTCCATCTTGTCGTTCCGGCCGCGAGCTTTTTTTTCGAACGTCTGTCCCTCGTCCTGTGGACCCCTTATGTGCTTCTCATATCGTTGTTCGCTGCGGATCTTTTGAGGGGCTTCTCCCCGCGTGCGGCAGCCTTCCTCGCCGTGGCCGGCATCACCGGCTTTCTGGGAGTCCGTGGACGGCTCGCGCTGCTGCAGGGACCTTCGCTGGGATCGAAGCGGGATGCCATGGCGATGGTTATCGAAGCACTGGAGAACGTTCCCCCGGAAAAGGGCACACGATTCTATGCGACTCCCAACGAACACCTCACCCTGACCTACTACACCGGCCTCCCGGTGCAGAGCATCGCCCCGGTTCGCAGGTCATTTTTTGACACTTACCCGGGGCCTCTTGTCTACGTCGAATCCCAGATGGAGTGGATGTTCCCGGACGAGACGGATGTCCGACTCGCCGCCTCAAAGGCGGGGGCCGATTCGACCCCGGATGGACTGGCTGATTTGGGTGCCGATGTCTGGAGATCTCTCGCAAGCCAGGAACTCGCCGCACAGGGGCTTCCCGCTCCAACCCTCAAACCTCTTCCGGATTTTCTGAATCCCATCGAAAAGCAAACCCACGAGCGCCTGCTGCAATTCCGGGAGGAGTTCACCAGCTCCATGAAGGCATTGCCGATTTTTCGTGGTATTCCCGCGACGCGCATGCGGGATTTCTGGCTCGGGTTTTTTTATCGATTCGTGAGCCCGGAAAACCGGATCGGTCCGAACTTGAATATTTTTTTCCGGCTGAAAAGCGCGAAGATCGAACTCCTCCCGTATGCGAACACTATCATCTTCTACGCGCCGTCAATATCTCCACACACGAGCGCAGCATATCAGGGCGAAAACTCCACGACGGTGACCGACGTGCCCGGAGCCGTCAAACCGGCCAGCCGGTTACCCTCCACGCCGTAATTGTCGGCCTCACTCCATGTCGGAGAAATGTCGTCCGGACCTTTTCCTGAAAAACAGACGGCCCGCGCCCTCGCATACCGCACCGGCGAGGTCACGGCAATGGAAAGATCATGTGCCGGATACAGGCCACGGTTGAGGATCCAGACCATCAGGGATTGAGAGTCAGAGGATGTGCTGGCATAGGATGAAACGAGTTCCCCTCCCCCTGCCGAAGCGACAATCCGCTGGCGGAGAAATCTGCCCCAAAGTTCAATCGCCCTCCCGGTTGGCATGATTTCGTTCGACGGGCCGAGGGCATAAAAGACATTGCGGGCGGCCTCGCGGTCGTCCATCCACCGCGTCCCCCAGACAATGCCCGCAAGCACGCGGGGCTCGTTCAGGAGTCGCCCGATGGTGTCGAAGATCACGAGCGCGTGGCCGATGGAGTTTGTCCGGTCCCATCCGGTTTTCTTCCAGTTCACGGCATTGATCTCATCGACAACAACCCGGATGCGGGCCCGGTCGGCCGGACGCGCATAGCGAAAAATCGCGGCCGATGCCACCTGCGCGGGATGAATGAGATTTTCCTCCGGATTCCTGAGCCAGTGCTCGTAACCCGACCAGTCGCCGGCATTGTAAAGACTCAGCGAGATGAAATCGAGATCCCGCGAGGCCGCCGGAAGGAACTCCGCCCACCAGTTCTCCCCCGATCCGTTCGAGCCGACGCGGATCGAGGGATCCACCTCCTTCATGGCGCGTGAGAACCTCCCGACAACGCGCGCCATCTCGATGGGGGTTGTCGTCCGGTTCGACCAGTTCTCGTTGCCGATCTCCCAATACGTCACACCATATTTCCGTGTGACATTCGCATAGCGCACCAGCGCGACGGCATCCCGAAGCCAGTCGTCCTCCGTCCGTCCGGTCCGTTTGAACGAATCGAATCCGACCACGACATACGGTTCGGCTCCGGCCGCACGGGCGGTCGAGATGAAGCGGTCGAAATCCATCCGTATCCCGGGAAAATCCGCATACGAACCGATGGAAACCGGATCAGGACTGCTGTAGGGCGGACGCGACCACAGGCAGAAATCCGACTTCTCGCCACCCGGATAACGGAGCCAGCGGACTCCGAGATCCCGCAGCGCGGATGCCAGTGGCGGCGCATCCGGACGGTTGGAATTGTCATCGCGGATGTAGTTCAGGTTGATCCCGACAAACCGGTCCGCCTGATCGCGCAGAATCCTGCGGGTATCCACCCGGATCTCTGATATGACGTCTGCAGCTGCGCAACTTGCCACCAACCCGGCGACCGCTGCCATCGCACACAGCATCCCGGCCTTTGGACACATCATTCCAGACATCTTCATTCGAGGATTGCACCCTGACCCGAAATCCTGTCTTTTGCACGAAGAAGGAATGGAACTGAGCATTGTCATGCCCTGCCTGAACGAGGCCAGGACGCTTCCGATCTGCATCAGGAAGGCGCTGACCTTCCTTCGGGAAAGCGGGGTCGACGGAGAGGTCATCGTGGCGGACAACGGAAGCACGGACGGCTCGATCGCCATCGCGGAGGAACTCGGCGCACGCGTTGTCCACGTCCCGGCAAAAGGATATGGCGCGGCCCTCTCGGCAGGAATCTACGAGGCCGAAGGCACGTTCGTGATCATGGGCGACAGCGACGACAGCTACAATTTTCTCGGCCTCCAGCCTTTTGTGGACAAGCTGCGCGAAGGGTATGACCTCGTCATGGGAAACCGCTTCCTGGGTGGAATCTCAAAGGGGGCGATGCCGTTCAGCCACCGGTTTATCGGCAACCCGATGCTCAGCGCCCTCGGCCGCCGGATCTACGATCACCAGGTCTGCGGCGATTTTTATTGCGGGTTGAGAGGCTTCCGGAAGGCAGCGATCCTGCCGCTCAACATCCAGAGCACAGGCATGGAATTCGCGCTGGAAATGATCATCAAGTCCCAGCTCTACCAGCTGACAATCGCCGAGGTGCCGACGACGCTCTCGGTCGATGGACGCGATCGCAAACCCCACCTGAAAACCTATCGCGATGGCTGGCGGAGTCTCCGACTCTACCTCCTCATGAGCCCGAGGTGGACGTTCGGAATTCCCGGCCTCGTCACCACATCGGCGGGGCTCGCCGCCCTGGCCGCAGCGATTCTCGGTTTTATCCCCCCCGAATGGATGGGCATCGCTCATGTTTTTTCCACCGTGGCCACCGTGATCGGCTACCAGGCCATCCTGCTCGCGATCTTCGCAAAATTCATCGCCATCGAGAGCAGCCTCCACCCCCCGGCAACGAAGTTCTGGATGCTTCAGAACCGCGGCACCCTCGAACAGTTCGTCATCTCTGGTTTCGTCATGACGTTCGGTTGCACCATCATCGGAATCGTCGCCCGGCTCTGGTTCAAGTCCCCGGTCGAGGGTGCCCTCTCGCTCCAACTCCAGGCGTTTCTCGAAATCGGACTCATCATCGGAGGTCAGACGATTCTCGCCGGATTTTACTTCGGCCTCCTCTACCTCCTGCGCGAACGGCGCCTTTTCCCGCGAAAACGGCGCGGGGATTAGAGGATTCCAGAAGCCTGTTCACGAGGAGTCCGTCCGCGGCGAAACCTTTGCAATGAGTGCAAAGATGCGTCATTTTCCAACTGAAAATTTTTCATATTTTAAAATTGACACCACGCAATCTCGAGGTAAATAATTTGCGCAACCGATTGCAGAAGCTTCGCAACCAACAACTCATCATCGATATGAAAAAATTTCATCTTTCAATCTGCGCCGTTGCCGCCATGGCGGTTCCGGCATTTGCCGGCAGCGTCAGTTTTGACAATCCGGGATTTGAAACCGGCGATTCCTCCGGCTGGACTCTTCATTCCGGAAATTGGAATTCAAACTCTCAAACCGTGAATAACCACAATCAGGGTGATTCAGCCGTCATCACTGGTGCTGGCGTCACAGATTCCAACACACTGGGAGGGCTTCAAACCGTTCTCGCAGGAAACGACTCGTTCCGGTTGAACAATGCGGCCAACGGGGCGCACTTTTCCACGCTCACTCAATCGGTGACCAACTACGGGAGCAGCGACATATATTTTGGTTTTGCGGCGGTGCTGGAGAACCCTTTCTCCAACCCGCACACTGCGGCAGAGTGCCCGAAGTTCAGTTTCAACCTTGTTGATGTCACGACAAATACAAGCCTTTACGCTATCAGCTTCGATTCCCGTAATGCCGTTTCTCAAGGCATCACATGGCATGCGGGACTGGACACCAATCACGATGGCACAGCCACATGGATGTTTTCCGACTGGAATATTGTACATATCGACTCAAGCACATTGATCGGCGACACCCTCACTCTCACCGTGATGGCCTATGATTGCGCCTTGGGCGGACACGGTGGGTATGCCTACATTGATGCCTTCCAACCTACTCCCATCATCCCCAATGCGGGTATTACGGTAAATAACCTCAACGTGACCCCCGGCGGGGTTGTCAATGTTGTGGCTGTCCCGGAAACCAGCACATGGGTCATGGGCTTCCTCGCTTTGGGCACCGTGATCATCATGGTTCGCCGCAACGCCAAGTCCGCCGTCTGACTCACCTCAAATCGTCTGAGAAAGGTCTCACGCGGCTGGTAGGCTGAGGCGTGGGCGAGGCAGACTGAGCGGACTCGGGGTGAATCGGGTCCTCAAGGGATTCGCTACCGGTCACAATCGGGTCCGGAGGCTTCGCATCCGGGTCAATGACCGAAAAGTGGAACAGCATTTCCACGGTCACTTCTTTGATTTTATCCGTGATCGTCACCTTGAGCGTGTATTCCCCGAAGGGATCCGTCTCCTCGATTTTTATTCCCGCCCTGGCTTTGGAAAGTCCGACGCTTTTCGGCGGCACCCCCTTCACAACCGTCAGATCCTGCGGATTCTCGTAAATTGAGCCATCCGGTCGACGGAAAAGGAGAGTGCAGACAATATCCGCCTCACCGGATGGGTTCAGCCTGTTGGTGGAATACATGATTGCAGGAAACACGACCTCGCCCCGGTGGAAGGACGTCCGGGTTTTGATCGCCGGCACCTCCTGCTTCGACCACTCCGCCAAAAACTCCTTCGGGTCATCCACGATGGCGACCTTGAGATACAAGCCGTCTTTTGCGTAGACGCTCTGATCGGGAAGCTCGCGAAGCCCGTCCTCACCAAAGGAGACAAAAGAAAAAAGGAAAAAAATGATCCACCATTTCATTCGAGGCAGTTTCACGGGAGAGATTGAGCAAACACAAGCAAACGCGGGCTGCATTGATTCCACAAAGAACATCACATCGTGCAACAAAATACCATACCGGCAAATATTTTGATCTTCTGTAGATCCTTTTCGTTATCAGCAAGCAACTTAAATCAACGCAACCAGAAGCGTGAATTTGCCCGCATTGTATTGACATGCTCCTCCATCTCAGTAAGAATTTTTGTCCCTTTATGAAGAGCTGCATCAAAATTCTCTGCGCCATGTTTGCTGCGGTGGCGATTTCCAACCTCACCGCGAAGGCCTCTTTGGTTGACATCACCGTCAACGATGGGCTCATCCACCACGACTTTGGAACAGACCCGCGTCCCGGCGGAATCAACGAGTATCGCTCCGTTTCGGATCCTGCAGTCAACGGGGGAATTTTTTATTCCGTTAAATTGTTAAAACTCTGCAGGGCTGGCTGACGGGACGTTGGTCGGAGATTTCTGGCTGGCTGGCAAGTCTTTTCTTTTCTTTTGTACCTCTGCGGGGCGTGCTGGCGAGCTCCGATT
>QYQL01000038.1 GCA_007280915.1 Verrucomicrobiaceae bacterium | reverse complement strand
TACCATCCGTCACTGGTGGAGGGGAGGGCAATGAATCGCTGGATTTGCTTTCCGCCGAGCTTGAAAAACGCGTAGTATCCCGCTCCCTTACCGGAATTCGGGGGTGTAGCTCAACGGTCAGAGCAGGCGGCTCATAACTGCTTGGTTCACGGTTCGAATCCGTGCACCCCCAGATTTTATTTCCAGGCGAGGATGCCTTTGGCCCAGGCCCAGACCAAGCCTTCCACGAGGAGGAGCAGGAAGACCATGAGGGCGAGGAACGCGGAGATCGGAAGTTTTAAGAAGGCGGCGGCGAAGGGCATGAGAAAGACGGTTTCGACGTCGAAGACCAAAAACACGAGCGCGTAGAGGTAGTAGTGTGACTGGAACTGGACCTGCGCGGGTCCGGTGGATTCGATGCCGCATTCATAGCTGCTTTGCTTGTCTTTGCCGGGCTTGGCGGGAGAGAACAGGCGTGCCCAAGCCCATGCCATGGCGAGCGGGATCAATGGAAAGACGATCGCGATCGCGAGGAAGATCGTCAGGAGAAGGTAGTCGTTGGTCATCGAAGAAAAGTTTTCAGTTTCCAGTTTTCAGGGAAGCGACTTTCACAGGGCCGGTTTGGGTGAGATGTCCGAGCAGGAGGTTGGGGGCGAGGCCGAGGGCGAGCACTGCCAGAGCGAGGGCGGCGACCAGAGCCCGCGAGGCAGGGGAGCCAGCGCTGGGGATGTTTCCGCATGCAGGCAGGACGAACGCGTGTTTGAGGACGATGAGGTAGTAGTAGAGAGAGACCGCATTCATCGCGATGGCGAGGATCACAAGCCACAGCATGGACGGGTTTTCCAGCGCGGCGGAGAAGAGATAGAACTTCCCGAAGAATCCGGCGAGCGGCGGAATCCCTGCGAGTGAGATGAAAAACACCAGCAGGCAGAGCGCGAGCCCCGGTGAGGATTTTGCCAATCCATTGAAGTCATCAAGCCGGGAGCCGCCGTTCTGCTTCTCGACGATCGCGACGACCCCGAAGGCTCCCGCAGTGGTTAGCGCATACACGATAACGTAAAACAGGACGGCGGAAACGGTTTCCGTGCGCGCGGAAGTAAGTCCGAGAAGGAGGTATCCGCCATGGGCGATCGCGGAGTAGGCGAGCAGGCGCTTGACGTTCGATTGCACGAGCGCCGTGATGTTTCCGAGGAGGATCGATGCCGCCGCCATGAGGGCAAGCACAGGGGCCCAACCGGGAAGAAATTGTCCCCAGCCAGCGGCTCCCGACCAGTGTCCGAGCCCGGCGGTGAGCAATTTCACCAAAATGAAAATCCCTGCGACTTTTGAACCGGAGGCCACGAGTGCAGCGGCGGCCGTGGGGGCGCCCTCATAGACGTCCGGCGCCCAGAGTTGAAACGGGACGGCGGCGACCTTGAATGCGAATCCCGCAAGCGTCAGGACGATGCCTGCGGTGAGAAGTGGATCCGCCGCAGCTTTTGAAATGGCCAGGAGATTTGTCGATCCGGTGACTCCGTAGATCAAGCTCAGTCCGTAGAGAAGGAATGCCGCCGAGACACTGCCGATCAGGAAGTATTTCAGCCCGGCCTCTGCAGAGGCGCGACTGGTTTTGTTGAAGGCGGCGAGCACGTAGAGCGGGATGCTTGTCAGCTCAAGCGACAGGAAGATCATGAGCAGGTCCTCGGTGCCGGTGAGCAGCATCATGCCGACCGTGCCAAACAGGATCAATGCGAGAGACTCGGCGAAGTGGTTCTCCGGAAATGACTCTGAGGCAAAGACAGCGGCGGCCAATCCGAGCGCAAGGATCACCAGCTTGAAAATGCGGGCGATCGGATCGAGGACGACCATCCCGTGGAGAAAATTTCCATCGATCGGGAAGACCAGCAGGACTGCCGCAGCAGCAAACCCTCCAAGCAGGGTGATGACAGTGCTCATGGTTCTGGCCCTGGGCATGGAGACCCCCAGGCCGAGGACAACCAAGGCGGTCACAACCAGCAGGGATTCGGGCAAGAGGGCGGTCAGCATGGAAAAATTTGGAAAGCGAAATGTGGAATGTGAAATATTGGGCGCGATTCGCGCGGGAACGGGAAATTGCACGCCGGGTTGAACCGCCGGGCAACAGTTCCGCAAAGCGGCTCAACGGCGCTGGCTCCCCCATTTCTCATTTTGCATTTCGAATTCCACATTTTATTTAAGGAGCTGGTGCATGAGCGGGCTTTGGAAGCTGCGCAGGATCGGGTCGAGGAGAACGGATGGAAAGAGGCCGACTGCGAGGGTGGCGGCCATGAGGATGACGGCGCCGAGTTTTTCCGGGAGAGTGATCGGGTCGAGCGGGTGGGCGGGCGCGGAGGATTCGCCGGCCGGGAAGAATGTCCGCTGAAGCGCTCGAAGCGTGAATGCGACAGTGATCACGACACCGATTCCGGTTGGGACGAGCAGCCACGGGAGCGACGTCCATGAGCCTTTGAGGATCGTAAATTCCGCGATGAATCCGCTGAAGCCCGGCAGGCCCATCGAGGCGACCGAGGCGACGGTGAATGTAAAGGCGGCAAACGGGAGTGCCTTTGTCAGGTTCATGCTTCCGAGCTCCGCGATGTCGCGCGTGTGCGTGCGGTCGTAGATCATGCGTCCAACAACGGCGAACAGGAGGCCGCCGATGATGCCGTGCGAGAACATCTGTAGGACAGATCCCCCCAGACCTGAGAGGTTCAGGGTCATGAGGCCGAGCAGAACGAATCCCATGTGTGCGATGCTCGAATAACCGACTGTGAATTTGAGGTCCTTCTGGGCGAGGGCGACAAGTGCCCCCAGGACGATGCCTGCTGTTGCAAGGATGGCGATCGGAAGCCTCCACTGGTCGAGTCCGGCGGGAAAAATCGTCATGGCCACACGGAGCGCCGAGTAGGAGCCGAGCTTCATGACAACGCCCGCGAGGAGCATTGAGACAGCGGTCGGGGCGGCGACGTGTCCGGTCGGCGCCCACGTGTGCAGCGGCCAGATACCGGCCAGCACGGCGAAGCCGAGAAACATCACCGGGAATGCCCAGGCCTGAAAACCGGGCGCGAAGTGTGCCTTTGTGGGATCGGCCAGCGTGAAGAGGTCGAACGAATGCGCGCCCGAGGCCGCGTAGGCGGCAACCATCACGAGCAGGACGAGCGCGCTGCCCGCGACCGAATACATCGTCAGCTTCATTGCGCCGTATTCGCGGTTAGTCGATCCCCAGGCCGCGATCAGGAAATATTTCGGGATGATGACGATCTCGTAGAAGACGAAAAGCAGGAACAGGTCGAAGCTTTGGAAAACACCATAGACGCCGCCGATGATCGTGAGGAAAAAGGCAAAAAACGCTCGCGTGCGGTGTGTGACATTCCACGAAAAGAGCACGCCGGTCACGGCGATGAGGCCGGTAAGCACCAGCATGACGAGGCTGATGCCATCCGCCCCGGTGGAGAACGAAATCCCGAGCTGCGGGATCCACGGGATATTCGTGAGGAATTGGAAGTGAGGCCCTGCGTTATCGAAGTGCAGGAAGGCGGAGGTCGCAAATCCCAGCCCGGCCAGCGCCGCGAGAAGGGCGATCCATCTGGCAAGGGAAGCAGACCGTTCCGGCAGCAGGAGGATGAGACCGGCACCGGCGAAGGCAGAGAGAAATGTCGCAGTGAGAATCATGTGGTGAAACAAGCGATGGGAACTCCGTAGACGGCCGCCGGGCCAACCGACGCACCATTCCGCATTCCGTATTCCGCATTCCGCATTTTAATCTGGATCATGCTAATTGTTGAAGAGGGCGATGAGGAGCTGCGGGTAAATTCCGAGCACGAACATCAGAGCGATGGCCGGAGTCACAATCGCAATCTCGGGCGCCGTGAGGTCGGGGAATTTCGACCAGTGCTCCGGCAGCGGTCCGGTGAAAACTTTCTGGATCATCGTGAGCAGGAAGACCGCCGTGACAAAGAGGCCGATGGCTGCAAGAGCTGTGGCCCACCAGACAAGATGGAAGCTTCCGCTGAAGATCAGGAACTCGCCGACAAAGCCATTGAGCCCGGGAAGCCCGAGCGAGGAAAAAATTGCGATCCCCATGAGCCCGGCAAGCACGGGTGCAGCGGAGCGGAGTCCACCGAAATCCGCGAGTCCGCGGAGACCGCCGCTGCGGCGCTCGATAAACCCGACAAAGCAGAAGAGCGCGGAGGCTGTGAGTCCGTGGTTGAAAATCTGGAGCAGCACGCCATTCGTTGCCGCTGCGCGGGCAAGGGGAGCGCCGGTTGGAACGGCCGCGACCGCAAAGATCCCGAGCAGGCAGTAGCCGAGGTGGTTGACCGAAGAATACGCCATAATGCGCTTGATGTCGGTTTGCACGAGTGCCGTGAATGCGGAGAAGATGATGGTCGCGAGCGCGAGCCAGAGGAGGGGCGTCGATAGTTCCTGCATGCGCTGCGGGAAGAGAGGAACCAGAAGCCTCAGAAAACCATACACGCCCATTTTCGACATCAGTCCGGTGAGCAGCATCGTGACCGACGACGGGGCCTCCGCGTAGGCATCCGGCAGCCAGGTGTGGAACGGAACAACCGGAACCTTCACCGCGAGGCCGAGGAACACGCAGCAGAAGACAAGGAGCCCGGCAAACGGCCAGCCTGATTTAGCGGCGAGCATGGCGTCGAGCGATCCCCCCATCGCACCGAGGGCAATCAGATCAAATGTTCCGGTCGTCAGCTGGATGGCCAGAAACCCGATCAGCATCGCGAGCCCACCGAGCAGCGTGTAAATAAAGAAACGCAGCGCCGCCGCAGTCGCGGCCTTTGTGCCCGAAGAGCGGATCAGTAGAAACGCGGGCACCAGGCTCAGTTCGTAGTAGAGGAACCAGTGGATGAAGTTCAGCGCGGTGAAGGTCCCGATGAGCGTTGTCTCCAGAAGCAGGACCAGCACGATATGCAGTTTCGTCACGCCCGGTCCCGCCGCGAGCAGCGCGAACGGAGTGACGATCGTTGTCAGAAGCAGGAGCATCAGGCTCAGACCATCCGCCCCGACGACGTAATCCACGCCGAGCGCTGGAATCCAGGCGTGGCGCTCGACGAATTGGATTCCCCCGGCGGCCCGCTCGTAGCCCAGGGCGAGCCCAATCGCAAAGCCGAGAGCGCCAAGCATGAATGCCAGCCCGATTCCCCGCGCGGCCCGTTGCGAAGGCAGAAGGGCGACGAGGAGCGCCCCGACTAAAGGAATGAGCGTGAGGAAAGTCATGCGAGGAACCATCCGATGATGAGGAGAAGCACCACGGTGCCGAGGCTCAGGAACCGCAGGTAGCAGGTGACGCGGCCGTTTTCCAATGACGAGAAAAGCTGCCCGCCGTCGCGAAGCCCGCCGCAGAGGCTGTCAAATCCGAGGTTGATCCAGAACCTGTCAAAGAGATCGCCCAGGCTTGATGCCAGAAGCGAAAGCCCGGCGACAAGCCGGACGATCCCGCAAAAGATCCAGCGTTCGATGCAGGCTGCCAGAAGGCCGAGAAGCCCGAGCCCGCGAACAACCGTCGCAGTGTAGAGTTCATCCACGTAAAAACGGTTTTCAAGCGCGCGGTAGAGCCACGGCCAGAGCCGTTCGATGCGATCAGGGAGCATGGGCGTCCCGCCCGTGTGGGCCGCTGACTCCCCATGCGAAGAGCTGTCTCCAAACAGGCGGGACGCCTGTTCTCCCTGAGATATGCCTCCGATGTGGCGGTAAAGAAGATATCCGATGCCGATCCCGGCCGAAGCGATGACGATTGAAAGCCCCGCAATCGTGAGGAACCCGTGTTCGAAGAGCCGTGCAAAATCCAGAGTGAGTTCGTGTCCGGTGTGGTATCCATGGAACCACGGCCACGCCGGAGTTGCGGGGATCGACATCAGGACAGCAGCCGCAGCAAGGATGACAAGCGGGATGGTCATGACAGCAGGGCTCTCATGCGGGTGCGCATGCCCGCGATACGAGCCCGCGAATACGTAGCACATCTGCCTGGTCATATAGAACGCGGTGAGGAACGCGGCGGCTGCAGCCATGAAGAACGGTGCCTGCGAGACCGGCCACTGGTGGGCGACATGAAGGATTTCGTCCTTGCTCCAGAACCCTGAGAAGAAGAACGGGACCCCCGAGAGCGCCATCATGCCGATCGCATACGTCACAAATGTGACCGGCATGTATTTCCGTAGCCCCCCCATGTTCCGGATATCCTGCTCCTCGTGGACGCCGTGGATGACCGAGCCCGCTCCCAGGAAGAGGAGGGCCTTGAAAAATGCGTGGGCGATGAGGTGGACCATCGCGGCGGTGACACTGCCGACGCCGAGCGCAAGCATCATGAACCCGAGTTGCGAGACGGTCGAATAGGCGAGGATGCGCTTGATGTCAGTCTGCGCGACCGCGATCAGCGCCGCAAAGAGGGCGGTGAAGGCACCGATCCACGCGACCACATTCAAGGAAATCGAGACCGCACCGGTCGCGGCAAAAAGCGGGAACATGCGCGCGACGAGATAGACGCCGGCCGCGACCATCGTGGCCGCGTGGATGAGCGCGCTGACCGGCGTGGGACCCTCCATGGCATCCGGCAGCCAGACATGGAGCGGAAATTGGCCGGATTTTCCCGCCGCGCCGCAGAAGATGAGAAGCGCGATGCAGTTGGAAACTGCCAGGCCGAAGATACCGGTTTTCGCGGCCATTGCCACGAGCGCCGCGCCTTCCAGGCACCCGTGCCCGTGGTCGTAGAAAAGCAGTGTTTTTGCCGCCGAATTCAGCCAGAGCATGCCGATCAGGAACCCCATGTCGCCGATGCGCGTAGTGAGGAATGCCTTCTTGGCCGCCGCCGCGGCGGAGGGCTTGTGAAACCAAAATCCGATGAGGAGATAGGATGCCAGCCCGACAAGCTCCCAGCAGATGAATGTCAGAAGAAGGCTGTTCGAGAGGACGACCCCCAGCATCGCGGCCGAGAACAGCGACAGGAAGCAGAAGAACCGCGTGAAATTCGGGTCCTCCTTCATGTAGCCGACGCTGTAGATAAAGATGAGAAGCGTAACAAACGACACCATCAGCACCATGCCGCCGCTCAGCGGATCAAGAAGCAGTCCGAGGCTCAGGGTCTCACTGCCGATGCTCAGCCATGGGAAATTGAAATACGTCCGCGCGACGTCCCCGTGCGGAGCCTCAGCCGCGAGCGTCTGGAGAAACGCCAGCAGACTCAAAACCGTCGAACCCGTCTGCGCGGCGATGACAAGCGTGGCGGCCGGCATGCGCTGGCCGCGCTTCATCAGCGCGGTTAGCCCGGCGGCGAGGAGCGGAAGGATGGGAATCAGGAAATACATCGAATGCGGAATGAGGAATGCGGAGTGCGGAATGCTAAAATGGCCCCGCGAAGCGGGATGAGGGCGCTTGCGCCCCAATTTCTCATTTCAAATTCCAAATTTCGCATTTGTCTTAGCCTTTCAAATTTGAGGCGTCATCGACTTCGACGCTTCTGATCCTGCGGTGGACGAGGATGATGATGGCGAGCCCGACGGCAGCCTCGGCAGCGGCGACGCCGATCGAGAAGATCACGAACAGGATGCCTGCCAGGTCGGACGGATTTTCAGAAAACCGCCAGAAGGCGATAAAGTTCAGGTTGGCCGCGCCGAGCATGAGTTCGATGCCGATGACGATCATGATGGCATTCGATCGCGAGAGCGCGGCGGCGAGTCCGAATGCGAAGAGGATCGCAGAGATGGCGAGCAGGATTTGAAGTGTCATGGCTTGTCCTCCATGGCGATGACGGCGGCTCCGACGAGGGCGGCGGTGAGGAGAATGCCGAGCACGATCAGCGCGATCACATAGTCGCCCATGAGCGCCTCGCCAATGGCGGCGACCGGAGCCGATGCGGGCGCGGGCATTGGCTTCTTAGCGAGCGGACTTGAGAAGATGAAGCCAAGCAATGCAGCCAGCGCGGTGAACGCGACGGCCACACCTGCGGCGGGGGCGAACCCGGAAAGCAGGTTCCGGGATTTTGTCAGCTGATCGGGTTTCGTGAGGAGGATCGAGAAAACGATGACCATCGCAACCGCTCCGACATAGACAAGAAGCTGGACGAATCCGACAAACTCCGCACCGAGTGCGATGAACACGATCCCGAGTGCGATGAAGCTCAGCGTGAGAAGCAGGGCCGCATGGATCAGGTTCCGCATGACGACCGCCGCGGCGGCGGCGAGCAGCAGGACCAGTGCGGGCAGGATCACGAACCACTCCCCGATGAGCTTCATCGGATCGGCGCAGCAGGTTTTCAGGAAATCCGTCACCATAAGAAACACCGTATCCCTTTCGTGGAACAAGTCGGCGGGTTCGGCGAACCCGCCCTACCGGTCTGGTAGGGACGCCTCGCCGCAGGCGTCCGTCGCTTCCCTGTGTGAACGCGTGTCATCATTCGGAAAAAAGGTAGGTCCGCCGGCTGACGGAGAAGCGGTTCGTAAAGGCGTTGCCGAGGAGGAGGTAGGGGATCCCGACGATGGCGAGTGAAAGAATCCAGGCGAGCGGCCCGCGTCCGGCGTAGTGCCAGCAGGCGGCGGAGAGGAACGCGGCAAAGCTCATCGGGAGCAGGAATTTCCATGCGAACGCAAGGAGGTGGTCGATCCTCAGCCGAGGCAGAGTCGCGCGGACCCAGATCATCGTGAACGCCACGAAGCAGACCTTTCCCAAGAACCAGCACCAGGACGGAATAATATCCAGGAACGGGAGAGGCGCCTGCCATCCGCCGAGGAACAGCGTCACGAACATCCCGCAGATCGCGAACATTCCGACGTATTCCGCCATGAAGAACGTTGCGTATTTGAAGCCGGAGTATTCGGTGAGGTGGCCGGCGACGAGTTCAGACTCGCCTTCCGGCAGGTCGAACGGACTGCGGTTCGACTCGGCGAGTGCGCAGATGTAGAAGATGAGGCCGGCCGTGAATCCCCACGGGGTGAGCGCGAACCATTGCGGCACGAATCCGAATGCAAACCCGCCCTGCGCGGAAACGATGGCCGAAGGCGAGAGCGAACCCGAGATCATCGCGGTAACGATCGCGGAAATTACGAGTGGCAGCTCATAGCTGATCATCTGGGCGATCGCTCGCATCGCGCCGAGCACGGAATACTTGTTGTTGCTTCCCCATCCGGCCATGAAGACGGCGACTTCGGTCCCCGCGCCGACGGCAAAGAAATAAAGAATCCCGGCGTCGAGCTCGGCTGGCACCATGTCGCGGCCGTAGGGGATGATCGCGAGCACCAAGAGCGCAGGAACCATCATGACCACCGGCGCGAGAAAATGGACGATCCAGTCCGCCGTGCGGGGAACGAGGTCCTCCTTTGTGATCATCTTGATTCCGTCGGCGATCGGCTGGAAGAGGCCGAACGGACCGGCGCGGTTCGGGCCGTAGCGGTTCTGCACGCGGGCGAGTATCTTGCGCTCCATCACCGAGGTGAGCGCGAAAAGGCTGAGAAAAACGCCGATGATCGTGCCGATGATGATCAAGGCCGAGATGATCGCGAGGATCCAGGCCGGGACGCCGAACGAGCCCAGCAGGCCGAGAAACCAGTGGAGAACATCGATGGGGGCGCTCTCAAGGGAGGAGATCATGGTTTGCCTTCCTGTTGAGACGAGGATGAAGAGGCTGATACGACTGAAGGGGCTGCTGCTTTGGCGGCTTTTGCTGCTGCGGCTGCCTCCTTTTTCAGGCGGTCCGCCTCGATCCGGCCGTCGGTCTCGGCAGCTTCGGTCGGATGGATGCTGTGGTAGTAGGAGTTCGACTTCAGAAGTTTCGGCTTGTCGAGGATGAGCGATCCGAACCGGTCGAACGAGCTGAGTTCGTAGTCCTGGTCCATGCGGATCGATTCGAACGGGCAGACCTCGACGCAGATCTGGCAGCTCATGCAGACCGAGATATCGATGTCGAAAACCTTCGGGCGCTTGATCGCCTTCCCCGCCTCATCGCGGTCCTGGATGATATAAATGCACTGCGGCGGGCATTCCTTCTCGCAGATCTTGCACGAGACGCAGCGCATCCCGGTTTCCGGATTGTCGCCATCATAGACGAGAAACGGGAAGCTGCGCGCGGCCTCCGGGAGCTTCGGACGCTCCTCCGGATATTGCTCCGTCGTGAGCCGGTCCTTCTCGACATAGCTCCCCGCGAAATTCCGCGCGGTGACCGCGAGTCCTTTGAGAATGCCGGAGCCGGGGAAAATCATAAGGATGAAGGACGAAGGATGAGGGATGAAGTCCAGAAATCCCCGCGAAGCGGCTCAAGGGCGCGTGCGCCCCACTTCCGCATTCCGCATTCCACATTCCGCATTTTCTTCATCGATCCACTTCCCCCAAGACGATGTCGATCGAGCCGAGGATGACCATGACGTCGGCGATTTTTGTGCCGACGCAGAGTTCTTCGAGCAGGGTCAGGTTGATGAGGCTGGGCGGGCGGATGCGGAACCGGTAGGGTTTGTCGCTGCCGTCGGCGATGAGGTAAAACCCGAGTTCCCCCTTTGGGCCCTCGATGCGTCCGTATGCCTCGCCGGCCGGCGGCCGGAACCCGCGCTGCTTGGCTTTCGGGTTGACGACCGGCCCCTCCGGGATTACGGCGATTGCCTGTTTGAGGATTCCGACCGATTCGCGGGCTTCGAGGACGCGGATCATGAACCGGTCGTAGCAATCGCCGACTGTCCCGCGCGGGACGCGGAATTTGAAACGGTTGTAGATCCCGTAGTTGTCCACCTTGCGGATGTCGTAATCCACGCCCGCGGCGCGGAGGACCGGTCCCGACATGCCGCCGTTGATGGCGCGGTCAGCCGTCATCGGGGCGACCCCCTGCAGACGGGCGAGAAGGATTTCGTTGCCGGTGAGAAGCGCCTCCATCTCGTCGAGAAATTTTGGAAACCCGTCCACGAGTTTGCGGGTGGTATCGAGCCAGCCCGGCGGGAGATCGCAGCGGCATCCGCCGAAGCGCATGTAGTTGCACATCATCCGCGCGCCGGTGAGCGATTCAAAGAGGTCGAGAATCTTTTCGCGTTCGCGGAACGCATACATGAGCGCCGTCCCCCAGGCTCCCATGTCGCCGAGGACGAAGCCCAAAAAAGCGACGTGGTTCTGCAGGCGGGTGAGCTCGGCGGTGATGACCCGGATAAATTCTGCGCGCTCGGCGACCTCGATGCCGGCAAGCTTTTCGACCGCGAGTGCATACGCCCAGTTGTTGGTGAGCGGGCAGATGTAGTCGAGCCGGTCGGTGTAGGGCATCGCCGCGAGCCACGAGTTGCCCTCGGCGATCTTCTCGTGGTTCCTGTGGAGGTATCCAAAAACCGGCTGGAGCCGGGTCACCGTCTCGCCGTCGAGAGTGACGTTCATGCGGAAGACGCCGTGCGTCGAGGGATGCTGCGGCCCGAGCGAGACGTCGATCGTCTGCGGGGATTCGAGTGAAGGCAGGAAACTCATGCAGCCTCCGTTCGCGCTTTGACCTTCGCAAGGATTTTGTCGTGCGGGGTCGGCTCGTATTCAAAGTCGTCCGGAGCCATGTAGTCCTTACGCATCGGGTGATCCGCAAACTCTTCCCACATCAGGATCCTGCGGAGGTCGGGGTGTCCGTCGAACCGGATTCCGAAAAGGTCGAATGCCTCGCGTTCCTGAAAGTCCGCGCTCTTCCATACAGGTGTGAGCGAGTGCACGGATACATCGGCATCCCGGTCGCCGGTTCGCACGCGAAGGGTCACTGGACCGGTCTTGTTGCGAATCGAATACAAGTGGTAAACGGCCTCGAGATAACCGGGCACGTCCCTCTCGACCGTCGTTTTTATCTCCTTCTCAACGCCGTCCACCATCTCCGTGTTCAAGACGGTTTCTTTCACCTTCCGCGGCGGCCAGTCCACCCCGCTGACGTTCGAGCAAAAATCGAAACCAAGGGAATCCCTCAGGAACTCCGCCACCGCTCGGGCATCCTTGCGGCCCACAAGAAGCGAGTGCTGTGCGCTCGGCCCCGGGTTGTTGACGAGTTCGACGATCGCCTGAGGGAGCGCGGTCCGGATTGCCTCGAGGACGTCGTTCATTCCGCTTCCCTCCTTGAGGGTTCAGGTTTGAATACAGCGGGGTTCATCGGGGGCTCAAGATCGTGCGCGCCATAGGAGGGAACCGGATAGTCCGCCGCATCTCGTGTATCCGCATGCCTTGCCCGGTTCGGCCCGAACAGACGCTGGCCCTCGATTTTTTTCTGAAGCTTGATGAGCCCCTCAAGAAGCGCCTCGGGACGCGGTGGGCACCCGGGAATCGCGACATCCACCGGGATATACCGGTCGATTCCCTTCAGAACATTGTAGCCCTCCTTGAACGGTCCGCCGGAAATCGCGCAGGCCCCCATCGCGATCACGTATTTCGGCTCGGCCATTTGATTGTAAAGACGGACAACAAGCGGTGCCATTTTTTTGGTCACCGTGCCTGCAATGATCATCAGGTCGGCCTGACGCGGGGACGGGCGGAACACCTCCGCCCCGAAACGCGCCATGTCAAAACGCGCCGCCGCCGTCGCGATCATCTCGATCGCGCAACAGGCCAGCCCGAACTGAAGCGGCCACAGCGAACTCTTCCTCCCCCAGTTATACAGATCCTCAAACGACGCGACAAAGATGCCGCGCTTCTGCAAATCTGATCTAAGGTCTTCATCCAACATGTGGTTTGGTATATAAGCTTGTCTGATAAAGGATTTGGCTCGCGATAAGAAAGTTTTGTTTTTTTGATGTATGTCACGGAATGAAATCCGCCTGCAGATTCGATCCCGGGATTGCAGGGTCAGATGGGATATGGAAATCCATGCATTTCAAGCTCTCTCACAATATATTGTGGTTATTTCGCGATCCTGTCGCAAAAACAACACAATTTTTTGATTGAACCGGTCTTCCTTCTTTGGCATAAGGAAGCCTCCTTGAGACGCTCTGCTTTCCAGAACGCTTCGATCCGGGTCGGTTATTCCAGTGGAATTTCAGACGTGGACTTTCGTCTCTCAAACCCGCCGGCTTCTTTTTTACTGCAGCGACCCTGAACCATCATGCACAGACCCACCGCGATCGAGACATCCGAGGAGCAGAGCCTGTTTTTCCCCGTTGAGGGGAGGGATCGGCGGAGTGACACGGAAGGAATGGTGAAAAACTTCGTGTTGGACACGAATGTCCTCCTGCATGACCCGCATTGCCTGAACCGGTTTGAGAACAACCATGTTTACATTCCGGTCGAGGTGCTATCCGAGCTGGACCGTTTCAAGAACGAACAGACCGAACGCGGGGCGAACGCGCGGACGGTGCACCGGTTTCTCACCCAGGTCTTCGGGCATGATTCAAAAAGCGTGACCAAGGGTGCGAAAACTTCGGGCGGCGGATCGGTCCGAATCCTCATCAACGATTCCATCGATTCGGCCCGGCCGTGCGCGACCATGCGGCGGTTTCATAAAATCTTTCCCGATCAGGATCGTGCCGATCACCGGATCATTGGCGCCTGCCTCGCGTTGAAGGAAGACGAGAAAAGCCCGACGATTCTGGTGACCAAGGACCTCAACATGCAGTTGAAGGCGATGGCGATCGGGCTCACATGCCAGGATTACCTGAACGACAAGGTGGCGGTGAAGGACGCCGAGGGCTACGAGATCCGATCCATTCCGGTCGAGGCACATGAACTCCAGAGGTTCGGCAGCGCGCGGTCGATCGAATTCGAGCCAGCCCGGACCGGACGTCTGGAGATCAACGAGTATGTTCTGCTTGTGGCAGGCGAGGGCAAGTTGCTTCCGGGCCGCCATATCGGGGACGGCCGGATCGTGCGGCTGAACATCCCGCAGACGATGCAGATGCCGAAGGGAATCGAAATGAGGCCTGCAAATCCCGGCCAGCAATGTTTTCTGGACGCCTTGCTCGACCCGGAGATTTCGCTCATCACCTGCTACGGGCAGGCGGGGACCGGAAAGACTCTCATGGCGGTGGCGGCGGGGCTTTTCCTGACCGCGCAAAAGGATTTCAACGGGATGACGGTGAGCCGTCCGGTCGTTGCGATGGGAGACACGCTCGGATTTCTTCCCGGGACTCTCAACGAAAAAATGCATCCTTGGCTGCAGTCGATCTACGATGCGTTCGAGGTTCTGCTGCCGCTGCACCCGCCCCGTCCCGAGGGCAAGCCCCGCCCCGCGTCGGAGAGGAAAAAGCAGGGCGACCATCACCATCACGAGCCGCATCCTCATGCGCCCGGCCCGGTTTCCCATCCGGTCGTGAAGCCGTATGAGCAGCTCATCGAGCGCGGACTGCTTGAGATCGAGGCCCTCTGCTATATCCGCGGGCGTTCGATTCCGAACCGGTTCTTCGTCCTCGACGAGGCCCAGCAGCTCACGCCGCTCGAGGCCAAAACCGTGGTGACCCGCATGTCGAAAGGCTCGAAGCTCGTGATGGTCGGCGACCCCGCACAAATCGACAACCCGTATGTGGACAGCCGGTCGAACGGCCTCGTTTACGCGCGCAACCGCCTCCGCGGCCAGCGGATCACCGCGCACGTCTCGCTCACCAAGGGCGAGCGCAGCCAACTTGCAGAAATGGGTGCGAGCATGATGTGAGCGGGGGCCTCACGAAAAAAGTTTCAACCCAAAAGCCAGCCAGAGCGGGATGGTGACGAGTCCGGCGAGCGAGGTGCCGATGACGATCCGGATAGCTGTCGGAACATCGCCCCCGTGGAGCTTTGCCAGCACGATCGGGAAGACGGCGGATGGCATCGCGGCCTGGACGACGAGAACCGAATGAAGCGCCGGATCAGCCGGGAGGATCCATGCGAATGCCAGCATCAGCGCCGGTAGCAGACCGATCCGTAACCCAATTCCAAGTAGGGTGGCATTCCAGCCCGAACGTAAAACGTGGGGCCTTGCATAATCGGCAAGAAGCGCTCCGCTCAGAAGAAGTCCGAGCGGGACGGCGCAGAGCCCGAGCATGTGCCAGGCCGTGTCCACCGTGGAGGGAATCCATGACTCCGCTCCCGCGAGATTGAGCGCGATCGCCGCCGCCACCGCAACGACCGGCGGATTCCAGAGCGGCTCCCACCATTTCCGGTTCGATTCCTTTCCTGAGATGGTCATCACGGCGATCGTCCACATCGCCACCTCCACTCCCAGGTTGAAGGCGAAGAGAACCCCGACCACCTCGCGGTCGAAAAGCGCAAGGCACAACGGGAGAGGGATGTAGCCGTAGTTCTGGAGACCTGTCGTGCAGGCGAACGTGCGCCGCACCGCGTCGCCTTTCAAAAAGATCCTGGCGGCAGCCAGCGAGATGCCGAGCCCGAGTGCGACCGAGAGAAACCCGATGAGTGGCGGCAGGAGAAGATTTGCGGGCCGCGTGAGCGCCTCGTTGCCGATGATGACGTCGAGCGCCAGGCAGGGGATGAAAAGCTTGATCAGGACGCCGAGAAGCGACTGGTCTGCGTCCTCCGTGAGAATCCTCGCCCGCCGCATCGCGTAGCCCGCACCCATGATGAGGAAAACGGGCAGGACGATCTGAAGAAGGTGCAGGGACCCGGCCATATCAGCGCCCGAAAACCATGTTGCAGATGATCACGGACGCCGTGATGCCCGCGAGATCCGCGCAGAGTCCGGCGGGAACCGCGTGGCGGGTGCGGCGGATGGTGACCGATCCGAAATACACGGCCAGAACGTAGAACGTGGTTTCCGTTCCGCCCATGATCGTCGCTCCCATCTGTGCGATCAGGCTGTCCGGGCCCTGGTTTTTCACCAGCTCCGCAAAGAGGCCGGTGGCTCCGCTTCCGCTGAGCGGCCGCATGAGCGCGAGAGGAAGAAGTTCGGATGGAAACGAGACCGCCGCGAGCGCGGGTCCGATGGTTTTGGTGATGAGGTCAATCCCTCCGGCTGCCCGGAACATGGCCACCGCCGAGATGATCGCCACGAGGTAGGGGATGATCCGGATCGCCACCTGGAACCCCTCCTTGGCCCCCTCGACAAATTCCTCATAGACCTTCACCCGGCAGAGGGCCGCGTAGAGCGGAAAAAATCCCACGAGAAACGGGATCGCGAGGTAGGATACGGACTCGACAAACCGCACGAGCGGCGTCCGGGTGAGCGCCTCCGGCAGCGCGGCATGTTGCCATCCGAAGAATATAAACGCCGCTGCAAATGCCAGCAGGACAAACGATCCCCAGCGGACCATTTCAGGCGCGGTGCCGGCCTCCTGTCCTGCGGTTTCCTGTGGGGGCACCGGCGGAGCGGGCGGAAGCGCAAACATCGGGAGCTTCTCAAAAAATTTTACGGCGGTGATGCCGACGATCACCGAGCAGCAGGAGGCGAAGAACGCGGTGCCGATGATCTGGCTCGGATTCTTCGCGCCCGCCGCCGCGAGGATGGCGACCGTGGTCGCGGGGATCAGTTGGACCGAACTCGTGTTGATCGCGAGGAACGTGCACATCGCATTGGTTGCCGTGCCCGGCCGCGGATTCAACTTTTCAAGATCCTGCATCGCGCGGAGACCGAGCGGCGTGGCCGCATTGCTCAGTCCGAGCATGTTCGCCGCGATGTTCATGACCATCGAGCCCATCGCGGGATGCGTGGCCGGCACTTCGGGGAAAAGCCACTTCAGGACCGGCCGCAGAGCGCGCGCCAGAATTTCGACCAGGCCGGATTTTTCAGCCAGCTTCATGAGGCCGAGCCAGAGCGCCATGACGCCCGACAGCGGCAGCGCGACATTCATCACCGCAGTCTTGCAGGCCTCGAACGCGGCGTTGGCCACTTCCTGCAGGTGTCCGGTGAACCCTCCCATCAGCACCGCAAGCACCACCAGCCCGAGCCAGATGTAATTCAGCATCGGCGCAGCATGCGGAGGAAATCCCCGAAAATCAACCACGGGGAACGGCTTGCCGACCTACGCGGAGCCGCGCCTCGCGTCCGGCACGAAGCGGGCAAGGAATTCCGGGATGCGGCGCCCGATCCAAAAGCCGTGTGCGTCCACGAAGCCAAGGTGTCCGCCGTGTGCGGGGCACTCGAGGAACAGCTGCGGATTTTTTTCCGCCTCGGGAATTGGAAACGACTCCGGCGTGAGGAAGGGGTCGTCGAGTGCGTTCAAGAGCAGCGTCGGCACGCGGATGTCCGGAAGGAATTGGCGGGCGCTGGATTGCGCCCAGTAATCCTCGGCATCGCGGAAGCCATGGATGCGCGCGGTGTAGCGGTCGTCGAATTCCGCAAAGCTCCGGATTGAGCGGATGCCGGATAGATCGATCTCGGCAGGAAAGCGGATCGCCTTCGCCTCGACTTTCGAGATGAGGCTTTTCATGAACCGGCCAAGGTAGATTCTGTTTCCCCGCTGCCGGTCGAGCGCCCGGGCGCTGGAGGCCAGATCGATTGGCACCGAGACGGCGACCGCTGCGCGGATCGCCGGATGCGCAGGACCCTCACCGAGGTATTTGAGCGTCATGTTACCGCCGAGGCTGAACCCGATGAGAGCGAGATCCTCATAGCGCTCCGCCGCATGCGCGATCACGGCGGCGAGATCGAGCGTTTCCCCGCTGTGATAAAATCGTGCAAGGCGGTTTTCTTCCCCGCTGCAACCCCGGAAATTCCACGCGAGTGCGTCCCATCCGCTGGCATTCAGCGCGGCGGCAAGCCCGCGGATGTCGCTGTTCTTAGAGTTGCCCTCCAGCCCGTGGGAAAGAATCACCACCCGCCGGTGCCCGGCCCGCATCCAATCCAGATCGAGAAAATCCCCGTCGGGCAACTCCAGGCGTTCTCCCTCGCACGGCGGGAGGTGCCGTCGCGGGAGTATCGCGCCGAGAATCGTCTGTACATGGCCGTTGCGCAAAATGAACGGCGGGGAAAATGTGGAGGCGATGGACGGCATTGCTCAATGTTCGATCAGCACCATCCATATCACACCGGCCACCGCGAGAAGCGATCCCGCGATGGAAAGCGTTTTCGGGCGCTCGCCATCCGACCACATCGTCAGCGGGATCATGGCCACCGGCGTTGTGGCCACGACGGCCATCGTGATCGCGGCCGGCAGGTCGAGCAGGGACCATTGAAAACAGGAGACGCCAAGGATCGGGCCGCAGAGAGTTGTCATGGCGAGCCAGAGGAACATGCGGGAGCGGGTCGTTGTTGCCGTGGGACGCGAATGGGTTTTTCCGATCAGGGCGATCACGACCATCATCACCAGAACGGTGACAAATCCTCCGGCCACGCGCTGTGACGCCGCGCTGAATCCATTGAGGGCAAACCCGGCGTGGCCGGCCACATCGAACGCCTTCCGGCTGATCACCGCACCCATTCCCTGCCCGCACCCTGCCGCCATCCCACAAAGAATTCCCATCGCACGCGATCCATGGCTCGTCCCCGGTGGACGGGCCAGCAGGGCCACGGAGACGCCACCGAGAATGAGGGCGCCGGCCGCAAGCTGCGAGCCGTTCAGCGAGGTTTCGAGCCAGGCGCGCTCGAGCAGGGCGCCCCAGAGCGGCGCGGTGCAAAGGTTCATCAAAATCGTCAGCCGCGCGCCGATCCTTACATAGGCGAGGAACAGGGCGATATCCCCGAGCCCAAATCCAACAACTCCGCTGACAAACAGCCATCCGAAGGTTTCCGGCCGCAGGGATTCCCGGAAAAACGCGAGCGTGACCGTCCACATCAGGATGGTCGCAAGAAACAGGCGCAGAAAATTCCCCTGCTGTCCGCCCCAATAGCGGGCGGTCCGCTCGCCGGCCAGACCCGAGAGGGAGAAAAGAACAACTGTAAGAAGGGCCGCGAACATCCGTCCGCAACATTCCACACTCGTCCGCCGGGCGACAACCGCAATCGGAGTGGGCGAGGCCGGAACCAATGCCTCGTGCTCTTGCTGGAGGGGAGGGGACATGGTAGGGTGAGCCGGTTTGGAACACGTCGCGCAAAATTCCGCCTCCGTGCCGGCCTTCCCGCCGGCCTCAAGTTTCCGCGACCTCCTGCGGGATCCGGCGGTGCGATACGGGCTGAAATTCGGACTGGCCGGGGTGGCGGCGGTTTATATTTCCCTGGTCATCCGGTTGGACAATCCGGGCTGGGCGCTCTTCACGGTCTTCGTGCTCATGGTGGCGCAGTATGTGGGCGCGATCGCGGAAAAGTCCGTTTACCGTTTCGTCGGGACGGTGGTGGGCGGGATGGCCGGGTATTTGATGACCGGTGCGCTGGAGCAGGATCCGGTTCTTTTTCTTTTGTTGATCGGACTCTTCGTCGGGGCCTGCACGGCCCTTTTCGGCCAGAGCCGCTACCCCTACGCCTTCTTTCTTTGTGGGATGACGACGATGGTTGTGGCCAGCAACGGGATGGCTGACCCAGCGACTTCATGGAGGTTCATGACGTGGAGGATCCAGGAAATCTTTGTAGGGATCGTCGTTACGCTGGTCGTTCAGAGCGTGATCTGGCCGAGGTATGCGCGGCGGGAATTTCTGGAGGGTATGCGCGCCTCGTTCGGCGACCTTCGCGCGTGCTTTCTTGATGCGTCCGGCATCCGGATGGACGGGGAGCGGCCGCAGGGGGAGCGTCGCGCGCAGGATTTTCCGGCGAGGATCACCGGGCTGCGGACCCTGCTTGAGTTTGGATCGAGGGAGAGCAGGTATTTCCGCCGCAAACTGCATGTTTATTATGAGCTGACCGGCACGCTTGGGCGGATCGCCTATGCCATTGGGACGCTGCGGGAGCGGATTCCGGCCGACTCGCTCTACCAGAAGCATGCGGGAAAAGAAGCCGAGGCGGTTCATGCGGCCATCGCCGGGGCGCTTGCGGATTTGGAGACCGAGGAGGGTTCCTCCGCGAGCCGGTCGGAGGCCCGCGTTGCCATGGACGCCGCCTTCGACAATTTGGAAAATGCTTTCCGCGACATGCGGTCAGAAAATCTTGTGCGCAGGATCCCCGCGGAGCACGCCATGGTCCTTGGGCTCCATGTCCTCGCCCTCGATGAAATCCGGACGCAGATCGTGTGCGCGCACGGGCTATTGGATTCCCTCACGGAGAGTCCGGTGGAGACGGAAAAATCACCAGTGCCGTCCGTGCCGCCGTGGCCGCCGCCGTTCTGGATAAAAACCGGCGCCAAGTCCGGCCTCGCGCTTGCTGCGGCGTTCCTCATCGACAACTGGCTGCACCCGCCCGGCGGGACGATGTTTATCCTCGGGACATGGGTTTTCACTGCGCTCAACGCCGCCAGCCCCGGCGGGCAGGGAGACCGGCGGGCCTTTCACCTGATCCCGCTGAATGTGGCGACCCTCGTTGGCGTGAGCCTGATCCTGATCGCAGCCCGTCCGATGCTTTCCAGCTATGCGGTGATGAACACGATTATTTTTTCGTTTCTTTTCGTCTGGGGATACGTCTCGTTCACCACACGCGGGATGACGATCCCGATGCAGCTCGCCATGCTTGTGGTCGTCGGGATCCTCGGGCTCAACGGCCAGCAACCGGTCTCCTTCCAGGCCATCGCGGACTTCTTTTTCGGGCTGGCCCTTGCGCTTGTGGTATCGGCACTCTTCCAGCGCCTGCTCTGGCCCTCGCTGCCGCAGTGGGAAATCCGCGACCGCTTCATAGACTCGATCGGGATCTGCCGCAGACTGATCGCCCGCCAGCCGCCTCCGCTCTGGATCAAAACCCGGCTAGCCCTCATCCCCGGAGAGGTAGGGGTGCGACTTACCCACCTCAATCCACCGATCTGCCCCGAAGGCGAACCGGAAAAGCTTGCCGGGCTGATGAACGTCCTCGTGCGGATCGGAGGGAATCTGGTCGTCTCGCTCGACCGGATCGAGATCCCGGAATCCCGGGCCGCTGCAGGCCGGGAATTGATCTCGCAGTTGGAAGGACGACTCGATGCCTGCCTGCTGTCGATTCAGGAAGGGTTCCGGGAACACCCGCATCCTCCTTTCGATGAGGTGGGAGTCCGGTCGGCCGTTCAGGCCCTGCGCGAATGGATGGCCGCCACACGGTTGGAGATGATTGCGGGCGGCTGCCCGCCGCTGCTGAGCGCCCGGATGGCGGGATTTGTCGAGCGCTACACGTTGATGGCGGAGGATGTCCTCGATGCGGGCCGGAGGCTGTCCGAACTTCGTCTCGGACTCTACATGGGGGATTTTTCGCTGTAGCTGGCGGGACGTTCAGCGGACCTGCAGGAGTTTGCGCAAGCCGCCGGCGGGGTCCGCCACGAGCGCCGGAGTGATGGTCAACTGACGGATACGCGACGAAGGGAGGCGGAACTTGAGATCGCGAAAAACCCGTTCCATGACGGTCATGAGCCCGCGCGCGCCGGTCTGTTCGTCCTTTGCCAGCGAGGCCAGTGCGCGGAGCGCTCCATCCTGGAACCGGAGACGGATCCCGTAGGCCGAGAACGCCCGCTCATACTGGTGAATGAGACTGCTTTCGCTTTTACGGAGGACGTGAAAAAGATCGTCCTCGTCCAACGCATGGCAGGCGACGCGCACCGGGAGGCGTCCGATGAATTCCGGTTCGAGCCCGTAGGCGATGAGGTCCGCCGTTTTCGCGGAGGAGAGCGTCTTCAAGCGGTTTCCGGAGCGGGGTTCCATGCCGGAAAATGCACCGCTTGCGATGAAGAGGATATGGCGCGTGGAGATGGTGTCCGGCCCGCCCTGGGCGTGTCCGCGAGCCGCCGAAATGGCGGCCTGCATCTGGGCGTTCACATCGTTCGGAGAGATCAGGGGAACGTCGCCGTCCTCCATGAGCTTGAGCAGGTTGGTTTGCACTCCCCTTCCCGAGACGTCGCGGCCGGTTCCATCGGAGCGGGTCGCGAGCTTGTCGATTTCATCAAGGTAAATGATCCCGTGCGAGGCCTTCCGGGCGTCGCCACCGGCCCTGCGCACGAGGTCCCGGACGAGGTCGTCCACGTCCCCGCCGACGTATCCGGTTTCGCTGAATTTCGTGGCGTCGGCCTTGACGAAAGGCACACCGATCAGGTCCGCCGCCGAGCGGATGAGGTGTGTTTTTCCGACTCCGGTCGGCCCGAGCAGGAGGACGTTCTGCTTCTGGTAATAAGGAGCATCCTTTCCCTGAAGCGTCATCCGCACGTGCTGGAAGTGGTCGCAGAGTGCCACCGAGAGGACTTTTTTCGCCTCGTGCTGGCCGATCACGAACCGCCCGAGATGTTTGGCGATGTCGAGAGGCTTGAGGCGGAAGGAAAATTCCGCTGCAGGGGGAGCAGCCGAGGCCGCGACCTCCTGTTTGCTGAGGTTCCGTGTGGACGGCGGACGGCGCAGGCGTTTCGGGATCCCTGCCGAGGTCGGGCCGGGGATGGTGGGCAGGCGGGATTTGCTCATGCGGGAAGATACGTCTACCGGGACGGATCAGATGAGGAATTTTCAAACTCCGCCCACGAGGAGCTGGTTTCCCAGACCCTCACACGGACGAGACGGACTCCTCGCGCCAGATGGTAAGCGGCGTCAGTGCGCGAGGCATATTCCGCAAGCAATTTTCCACACGCGTCAAAAAACGTCCTGGCGAGCACCTCGGTCGTGGGATCGGTCTTTTCAAACGGAATCACCCGTTCGCCGTATGCCTGCCGGAGGGTTTCGAACATCGGATCCTCCGTGTTGATGCAGAGCGCATGGTCGAACTGATCCAGATATCCGCCCACCGCCTCCTTGACGGCTTTGAAGTCGCAGACCATCCCATTCGCATCGAGTTCATCCGCCTCGAGGACGAGTTCTACCTTCCGGCTGTGGCCGTGCGGGAACCGGCAGTTATCCGGATGGCGCGCGAGCATGTGCCCGTTTTCGATTTCGATGGTTTTGCAGATTCGGTAAGGCATTACGTTCCCCGGGAATTTCCAAACAACCTGACATGGAGGCGGTCACAGAACCGGTAGCCCTTTTCGCGGCAGATGGCGAGGAGATTGGAGCTGTTGGCATCCAATGCCTCCTGGCTTGTTCCCTCCGGCATGAGGAGGATTTTCCATGGCGGGATGTCAGCGCCGGTCGCGGCGACGAGCGCTTCAATCTCGGCGATGTCGGAAGGCTCCGATGCGACGAATTTGAGTTGAAAGGGGAAGGAATCCACCCACTCGCGCAAAGTTTCCGGCTGCAGCCGCGTGCGTTCGTGGCGGGCGATCCATGCCTCCTCCGCTTCGCCTGCGACCGGGGTTGAGTTTGCCAGCTTCGGGCTGATCGAGGCCAGATCGCAGGCGATCCCCCCGGGCGCGACCGTCCCGGCGGTTTCTATCGTGATGTGCCGGTCCTTTGCATGCAACTCGGCGGCCAGTTCATGGATCCCCCGCGCAATCATCGGCTCGCCGCCGGTCAGGACGCAGTGGCGGGCGCGAAATTTTCCGACCTCGTCCAAAATCTGCCCGACGCTCATTTCTTCGCCCTCCGGATTCCATGAGGCATAAGGCGTGTCGCACCACCGGCAGCGAAGATTGCAGCCGGATGTCCGGATGAAGACCGACGGCACTCCGGCGAGTTCGCCTTCGCCCTGGATGGAATAAAAAATCTCGGAGACAAGCATGCGGGCTAGTCAGGTTTGTCCGGGATCGGTCCGGAGACCAGATACCCGGTCAGGTCGGGCAGGCCTGCAAGTTGGAACGCCTCCCGACGTTCGACGCATGTCCCGCATTCCCCGCAGTGGATTTCACCGCCGACGTAACACGACCAGGTTTTTGAAAACTCCACGCCGAGCCGGTGCCCCTCCGCAGCGATCTCCGCTTTAGTCATCGCGATGAACGGACGGAGAAGGGTCAGGTTCGCGTAGGTTCCCAGGCGGATTGCTTCCGCCATCGCCCGCATGAAATCCTCCCTGCAGTCCGGGTAGATCGCATGGTCCCCGGAATGCGCCGCGATGACCAACCCTCCGGCTCCCTTGCTCTCCGCAAAGCCCGCTGCGACCGAGAGCATGATGCCGTTTCGGAAGGGGACGACCGTTTTTTGCATATTCTGCGCCTCGTAGTGCCCCTTCGGAATTTCACGGCCGGATTGGAGGAGGTCCGATGCGAAATGCTCGCCGATGAATGCGAGCGGGATCGTCAGGTGGGGGATTCCGAGGCGGTCCGCATGCCATTTTGCAAACGGGATCTCCCGGTCGTTGTGCTTGGATCCGTAGTGAAAACTGAGGCAGGCCACGACCGTGGACTCAGCGTGGGCGCGGTAGAGGGCGGTCACGGAATCCATGCCCCCGCTGACCAATACAACCGTTTTGTTCGTGTTTTGTCTTTGCACAGGTTTTCTGCGCTCCTTCGGAGCCGGATGCGAGCCTACGCCGGACCGGTCGCTTTTCGCGAGCGCATTTCCGTGCCCGGCTGCAGGAGTCCCATTTTCGGGCCGGCAAAGTGAGTGCCTGGAACCTTCTTCCAACTCCTTGATTTCTGCATTCGTTTCTTGACCTTTGCGGGCGGTTGCGGCATGCAGTCCGTTTCGCCCTGATGAGGACAGAGCCAGGGCTGCCCAAACCATGACATTCCGCCGACCGACTCTGATATGGTGCCTGCTCCTGCCGGCACTGATTTTTTTGGCTGTTCCCGCCATGCGGGCTCAGACTCCTCAAGCTCCCCAAGGACCGATCGTCAAGGACATCGTGGTTGAGAATGTCGGAGCCCCGAGTATTTCGAAGGAGCGCGTCCTGGCGAACCTCGCTACCAAAGTTGGCCAGCCCTATACGGAACGCGCCGCCGAGCAGGATATCCGGGCGCTTTATGCGACAGGGGGCGTCTCGAATGTCCGTCTTTTTGCCGAACCCCTTGGCGATGGCGTCAAAGTCACCGTTCTCCTTCAGGGGCGTCCGGTCATCGAGGAGGTCATCATCGAGGGGGCCGACCGGGTTCCTTTGAACCGGGTCCGCCGCGAAATCAGCACCAAAGTGGGTGACGTTGTCAGCGAGGAAAAAATCGAGAGTGACCGCCAGAAGATCATCAAACTTTACGAGGACAGGAACTTTTCCGAGGTGGATATCACCTACCGGATCCAGGAAGTCACCGGAAAAAACCGCTCACGTGTCACTTTCTCGATCACCGAGGGCCCCAAGCTCGTGGTGAAAAAGATCACTTTTGTCGGCAACGACTCGATTCTTCCCCGCGATCTGCGGAAGGTCATGAAGACCAAGCCGGAAGACATGCTTTCGTTCCTCACAAAAAGCGGGCGCCTTCTGTCCTCGCAGGTCGAGGATGATCGCGTCGCGATCCGGACGCTCTACCAGAACCGCGGGTTTGCCGACGTGGATGTCTCCGATATCCAGACCCAGCCCGTTGGAAACGACGGGGTCGAACTGATCGTCACGATCGTCGAAGGGCTCCAATACCGGGTCAATTCCATCAAGGTGGACGGTGCGAACGTTGTTCCCCAGGATCAGCTTCTCGGGAGGATGAAGATGCTTGGCGGCCAGCTTTTCACTCCCAAGGGCATGGGCGATGACCTGAAGGCGCTCCGGGATTTTTATGGAAGCCGCGGCTATGTGGACATGGTCGCCCTCCCGGAGGTTCTGCCGGCCGGCCCGGGTGCGGTGGACCTCACTTACCGGCTCAATGAGGGCGTCCAGTCCTACGTCAACCTGATCAATATCCAGGGCAATACGAGAACGCAGGATCGCGTGATCCGCCGCGAGCTCGCGGTCAAGCCCGGCGATGTCTTCGACACAACCCTCGTCGATGTCAGCAAGAAGCGCCTGGAGAACCTCAACTACTTCTCCCGTGTCGAAACCCCCGCCACCGACACGATTGTTCCCGGCCGAAAAGACCTCAACGTCATCGTCGAGGAAAAACGGACCGGCTCATTCAACTTCGGCGTCGGCTTCAGCACGATCGACAGTCTCCTCGGTTTTGCCGAACTCCAGCAGTCGAACTTCGACATCCTCAACTGGCCGAACTTCACCGGCGGCGGCCAGCGGTTCCGGATCCGCGGACAATACGGACTTCAGCGCAGCGACTTCGTCATTTCCCTCACCGAGCCGTGGTTTCTGGGATACAAACTGTCGGTCGGCGTCGAAGGTTACTACCGGAATGCCAACTTCCTCTCGGCGGTTTATCAGCAGGAGAACTACGGAGTCGCCTTTCAGGCCCGCAAGCAGCTCTGGCGCGCGCTTTCGGCCCGGGGGGAATACCGGATCGAGAACATCCGGATCTACAACGTCGATAACGTAAACAACAACAACTACTTCTTCTTCAATGGTTACGGAGACGGTTACAACGGCAACGAAAATGCCGGGCCGGTTATTGAAAATTCCGCCGGGACCTACACGAAGAGCGCATTCACCGGTTCGCTCACGTGGGACACGCGGGACAGCCTGTTCCTCACCCGCAAGGGCGAGTTGATCGAGTTGACCGGATTCATTGCCGGCGGACCGCTCGGGGGAACCGTTCAGGATTACGGGCTCTCCTTGGAATTCGCGAAATATTTCTCCCTGCCGCTCGATCTGATCTTCCTCGTGAAGGGGCAGATCGCCATCACGAACGGATGGGGAGGGAATACGGCATCCGTGGATGGAGGCTATGGAAACGGAGTCCCCATTTTCGACCGCCTCTATCTCGGTGGGGCAAACAACATGCGCGGGTTCAACTTCCGCGAAGTCGGTCCGGTCGACCAGTATGGCAATCCGATCGGAGGCAACTCGCTGGCCTACATCACGTTTGAAATGACCTTCCCGATCGTGCCCCGTGTCCGCGGCGCCTTCTTCACCGACATGGGCTTTGTCAATGTCAGCCCCGGCGACTTCAGCACCTCAAATGCCAATGTGGACGCCGGGTTCGGTCTGCGACTCGACCTGCCGATCGGCCCGATCCGCGTGGACTACGGTATCCCGCTCGTTTACGACAGCTGGAACGGCCCTCCCGGGAAGTTCAACTTCAATATCGGATATCAATTTTGAACGAATTTCTGGAATACCAGTCCAATCTTGACCAAACCGATTCTTCGTTCAAACTCAACCACTCACACAGAAAACCATCCAACATGCTCAAATCCATCCTCTCCGCCGCCATTCTGGCCACAGCGCTTGTCGCTGTCGTTCCTTCCGCGCAAGCCCAAGTCAAAATGGGAACGTTGGACATGAACGCCATTTTCACCCAATACTACAAAACCAAGGACGCCGAGGCGAAGCTCAACGAAGCTCGTGCCGCCGCCAAGAAGGAACTCGACGACCGCCTCGAGACGCTCAAGAAGGCGATGGATGAGATCAACAAGATCAACGCCGATCTTGAAAAGCCCGAACTCAGCAAGGACGCCAAGGACAAGGCCACCAAGAGCCGCGACGAGAAGGTCAACGACGCCCGGAATCTGGACCGCGAAATCACCGAGTTCCGCGGAACCCGCGAGCGCCAGCTCCAGGAGCAGTTCGTCCGCATGCGCAAGGACATCATCGACGAGATCATGAAGGTCGTGAACGACAAGGTCAAAGCCGCCGGTTTTGACATCGTCTTCGACAAGTCCGGAATGAGCATGGGCCAGATCCCGGTTCTCATCTACTCCCGTGCCGATCTTGATTTCAGCAAGGAAATCATAGCGACCCTGAACCAGAACGCGCCGAAAACCCCGGCTGGTAACTGATGACGCTGGGCGAGGTGGCCGCCCGCACGGGCGGCTGGGTGGCTCCCGAAGCCGCCACTCTCGAAATCTCCGGGCTGGCATCGCTGGACGATGCCAACCCCGGGGATCTCGCATTTTTCGGGAATCCGAGGTATCTGCGTTCTGCGCGGAAATCCCGAGCCACGGCGGTTCTTGTTCCCCATGGATTTTCGGAGGAGATTCCGGCATCAAGGATCTGGGTGGATGACCCGGCTGCGTCCTTTGCGGTACTGCTGCCGGAGTTCACACCACCCGTTGTTCCGCGGCCGGAGGGAATACACCCGACGGCGGTCATTGCCCCGGATTCGGAAATTGCTCCGGATGCCGCCGTGGGGCCGCACGCGGTTATCGAATCCGGTGCGAAAATCGGGGCGCGTTCGATCATCGGAGCAAACAGCTACATCGGCCACCGGGCGGTTGTTGGCGAAGATTGTATACTTTACCCGCACGTGACCCTCCGGGAACGCTGCACGCTGGCCAACCGGGTGATTCTTCACTCCGGGGTGGTGATCGGAGCCGATGGTTTCGGCTTTGAGTTCCGTGACGGAAGGCACCAGAAAATACCGCAGACCGGGATCGTGCAGATCGAGGATGATGTGGAAATCGGGGCTAACACCACGGTTGACCGCGCCCGGTTCGGACGCACCTGGATCCGGAAAGGCACGAAAATCGACAACCTCGTGCAGATCGGCCACAACGTCACGATCGGCGAGCACTGCATTCTTTGCGCCCAGGTCGGAATTTCCGGCAGTACCCGGATCGGAAATTTTGTCACTCTTGCCGGAAAAGTCGGACTCAGCGGTCACATCGAACTCGGCGACGGGGTTATTTTCGGGGCCATGTCCGCCATCGCGAAGGATGTGCCCGCGAAGAGCATCATGTTCGGTGCCCCCGCCCGCCCGATCCGCGAATACAAGGCGAACTACGCACTCCTGAAAAATATCCACAAACTCTACGATCGGGTGAAGAGCCTGGAAGCGCAGCTCGGCGGAGGTCAGCAGGGCACTTGATTAGACTCCGTCCGCTAGCCGGCGGGCGGTGAAGCGGGGAAGCCCGGCATCGCGGACGGCATGCTGGGCGGCCTTGACATCGTATTCCACACGCCGGAATTCAAATTCCCTGGTTTTAGGAAGATACAGGACATAGCAGGCTCTTGGGTCGCCGTCGCGCGGTTGTCCGACCGACCCGGCGTTCACGGTGGTGACACCCTTCAGAGGAAGGGGGATCCTCTCCTCTCCCGGAAGGTGCGCCTCCAGTCCGGTCAGGCGCTGCAGGTTGAGAACCATGGGGCGATGGGTATGGCCGACGAAGCAGAGAGGCACCTTTTGTAGAAGGAGGTGCCGCAAAGCTGACTCTTCGTCGAGGATGTAGTTCCACTCGCGCGGGAAGTCGAGCGAGGCGTGGGTGAAAACCGTATACGTGCGCGAGATCCTCATGGGAAGCGACGCCAGCCAGAGCCGGTTGTCCTCGGAAACATTCTGCTCCGACCAGCGGATACCCGCGATGGCCACGTCGTTCATCTCGTCCAGAACGAGCGGGTTTCCGAGCGCGGCATCGTGATTTCCAAGAACCGTCTGCCAGCCGCGCTCGCGGACCCGCGTGACGCATTCGTCCGGATAGGCGGCGTAGCCGACGATGTCTCCAAGGCATACCGCATTGTCCACCCCGAGGGAATCGAGGTCGGCGCAGACAGCCTCGAGAGCGTCGAGGTTGGAGTGGATGTCGCTCAGGACGGCAAGCGGACTGCGGTGCATGTGTTGTTATACTGCGTCTTTGCGCCGCCGATCAAGGGTTGTTGAAAACGATGGATTCGAGTTCTGCAAAAACATAGCCAATGAAAATGTCCACTTCCGCACGAAGGGGGATTCTGTCCGCATCGTTCGAGAGCCAGACGGTGCCGCTGCGGAATTTTCCGTGCTCTTCGAGCCGGTCATCCATCTTCAGATTGATCCTGTGGATGCGGATGTCGAGTTTGATGGCGTCACGGGCGGTGCCAGCCACGGTGATCCGCTCAATGCCCAGCGACTTCATCTCAACGAGGAACGGGGAATCTCCGGGAAAGATGATCGTGGAAACCGACTCCCCGGGGCGGAGGTTCTGGCTGCGGATGAAGAGCATCCCGGAAAAAAGATCGCGCAGTGGCGAGATTTTGATCTGTTTCCAACGCGCCGCATTTTCACCCGGCGGGTTGTTCTCCCGAAGTCGCCAGATCCCGTCCGGACGTGAAACGATCTGGGTGATGATCGAGCGGCTCGCGTAGTTTTCTTTTTGAAGCGAGTAGATGGTCCGGAATCCGTTCCGGGAAGTCGTGCTGTCGAGCGAGGCATCAAGCTGCCAGAGCACGCGGGCCAGTCCGCTTGTGCCGCCTGAGGCGCTCAGGCGCAGGACTTCAGATCCCTCCGTCGAAATCTTGACGTGAGCGCGTGCAGCCTCGATATCCGTCCAGCCAATCCGGAATTCGGCTTGGAACGGACGGATGGACGGGAATGGGCCCGTAGTATCGGGCGTGAGGGAACTCCGCCAATCGGCGAGCAGAATTGAGGGCAGGACGGAAAACCCGAGTGCGAGCCATGCCAGAGGTTTGATTTGTCCGAACATTCTTCGTTCAGACGGGAGGTATGATCGGAACAATCCCCTCGGTCAGGAACCATCCCCGTGCCCCCCCCGGCACCTGGCCGTAGAACCACCTGCCCCGCTGGGAGAGGATCTGCACCTGGGTACCTTCGCGCAGCGAGGCAATTTTTTCCGACTGCTCCGCGGGTGAGTTCAGGACGGACGCTCCGCTGTTGGTGAGCACCATGGCCGTGTTGCGGTCGGTGATCCTCGGATCACAGAGCCAGGCAAGCGCAAGAACGGCAATACCTGCAGCGAGGCAGATCATGCCCAACGCATACAATCCCTTCCTGCGCGCGGCCCGCAGCAGGAAAAGAAGAGTGATCATAAACGCGCCGACCCAGAAAAGCACGGCACCTGTCAGTGTGAGGGTGTCCATGGGAACGTGTTCCAGAACCCGATCACGCCAGGTGGCGGCGGGTTTCGGAATCCCGAGATCGGTATTGGTTTCCGCGAGCGCGACGGCAGCGGGAGCGAAGCGTGGATCCAGCACAAGGGAGCGCTGAAAATTCAGTGCCGCACGGCCATCCTGGCCGGCCTGTCGCAGGCAACGGCCGAACTCAAAGAAGACGGCGGCCTGGGGCGGTGCGGTTTCAATCGCCTGTTCAAAAAGTTTGGCCGCCTGCTGGTATTCGCCCTCGGCGTAGCGCGCGCGCGCGTCAGCAAGAACGTCCGCAGGTGCCGGTTGGGACAGCAGCAGGCCCGTTGCGAAAAGAGAGTAAAACAGCAGGCTATTTTTCATGGAAAGCATGGAACTGTTTGAGTGTTGCCACGACCGACTCCCTTTCCTCGGCGGACGGCTGGGTGATCCCGCCTGCCGCGAATTTCGACTCGTCATGACGTTCGAGCATTTTATGAAGAGAGGATTTCAACTCCGCCGGCAATGTGGAGGAGTCGATTTTAGCTGCAAGCGATCCGGGTTCAACCGGGGCATTGAGGCGAAGGGTCAGGTAGTCGTGGACGCGGTCGTAAAACGCTGAGGGATCCGCGACCCGGAGGACAGAGAGCGCGTCCGAAGCCTGCTTCTTCCGGGCGAGCATGCGGCCGGTATTTGAAGCGGAGAATCTGCGGAGAGAAAACACCAGAACGATGGCGAGCCAGGCTACAAAGAGGGAGGCGTTGCCGATCAGGAATTCCTTGCGGAAAAAGAGCGACGACCAATGGGATGATCCGTTTGCCATGACGGCGATGTCGGGGGTGGGCTTGGTTGCGGGCCCCGGAGCGGCCGGGGTTCCCGCGCCCGGAGCAGCCGCCGGGGCTGTTGCCGCCGGGGCGGCGTTGCCCGCACGGGCATCCACCGGAAGGGGATCCGTGGTGAGTGTGACATATTTTCCGGTTGATGGATCGAAATAGGAAAACCGGACACCCGGGGTTTTCGTCTGATCCTGGCGGGCTATAATGGGATACTCGAATTTCTTTTCGCCCGTGAAGCCGATCGCATCCGCGGCCTGAAACTTGTCGGATGGCGGGTAGGTTCTCCATCCCTCGTCCCCGATGAGCGAGGGTGCGCCCATGCCTTCGAAGTTTCCCTGTCCGGAGACGGTCACGCTGAGGGTCACCGGTTCTCCGGCCGCCGCTTTTTTGGGAGAGACGGAGGTATCCATGGTGAACTTGCCAACCGCCCCGGAGAAATCCTCGGGCTTGTTTTCTTTCGGCAGCGCCACCACCTCGATCTGCTGGGGCTTGGTTTGAAGGGTGATCTCGCGGGTTTCCGTGAACATCCCCTGAGCAAGCGGGAAGTTGTTGAAAAAATCCCCGAGCCCCTGCGGTGCGTTGCCTGGAACCTGAAGGCGCGCTTCCAGACTGGCTGCGGGGATCTCAAGCGTCCCCGCTTTCACCGGCGTGATCGCGCTCTGGAATGTGAAGACGACGTAATTGGCCTCATTCACTACCTGCTCCCGTTTCACGGCATTAGAGAATTTCTGGACCGTGAACCCCTCGCCCCCGAAGTTCGGCCGTTCCCCGACCTGGCCGCCGATCCGCGAGTTGAAATAGAATCTCAGCTCGACAGGCACGATCTCGCCGACATAGGCGGATTTTTTCGAGAGGACGAGCTCCGCAAAATAAGGGCGTCCATTGTCGCTTGTCGCAGAGGGCGGGGGTCCGCCCGGAAGGGTCGGCATGCTTTGCGGGAGGGTCGGCATCTGCGGAACCTGCGCAGCCCCTGATACGGACAGATGCATCGCCTGAGTGCGGTAGGTTTTCCCTTCGATTGTGACGTCGAAGGACGGGATCGTGAAATTCCCCTCGAACTGTGGCACGATGATATACGTGTAGGACAGGGTGGAACTCATTTTGAAGTTCCTCATCTCGAACTGCGTCGAACGCCCCGCCAGATTGATGCGCAGGCCGTTGACGGAGAGTGTCTGTGGAACGTCCGCTCCGCGGGCCCCGCGCACGGTGACCACGAGCTGGACCGGTTCGCCCACCGCGGCCTGGTCGCTCGAGAGGCCGGCGACGATTTCCTGCGCGGCCAGCGTCGAGGCGGCAAGAAACGTCAGAAAAAGAAATGCGAGGGCATGTTTCATAAAATTACCAGTCACGCAGGGTCTCCTCCGTGTAAGGCTGCTGGGATCAGATTCACTTTTTCTTCCTCGGAGTTCAAGGACTTGAGGAGGGCGCGGGCTTGTGCGGCACTCATCTCACCCTCCTTTTCCTGCTCCTCTCCCGCGGATCCTGCCTGCCCTGCAGGCTGTTGATCTTTTTTCTCCTCCTTGTTCCCGCCGGAGTTGGCTTTGACATCGCCCTCCTTTTTCTCGCCGGGAGTCGGCGTGGGGGACGGCTTCGGCTGGTCACCCTGCTTCTGCTCGTCTTTCTTTTCGTTGCCACCCTGCGGGTTTTTCTGTTCGTCCTGTTGCTTGTCCTGCTGTCCGGAGTCCTTCTGGTCCTGCTTTTGCTGATCCTTCTTCTCGTCGCCTTTCTGGCCGTCCTTCTGATCTTTGTTCTGCTGGTCTTTTTGTTTGTCGTCCTTTTTCTGGTCCTGCTGATCCTTCTTGTCGTTCTGTTGCTGGTCCTTGTTCTGTTGGTCTTGTTTTTGATCGTTCTTTTGATCCTGCTTCTGATCCTTCTGGTCCTGTTTCTGCTGGTCCTTTTGATCCTTGTTCTGCTGGTCTTTTTGTTTGTCGTCCTTTTTCTGGTCCTGCTGCTGTTTTTCCTGTTTTTCGAGGTCTTCGAGCAGTTTTTTGACGATCGCACGGTTTTCCTCGGCCGGCTTGTTTTTCGGGTTGAGTTTCAGGGCCTCGGTGTATTGCTCGATGGCATTTTTCCAATCCGCCTTTTTGGCATCATTTTCCTTGGCGGCCTCGCCGCGGCGCACGAGCGCATTGCCGAGGTTGTAGGCGGAGTCTTCGTGGAGTTTTTTATTTTCCGAGAGAAGGGAGCCTGTGAAATGCGCGATCGCCTGGTCGAAATCGTTGAGTTTGTAGGAGGATGCTCCGGCATCAAACTGGGCCTCGCGCGATTCCGGCGATGACTTGAGAAGGGATTCAAACGATTTTCTGGCCTGCTCGTAATTCCCCGCCTGGTAGTCCTGAAATCCCGACGAAGCGCGGGATGTGGCCGGGAGCGCGAGGACCGCGATGAAAGCCGCAGCCCGGATGCCGTTGGAAATCCTGCGCCGGTCCCCGAGCAGGAGCCAGATCGCAAGGAAGGCAACCGCAAATCCAAGAGGCCACTGATATCTTTCCAGCGGCTGACGCGCCGCAAAAACACCGGTTTCCGCCAGGTCCATCGGCTCGATGCCCTTCTGAAAAATCTCTTTTGCCGCATCCGGGCCGATCGGCACGTAAAAACCGCCGGTTTCCTTGGCGATCTCGTGCAGTCTGGCTTCGTCGAGACGCGATTGCACGGGCTTGCCGGAAACGTCGCGCACAAAATCCTGTTTCCCCTCGTCGGATCGGAACGGGATGAGCGATCCCTCGGCCGAGCCGATGCCGACGGTGAAGATCCGGATTCCCGCGGCGGCGGCCTTCCTGGCTGCGGCGATGCCGTCCGCATCGAGTTCCTCGCCGTCGGTAAGGATGACCAGCGCGCGGGTCTGGCCTTCCGCCTTTCCGAATGCCTGCTCGGCAATGGCGATGGCGGCGGCGATGTTGGTCCCGCCCTTCGGGATGACGTTTGTATCGAGCTCGTCGAGCGAGTTGATGACGGCCGTGTAGTCGAGCGTGAGGGGGGCCTGCAGAAAAGCGGATCCGGCAAAGGCAACCAGACCGACGCGGTCGCCCTTGAGGAGGCGGACGAGATCCTGGGTGAGAAGCTTTGCGCGGGCGAGGCGGCTTGGCGCGATATCGGTGGCGAGCATGCTGCGCGATGTGTCCACGGCGACGATGATATCGCGGCCCTTCTGCTTCACCTCGCGCTCGATGAACCCGTATCGCGGCTGGGCCATGGCAACGAGTGCCAGTCCGAACGCGGCGAGCACCAGCACGGCTTTCACGGTGCGGCGGAACACGCTGACCGAGCCCGCAAGACGCTCGCGGAGCCTTGGCGCGACGACCTTGGACAGCAGGGCGCGCCCGCGAAGGTGCGACCAGATGTAAAAGGCGGCAAGGACTGGCAGGCCAAGCAGCCCCCAGAGCCAGAGCGGCGATCCGAATGTCAGGGCAAGCGTCTCCATAGTGTTTGCGAAAGCAGGATTTCCAGGCCGAGGAAGGCGATCCCCGCGCCGACGAACCACGGGAACAAATCCCGGTATTGGGCAATCTTCTCGACCTCGACCTTCGATTTTTCGAGCTTGTCGATTTCCGTGAAAATCTTCTCGAGCGATTTCGTATCGGTGGCGCGGAAGGCGATGCCGTTTGCGATCTTGGCGATGTCGCGGATCGTGTCCTCCTTGAAATCCACGGGCACGTTGCGATAGACGGTGCGCCCGAAAGGATCCGTGAACGGGAACGGCGCTTCGCCCACCGTTCCGGCACCGATGGTGTAGATGCGGATCCCAAGGGCTTTGGCTGCTTCCGCCGCAGTCAGAGGCATGACTTTTCCGGCGTTGTTGTCGCCGTCGGTGAGGAGGACGATCAGCTTCGTTTTGGCATCCTTGTCCTTGAGCCGGTTGGCGGCGGATGCGATGGCCGAGCCGATCGCGGTGCCATCCTCGACGAGCCCGATCTGGATGCGGTCGAGGTTCTGGATCAGCCAGTCGTGGTCGAGGGTGAGCGGGCTCACGAGGTAGGGGCGGCCGGCAAATGCGATGATGCCGATGCGGTCGTTCGGGCGCTTGCGGATGAATTGCTCGGTGACCTTTTTTGTGACCTCGAGCCGGTTTGCCCGGCTGGCCCCGATGGAGAAATCCTCCGCCAGCATCGAGCGGGAAACGTCGAGGACGAGCATGATATCCACTCCGCTCGCCTGCACGCGCGTGATCTCGCGGCCGAGCTGGGGACGGGAAAGCGCGATGAGAAAAGAGGCCAGCGCGAAGTAGGATAGGGCCGCCAGAAACGCGCCGCTCCTGGACCTGCGACGGTGGCCGAGACGACGGATGGCATCCGTGCTGGAAAACGCGACGCCCGCGGTGCCTCCGAATTTGCCCTTGAGAAAGGCGAGCAGGGGAACAAGGAGCAGCAGGAGAAGGACCCAGGGATGGGAGATCGTGATGCCGGCCAGAGTCATGACTTGGCTCCCTTTTTTGCACCCGGCTGGACTTCGCCGCGAACGAGCCGGCCGGCGGTTTCCAGCAGCCCGATCATTTCCGATTCGCCGGCTTCAGCGCGAGCGAACTTCAAAAGGTCGGTCTTCTCCAGGAATACCGAGAGTCCGGCCTTTTCGTTGTCAGTGAAGACCGGGTTGGCCCGGATCTCCTCGAGAAATTCCAGCGAGGTTTGGGTGGTGGCGTGCAGCCCGTGTTGCTCGTGGATGTAGTTACGGATCGCGTCGGAGACGACGATTCCGAAGGCATAGGGCTCCGTTCCGGAGACGCTCGAACGAAGGCTCTCCAACACCGCCAGCGCACGCTCCCTTGCTGTAGGCGGGGTCTTTTTCGTGAACAGCTTCCAGAGGAGGAAGGTGAGCCCGCCGAGGACGAGCAGAAGCCCGGCCGCCGCGAGCACGACGACCCACACCGGCCACGGGAAAAACCACACGGGACCGACGATGTCGTGGATGGGGGCGGGAGTGGGTGCAGCTGGATTCATGCGGCAAGGCGGCGCTCGCGCTGCTCGAAGAATGCGCGGAGCGGCAGGAGGTAGTCTTCGTTGGTGGTGAGGCGGACGATGTCGATCCGGCGGCTTCGGAGCAGGCGCTCAAGGCCCTTCCGGCGCTTCTCTTCAAGATCCTTCAGTCCCTGGCGTACCGCCCTGCTGCCGGTGTTAATGTCGATCTGTTCGCCGGTCTCGGCGTCCTCGAGCGTGATGATGCCGACATCCGGCAGCGAGGATTCGCCCGGGTCGCTCACCGGCATGGCTACGACGTCGTGCCGCCGGCTCGAGACGGTCAGGGACTTTTCAAAATCGGGCGCGATAAAATCCGAAATCAGGAAGACAACCGCCCGGCGGCTGGTGACCCGGTTGAGGTAGTCGAGCGCGCCCGCAAGGTTTGTCCCGCGGCCCTTTGGTTCAAAATACAGCATTTCGCGGATGAGCCGCAGTGTGTGCAGGCGGCCCTTTTTCGGCGGGATGAAAAGTTCGACGTCGTCGCTGAAGAGGAGGAGGCCGACCTTGTCGTTGTTGTTGATCGCGCTGAATGCCAGGATCGATGCCACCTCGGCCGCCAGTTCGCGCTTGCTGAGCTCGACGCTGCCGAAAGTTCCCGATGCGCTCAAATCCACGACCAGCATCACCGTGAGCTCTCGCTCCTCGGTGAATTTTTTCACGTAGGGCGTGTTCATCCGGGCGGTGACGTTCCAGTCGATCGAGCGGATTTCATCACCTGCGGCATATTCGCGCACCTCCTCGAAATTCATGCCGCGTCCCTTGAAGACACTGTGATACTGCCCGGCGAAGCCGGCATTGACCAGCCGACGCGTCCGCAGCTCGAGGCGGCGGATCTTTTTCAGAATCTCTTTGGGATCACGGTCCATGGATTTCGGAATGGGAATTTCGGATTTCGGATTGTCGGGCGGAGCCCGGAATCACGGTTCGGGTAATCCGAATTCCGCATTCCGAATTCCGCATTTTCATCAGGGGACGGGGAGTCCGGCGAAGATCTGCTCGATGATGGCCTCGGTGGTGATCGATTCGGCTTCCGCCTCGTAGCTGACCGCGATGCGGTGGCGGAGCACGTCGAGCCCCATCGATTTCACATCCTGCGGCGTGACGTAGCCGCGCCCGGCGATGAACGCGTTGGCCTTCGCGGCGAGTGTGAGGAAGATCGTGGCGCGCGGGGAGGCCCCGTAGCGGATCATGCCGTCGAGTTTGAGTTTGGCGGCGGCCGGATCGCGGGTCGCCCAGACGATGTTGACGATGTAATCCTTCACACGTTCATCCACGTAGATGTCGTTGACGATCGAGCGGGCGCGGATGATTTCGTCGGCTGTTACGACCGCCTGGACATCGAGGCGGGGCGAGGAAGTGGACATCGCATCGAGAATCGCGCGCTCCTCCTCGCGGGTGGGATACCCGACATGAACTTTCAGCATGAAGCGGTCAAGCTGGGCTTCCGGGAGCTGGTAGGTTCCCTCCTGCTCGATCGGGTTCTGCGTCGCAAGGACAAGAAACGGATCAGGCAGCTTGAACGTCTGGTCGCTGATCGTAACCTGGCGTTCCTGCATCGCCTCCAGCAGGGCGCTCTGCACCTTGGCGGGCGCGCGGTTGATTTCGTCGGCCAGAATCAGGTTCGAGAAAATCGGACCGAGCTTTGTGGTGAACACGCTCTCCCGCGGATTGTAGATCAGCGTGCCGATCAGGTCGGCGGGGAGGAGGTCCGGGGTGAACTGCAGACGCTGGAAGCCGGTGTGGATCGAGCTCGCCAGGGTGCGGACGGTGAGCGTTTTGGCAAGCCCGGGAACACCTTCCAGGAGCACGTGACCGTTGGTCAGGAGACCGACCAGAAGGCGGTGAACCAGCAGTTTCTGGCCGACAACGACTTTGCCGACTTCGGCGAGCAGTGGGTCAACCCACTGACGGCTTTCCTGCACTTGACGGGTGAGTTCGGATGTATTGACGCTCATAGATTATGTTTTACTTTGTATTTACAGAGATTTGTTGAAGTGTGAGACAGAGGGACCCGGAAAGTTGTTCAAAAAAAACCGCGGGTTTCATCCGGGTTTTCCCCTGTGGGGCAGATTACTTCGAAGGGACGTAAAACGGCCCGACGTCGAAAGCGTCTCCGACCTTGACGGCATCGTAGCGGGCCTTGTCATTCAGATCGACCACATAAGCCTTCTTCGTTCCGTCCTTTTGAATGACCTCGACCGTGATGATGTAATTCCCTGCCACATCCCGTGCGCTGACTGTCCCTTTGCGGTTGAGTGTGATCTCCCGTTCGGCTTGTGCGAGCGGTTTGAATTCCTTCGAGACGATGAAGCCGGACATCCGGGCTTCTGTGATTCCGCGTCCGCTCTGCCAGACCGCGAAAATGATGAACCCGGTCACGAGCAGGCCGATGAAAACGGCGGAGACAACGACGCGGGCAGGGAGCTTGGCTTTGACGACCCGGTTGGGAGAACTCATCGGACTCTGCATATAACAGAACAGACGGCTGGCTTTGAATCAAAAACTGAGTGGAAATTGCAACCGGAGCGGGGGTGTTTCGCCGGAGTCCGTCAGGAGGGATGAAAATCCATCCGTTTTCAGCAGCGCCGCGGACCGAGTGCGATCACCGCCGCAATCGAGGCCACGGGCAGAAGAAGAGCCATCCCGCCTGCAAACAGATAGAGCAGTCCGCAAACGATCGCTCCCGCAAGGTATGTCACCCAGACGGTGCCGTATTGCCACGGCGAATCTTCTGCCGGCCTGGAGGAGTTGTCCGGGTTTCTGCGGGAGAGGAAGGAGGCGACCATTCCCGTGGTGAAGCTCGTCAGGAGACCGGTGATATACGTTGTCGTCGGCCCGTTGTGGAGGCAGCGCACGGCGGCGCTTTGGATGCCCATGGCGATGGCGGCGATGGCAACCAGCACGAGCCCCATCGTTTGCGATGGCGCGGTTCCCGCCATGCGCCACGAAACCATGAGAATCCCCAGAAGCGCGGCTTCGACCAACAGGGTCTCCGCGATTCCAGAGGTTTTCGAGCCGGATTTCCGGACGAGAAAATACTCTCCGAGCGCGGCTCCGGCGACATAACCGATCACGGAAATGGCGGCGCTTGCGCCGAGGGCGAACTGCCCGCGGGCGAGGGCGACGGCAAGAAGGATCGTGTTGCCGGTCTGTGCGGCCGTCAGGACGTTGAAGCCCATGATCATCACCGCATCCACGCCCGCTCCGGCGAGCGCCAGAAGGAGGATCATGACGTCGCGCTTTTTCACGGTGCCGGATTTGCCCTCAGCCCTCGTTGAGCATCTTGTCGTAGAAGGCGACCAGATCGCCGCTTTCCGCGCTCTCGCAGAACTCCATGGCGTTGCGGGGATGCGCGTTGAGGGCGCCGGTGATCAAATACGGGATGTTCGGCCCCCAGTCGAAGCGCTGCTTCATGGGCATGATGGTGTTTTGGATCAGCTCAAGAACAGGGCGGAGCTTGAACTTTGGGTTCCGCAGGAAGCTGAGAAGAATTTCCATCGGGCAGTTGCCGGCACCGCGGCCGAGGCCCATCATCGTGGCATCCACGCGGTTGCAGCCGAGAATAATGGCTTCGATGGTGTTTGCGAATCCGAGCTGGAGGTTGTTGTGGGCATGGATGCCGACGTCCTTGCCGGTGCCGTCGAGTGCCTTGCGGTATTTGTTGACGAGGTGGTCGATCTGCTCGCGGTAAAGGGCACCGTTGCTGTCCACCACGACGACGGTTCCGGCGGGGGTTTCGCGGGCGATCTCGAGAACCTGGTCGATCTCGACGTCGTGGACGGTTGAGATGGCCATGATGTTGAGCGTCGTTTCGTAGCCGAGTTCGTGGCAGTGGTGGATCATCTCGACCGCTTCGGAAATCTGGTGCGCGTAGCAGGCCACCCGGATCATATCGAGCACGCTCTGATCGGCTGGCAGGATCTTTGTCTGCCAGTCACACTTGCCGCCGGCGTCCGCCATAGCGGCGAGGCGCAATCCCGTGCGTTCAAAAGTGTGGTCGCCGACCACTCGGCGCAAGTCTTCCTCGTCACAATGGCGCCAGGGACCGAATTCCGCCTTCGGGAAAGCCTCGTGCGAGTTCTTATACCCGATTTCCATGTAATCGATCCCGGCCTCGATGCAGGTCTGATAGACGGCTTTTACCTCCTCATCGGAGAATTGGGAGTTGTTCATCAGGCCGCCGTCGCGAATGGTGCAGTCCAGCACTCGCAATTCGGGGCGAAAGGTGATCCAAGGTGCTTTGTCGCTCACGTTATTGTCAGGTTTTCAGTGGTTTCCGTTCGGGAGGTGGGCATATTACAGGCGTGACAGGGTAGGTCAAACGGTTCTTGGCGCGGGCTCCCGGTTTCGATTCTCTGAATCGGCCGACAGCAGGGATCGACGTTGCAGAAAAGCTATACTACGAACCAGGAATGTTGAGAGCAAAGGCACATATCCATCCCTCCCGCCGGCAATTTCTCAAGGCCGGTGCTTTCGGAGCTGCGATGACCCTGCTCGATGGGGCATTTTCCAGCGTTTCGGCGGCGGACGGTTGTTTTGTCGCGCCGCATGAAGCCGGACCGCACAGCCGCACCTGGATGGCATGGCCGTCGAGCGCGCGAATCTGGGGTGCCGGGTTGGCTGGCGTCCAGGGCGACATCGCCTTGATTGCAAAAACCATTGCCCGATACGAGCCGGTTACGATGTGTGCCGACGGCAGCGCAAATGCCGCAGTGGCCCGCGAAATGTGTGGAAATTCGGTTGCGGTGGTTGATGACATTCCGGTGAACGACTGCTGGATCCGCGATTCCGGCTGCCTGTTCCGCTGCAATGGCGACGGCGGGATGGATGCCATCGGTCTGAATTTCAACGGCTGGGGCGGCAAACAAGCCTCAGGGAAGGATGCCCGCGTTGCGCGGCAGATGGCGGCGAAAGTGCCGTTGCGATTCCGGTCGGCGGATTTTGTTGCCGAACCCGGCGCGATCGAGACGGACGGGGACGGAACGCTGATTGCCACGGAAAGCAGCATTATCAACGGGAACCGCAACCCGGGAAAAACCAGGGAACAGTTGGAAGCCGCCATGATGTCCGCATACGGCGCAACCAGAGTGATCTGGGTGCCGGGCGTGATGGGTCTGGATATCACGGACGACCACATCGATGCCACGAGCCGTTTTGTGCGCCCGGGTGTGGTGATGATTCAGGTTTCCCAGCTCTCCGACGACGACCCGTATGCGGAGGATTCGCGAAGGCAATTGCGGATTTTGTCCGAGGCGACAGACGCCAAAGGCCGCAGGCTGCATGTGATCCGGATCGAATCTCCTGTCACCACGCGGGTGAGGAGCAGGGATTTTCTCAATTCCTATCTCAACTTCTACACGGTCAATGGAGCGGTGATTACCGCGCAGTTTGGCGCCGCAGCCCGGGATGCGGCCGCTGGGGCCGCGCTTGAGCAGGCTGTTCCGGGCAGAAAGGTCGAGATGTTGAACCTCGACCGCCTATACAATGGCGGCGGAGGAGTGCATTGCGTGACCCAACATCAGCCGGAGGGTTGACGCATGAACATGCAAAACGACATCTCATCCGCCTCGATAGCCAAGTGTGTCTCGCGGGCACTGCGTCTGGAGTTGGAGACCTATCCTAAGCCGGGCCTGGTCAGCCGCGTCGACAAGGGAAGCCATCCCGACATGGATGCCGAATGTTTTCTCGACTCGATCGCGTGCCTGGAGCCGTTCTTTTTGTTGCTGGCCGAAGCCGGAGCCGAGCGGTGTTCGTTGTGCCGGCTTCAGGAAATCGGTATCGCTGCGGAGGCGGCGATGTTGTCGGCGACCGGTGGGCGGAACACCCACCGCGGAGCGATTTTTTCGCTCGGGCTGCTCGCGGCTGCCGCTGGGCGACGGGCGGGTGGAGACTTTTCCCCCGGAATTTCCCTCGGGAAAATCGTTGCGGAATGCTGGGGAGGGGAGATGGCGCTGCCCGGAGAACTTCCTTGCGTCAGCGACGGGATTTCCATGTGCCACCGGCATGGAATCTCGGGAGCAAGGGGGGAGGCGAAAAAGGGATTTTCATCGGTTTATGGAACCGGACTGCCCGCACTCGGAATCGCCGGCGTCGATTTTTCCGAGGCATGTGTTCAAGCGTTTTTCGAACTGCTTGCTTTTTGCGAGGATACCACGCTCCTGAAGCGCGGCGGTGAACACGGCTGGAATTTCGCCCGTTCCGAGGCGCGCCGATTTCTTGATGCGGGAGGGGTTCTGCGGGAAGGATGGAAGGATGAGGCTGTGGCCATCCACCACGTGTTTGTGGAGCGCAACCTGACTGCCGGGGGAGTAGCCGACCTTCTTTCCGCGACGTTGTTTGTTCACCAGATGGAAGCCGATCCACACGCCCCGAGGTGATCGGCACTGCCCCTTGGAAGCTACCCGGCCAAAGCGGCAACCGTCCGGGCCGTGGCGCCACGGTGCACGTCCAGACACAGCGAGGCATTCGTGGCCATCGAATTGCGGAGCGCCGGATCGTCCAGAAGCTTGGCGACAGCGGAACGGAGGGAGTCTTCATCGTGGACTTCGATTGCTCCCTCGTGCCGGAGAAATTGCCGCGCCAGAGTCGCGAAGTTCTGCATGTTCGGTCCAAAAACGACCGGAACGCCGGCCGTGACAGGTTCGGCCGGATTTTGTCCTCCCCTTGCGCACAGGCTCTTTCCGATGAAGACGACCGTGGCGCACGCATACCAGTCGCGGAGTTCGCCCGTGGTGTCGACGAGCAGAACATCGGGCTCACCGGGAGGATCGGATTGTGTCCGCCGTGCGATTTTCAGCCCTGATTTAGCCAGTTGGGCCTCCACTCCCGCCGCGCGCTCGAAATGGCGGGGAACAAGGATCAGAAAGAGTCCGGGGTGCGATTTGCGGAGCTTCAGAAATACGGAAGCCAGCACGGCTTCTTCTCCTTCGAAGGTGCTGCCACCGAGAAGGACCGGCGCCTCATCGGGAATCCCCAGCGCGCGGAGGAACGGACGGAAGTCGCGTGATGACCGGGTGCCCGCATCATCGAACTTGATGCTGCCGGTGACGCGCAAGCGGGATTCGTCCACTCCCAGCGCCGACCAGCGCGCGACATCGTCGGGTTCCTGAAGGCAGAGCAGGTCGAGTTGATTGAAGACGGGCGCCGTGATCCAGCGGACTGCTCGGAAGCGTTTTTCCGAACGCGGCGAAAGGCGCGCATTGACGAGGACGACCCGCGCGCCAACGGCCTTCGCCTCGCACACAATGTTCGGCCACACCTCCGCCTCGACCAGAATCAACATCTTTGGCCGGATCGTCCGGACCGCGTGCCGGGCGGTGAAAAAGAAATCCAGCGGATTGTAAACCGGTTCGAGCCAGGGGGATTTTGCCCGCGCGGCCAGCTTGAATCCGGTCGACGTCGTGGTTGAGAGCACAAACTCCCTGCCGGGTTCGGCTTCGCGAAGAGCCTGGATCAGTTTCAGGGCGATCATGACTTCGCCCACGCTGACCGCATGGACCCATGTCCTCCCGCCGCCGCCGATTCTTGCCAGCACCCGCGGGGAGTAGATCCCGAACCGCTGCCAGAATTTGTGGCGGTATTTCCCGCGCCTCACCATGCGAACGATGAAGCCCGGCAGCATCAGGATCAGGACAACAGGGAAGGCCAGATTGTAAGCCAGACGGATCATCGGGATCATTCCTTGAAAAAATACAGGATTTCGCTTCCGCCGTAGGATTTCGACCGGCCGGCGGTGAGCGGGCATTCGAGTGGTTTTCCCCCGGACTGGCGCTCGAGCACAAAGACGCCTCCGGGGGCGAGGGCGGCCGTGAGCTTTTCCGAGGCCGCGAGAAGGATTGAGTGGTCAGCATCGCCGGGCAGCTTCGCATACGGCGGGTCCGCAAAGATGATGTCGAACCCCCCCTCGCCGGCATAGAGATCGAGAAACCGGTAGACATCCATCGTCTGCGCGCTTCCGTCCACTCCGGCGCGGCGCATGTTTTCTTTCACGCAACGGACGCAGCGTTCATTGGAGTCTACGAATGTTGCGGAAGACGCTCCCCGGCTGAGGGCCTCTATTCCCATTGCTCCCGATCCCGCGAAGAGATCCAGGACACGGGATCCCGGCACAAGATCGCCAAGGCTTGAGAAGACCGCCCCTTTCACGCGATCCATGGTTGGTCGTACGCCTTCCGGCGGGGCTTTCAGCGGTCGTCCGCCGGCTTCTCCGGCGATGATTCGCATCACTTCGCCTCCCCGGGCTGCCCGGGCTTCGCTTTTTCCTGAACGGGTATCTGGAACAGGTTCTTGAGAAGTCCACCGATATCCTGCCCGATCCGGAATCCGGTGAGTTTGTCGAGCAAATCGGTTTTCGGTCGGCTCACCGAGCCGGTAACGGAGAACGGGACGAACCGGTAGCCGGCGCGCTCGGAATCCTCGAAATTTTCGCCGAGAAGTCCGCTCAGGTCCCGGCGGAGTTTTTCGTTCAGGTGCAAGCGGGACTTCAGTTTTATCTTTCCGTCGAATCCAACCGGCCCGGTGCCTTCCAGGAAAAGGTTCGCCGACTCGAGAATCATTTTTTCGACGACCACCTGCCGGTCCCGGATGACAAACCAGCCCTCGGCGGTTTTCAGCTCCAGCATCTGGAGTTCCTGGATGTTCATCAAATCGCCGATCTGCCGGATGAAATCCAGCGGCTGCAGGCGGGCCTCCTGAAGATTCGCCTCCACCTCGCCGGAATAGCTCTCCGGCGCACCCGGCAGACCTCGCAACGAACCCTTGGCGAAGAGGCTTCCCTTGGCTCCATCCGCGCTGATCCCGGCGTCGTCAGCAAGCTTTTTCACAAGAACTCCATCCGCAGTGGCCGTTGCGGAAAACCCGAGGGCCGGGTCGAGTTTAAACGTGCCCGTGATCCGGCCATCCGCCCAAGTGCCTCGGATATCTGGAATTTCGAGACGGCCCTTCTCAAAGGTGAATGTGCCGGAAATCCTGCGCGGATGCACGGATGTTCCCACCGAAACTTCCCCGACCAGAAACTTCCCTGCGAGTGTTCCGTTCGGCAGAATGTCCACCACCGCCTCAATCCCGTTGAGATCGAAGAGGCAGCCGCCTTTTGAATCGAAAACCTGAGTGCGTCCATTCTTAATTTTGACCCGGCGGACCTCCATAAGAGACGATGCGGGGGGCTGGGCCTGATGGGGTTCCGGGACGACAGCGATCTCAAGTCCTCCTCGTGAAGGAGACGCCGGTGCCGCCGGGATCGCAGCTTCAGAGGGAGCTTCACCGCGGCCAGCCAAATTTTCACGCGGCAGGCTGATCGAGACAAGGACCGGTGAGTTGACGAGGACCTCCTTCACCACCAGCCTTCCTCTCAGGAGTTGGAAGAAGGCGAAGCGGAAGTTGATCGATTCCGCCTCGAACTCCGGCGGCGCGCCCGTGGCCTGAAGCTGAGGAACCATGATGCCGTTGACCGTGAACCCGGACCACGGGGTGTAATGCGCTCCCTGGATCGAGACCGGTTTTCCGACAGCGGCCGAGGCGGCCGAGCAGATGCGGCTTTGAAGTCCCTGCGACTGCAAATAAATATTCAATCCGAGCACGGCCAAAACGTAGACAAACACGAGAATCCCCGCAGAAATCAGAATTGGCTTGGCAAACTTTCGCACGAAGGGAAGCTATCCTACTCGATTTGAATGTGAAGAAAGTTCTTGTGATCCTCAACCCCGCCGCGAGGGGGGACCGCGCCCGGGCGATGCGCGAAAAGATCTCGGCGCTTTCGCTCCAGGCGGTGGTGCGCATGACTTCCGCAGCCGGCGATGCCCGGGTGATGGCCCGCGAGGCTGTCCAGGAGGGTTTTCGGACGATTATTGCCGCCGGCGGGGACGGCACGGTGAACGAAGTCGCGAATGGAGTGGCCGGATCGGGCGTGCGGTTCGGGATACTCCCGATCGGCACGATGAACGTGTTCTCAACCGAGTTGGGCATTCCCCAGAACAATCTGCGCGCCGCGTGGGATATCATCGAGGCCGGACACGTCCGAGAGCTCGACCTTCCGGTCGCGAACAGCTCGTACTTTGTCCAGCTGGCCGGAATCGGCCTGGATGCCGAGGTCGTCCGCCTGACGACCCCCGAATCCAAAAAATCCCTTGGTCCTGTGAGTTACCTGCTGACGCTCGCCCAGGTTGCGGCGGTGCGCCCGCCGTCTGTGATTGTGGAGCCCGACGATTCCCACCGCCGCGAGGGCAGCTTTGTGCTTGTCGGCAACGGACGTCTCTACGGCGGACCGTTCGTTCTTTTCAAAGAGGCCCGCCCCGACGACGGCTTGCTTGATGTTCTGGTTTTCAAGAACCAGAGCCATTGGGATGTTGTCCGGTATTTCCAGGCCATCGCCTTCGGCAGCCATGCCGACCTGCCGGATGTGGAGTATTTCCAAACCAGCGCGATGACCATCCGGAGCGACGGGGCCGTTCCTGTCGAACTCGACGGCGAACTCGCCGACGCCCTCCCGTGCCGGTTCGAGATGTCTCCCGGAAAGTTTCCTGTTCTGGCTCCCCCCTGATCCTCCGCGAGGCGCCAGCGTCAGCTTCCGGGGTTTACGGCTTCGTCTGCGCTCCCTTTCCCGAAGATTTTTTCCACTGCGCGGATGCGGCAATCAAAGATCGCCCGTATCCGGGGCTCCACGAGGAAGGGGTGAACCGGCTCGGAAAAAGGAGAGAACGGGAGCACGTAATGCACCCGGTCGATCATCTCTGTTTTGCCGGCCCCGACCTCCACAAACTCGTGCTCATGATGCCAGAGCGCATAAGGTCCCACGCGCTGCTCATCGACAAAGTAGTGCGGTCCGCGTACATGGGAAATTTCCGTCAGCCACCTCATCGGGACCCCGAGAAACGGGCGGATGAGGTATTCGATCATCATGCCTGCGTGGATTTCCTCTGGAATCTCACTCATCACCTGAAACCCCAGTTCTGACGGAGTGATTTTTTCGAGGTTTCGTGGATTGGAAAAGAATTTCCAACAGCTCCGGATGTCCGCATGGACGGTTTGGCGACGTGTCAGTTTATGGATCATACAGGAATATACGGGCGTGGATGACGCCCGGAGGCAGCTTTCTACTTTGAGACCATCTCATCCCTTGGCTAAAAAACGAAATCACGTCACCAGATCAGCCCGGGTGGGCTTCAAAAGTATTGTGAAGAAGCACAAAATATTTACGATACCACATTTAATGAAGAAAGCGGATATGTGGAGGGGGCGCATGGTGCTTGGAGCGTTGATTTGTTACATGATTTTCCCACTAAAGGCTGCCGATCAGACTGGAAATATTCGCCCACTAAAAGAATCAAAGCAAATAGCGGTGCAGCCAGCGTCACAGATTCTTTATGAGACAATACTCGAAACCAGGTTATCAAAGTTGATGCTTCCCGAGGTGATTGCGGACAATCAAGCTATAGATGTCGTATTTGCCAATATTGCCAGCGATATAGAAAAGCAAAGTGGCGGTCGCATAAAGGTAAATTATGTTTGGATGACCAGCGCAAAGTCGATTGAGAATATATCTTTGGATCTGTATAATCTACCAGCGTTAGATGCCCTGAAATATATTGCGCAACAGGCTGGCTTGACATTGAAATACGATCGATATGCCATCCTTATTCAGACAAACGCTTCGGTAAAAACTAAATCAATACCAAAGCCAACGGATTCGTCTGAAGTCTTAGTGGATCCCGAACAGAAAAAAACAGAACCAACCGCTTTCTCAAGTATTCTGCTGGATGAGACATCGATAATCAAACGCATTTGCGAATCTGGAGTCGTTGCCAACACTTATTCCGATTTACGTTCTTGGGATGAAGCCGAGAGCAAGACGGCAGACATCAAAGCAGATGACTGGAACGCCAAGCAGAAACTCGCAAAAGATCCGCCTCCCGGCACTGTCTTCGCCCGCGTGAGGCCCGGCTTTATTGCCCTGCACATGAACTGGCGCAGCGGTGGGGAATTTTCAGGAGTCCAGTTACTGAGGGCCTTTGCTGAAAAGCACTACAGCGTTGTTAAAGGTTACGATTTTACTTCAATTGGCAATTCGAGTTGGTGGAACGGTTCAGGAGTTCGATCCGATGTCGCT
>QYQL01000101.1 GCA_007280915.1 Verrucomicrobiaceae bacterium | reverse complement strand
TGGCGGATGGGGGGGGATTCGAACCCCCGATACCTTTCGGTATACACGCTTTCCAGGCGTGCGCAATCGACCACTCTGCCACCCATCCCTGCACACGGAATCGGTTAACGTATCCGAGGAGATCGGTTTTGACAACAACGGTGAAGGGATGCTTTTTGTGAGGCATTGGCGAACGGAGCGTTCTTTTCTTCGATGCCGTCTGGTGTTTTCCGGTTTCCTATTTTGCCGGGAGTGGACAGAATAGTGGCGCTCATGGATCAGGAAGCGCTTTATTTGATCAATCATACTTGGGCCTCTCCCTGGCTGGACATTGTGATGGCGGCGGCATCGAGCTGGGATTTTTGGTGGCCGTTCCTGCTTGCCGGCGGGCTGGCGGTGTTTTTTTTCGGGGGCTGGCGTGCCCGGACGCTGCTTCTCGTTGCCGGGATTGCCGTCGGCGTGACGGACGGGATTGTTGTGGATTCGATCAAGGAAATGGTTGCCCGCCCGCGTCCCCACGAGGTTTTGGTGGGAGTCCGCACGCTGGATCTCGCAAAGGCGAAGCCCCGTTTCATGGCATTGGGAAAACCGCTTCACGAGGAGTATTCGCACCCCGGAATCCGGCCGTCCAAAGGGAACTCGTTCCCTTCTGGACACGCATCGAATAATTTTGCCTTGGCGACCGTGGTGGCGGTTTTTTACCGGCGTTGGGGATGGCTGGCATTCCTGCCGGCTTCGCTTGTTTCCTACAGCCGGATCTATGTGGGATCGCACTGGCCGCTGGATGTGATTGTCTCGTGTTTCCTGGGCGCAGGGATTGCGTATCTGGTGATGGCGGCCATGGAAGCTTGTTGGCGAAGATGGGGTGCGCGCTGGCTTCCGGGTCTTCATTCCGCGCATCCCTCGTTGATCGCCTCATGAAAACTAAATGGCTTTTTGTTGTCTTGTTGGCGGCGACCGCATGCCGGGCGGGATGGGTGTGGATGCACGAGGCGGCTCCGATGGAGGCGTATTTCTGGATGTGTTCGCAGCGGCTTGCCCCGGGATTTTTTGACGGGCCCGCCGGGACCGCCCTGCTGGTGAGGGCGTTCGGGGATTCTTTTGAGACGGCCAGGCTGTTCTGGCCGGTGCTCGCTTTTCTTTGCAGTTGGGCGGCATGGATTTTTGTCCGGCGGATCTACGATGGCGCCGCCGCATGCCGGGCGGTGATCCTGCTGAATGCGCTGCCGGTTTTCAATTCGGCAGCGGTGCATGTCGGCCCGTTGCTTCCGGCGTTGATTTCGGTCCTGACAGCGCTGGTTTTTGCACGCCTCGCATGGGAAGGACGCCGGTGGGCGTGGGTGCCATCCGGGATCTTTTTTGGCGCGGGACTGCTGTTCCGTTACGAAGTCGCCCTGGTGCCGGCCGGGTTGTGTATTTCCGTCATGATGTCCCGCCGGCATCGGAAAGACATCGCCGGTCTCGCCGCAATCGCGGTTCCCTGCGCGCTGGCGCTCTGGCCTTCGCTGAAATGGAATGCGGCTTTGGAATGGATTCCCATCGCGGGCGGAACGTGGAAGTCCGCATGGGAGTTCCGCCCCATCCTGTTTCTCGAAAGCGCGGCCATGTTTTTCAATGCTTTTTCGATACCGGTGGCGATGGTGTTCTTTGCGGGAATGATCCCGCTGGTCCGTTCGGCCCGCATTCATGCCAGGGCGGTATTTCTTCTGGCCGCCAGCGTTCCGGCCTGGGCGTGGTGTGCCTATCTCCTGCTTCACGGGAATGATGCGGTCACGCCGGCGGTGTTGGCATTTCTGCCGCTCTTTTCATTTCTGATCGCGTCCTTCGCCGGGCCGCCTGCGTGGCGTTTCGGGTGGGCGGCCCTGATCGCTCTGGCCCTGGTAACTGGCGGGTTTTCCCTGATCGCGCCGCGCGGCCCGGATTGGAGCTCCATCGCGGAGGAACTTCATGCCGCCGCACGGGATCTGCCTGCCTCGGAGCAAAGCGGATTTTTTATCGCCGAAGATCCCGACCTCGCCGCGGTGCTCGGCTACCATATCGGCGGCGGTACGGGCGCCTGTCCGCCGGTTTTCATACCCGAGTCCCCGGACCTCTCCAGCCAGTTCGGACTCTGGCCGTCCTACGCCGATTTTATCGAAAGCGACAAGGTGGCCGACGAGTATTTTACCGAGCAGAAGGGAGTGAACCCGTTCGTCGGGCGCAATGCGGTTTATATCGGCCGTGAACTTCCGCAGACGATCAAGGGAGCGTTCACGGAGGTGGTTCCCTTCAAAACCGTTCCCGGACCGGGAGGCAAAGACCTCCGTATTTTTCTCTGCCTCGGATACGAGACGCTGCCTCTTTGATCAGTCGAAAACAGTCGCCTGGGACGGCGGCCGGTCCCAGAAATACCGCTTCAAAAGGACTTTCAGTGTTGCTGTGAGCGGAACGGCGAGAAGGGCGCCGAGGAGCCCTCCAAGAATCAGGCTCCACGCGAGCACGGAGATGATCACGGTGAGCGGATGCAGGCCGACGGAATCGCCGACAATTTTCGGGGCGATGACCATGCCGTCGATGTTGTTGGCCACGAGAAAGATGACGGTGACCCAGAAGGGGTGTCCCCAGTCACCGAATTGAGCCGCTGCGATAATCACAGCAGGAATCCATGTGATCATCATGCCCAAGTAAGGGATGAGGCCCAGGATGCCCACCATCAGGCCGATGAGCACGGCGAAGTCCAAGCCCATCACAAGCAGCGCGCAGGCGATCATCATGCCGTCGATCATGCTCACGAGAAGCTGCCCGCGGAAGAAGCTCACCAGATACGAGTTGATCTCGCTGACGAGCGAAACAATCTCATTTTTCAGCGGTGAGGCCCGGAGCGGAAGATAGCGGCTCCAGTTGGTAACGATCGCCGGGCTGTCCTTCAGAAAGAAAAACAGGAAAATCGGGACCAGGATCATGCTGAGAAGAAGTCCGAAGACCCCAAAAAATCCGCTCAGGCTTCGCTGGAGGAATTTTCCGGATTCGACCGCAAGGTCGGGGATCTTCTGCTGCAGCCAGGCGCCGGCTTCATTGAGCCTTGGGGCGATAAACGCCGTGAACTGCCCGTGTCCTTCGCTGGGGCTTTCCGGGCTTTTGAACAGCGGATTTTCGGCCAGTTTGTGCAGGTGGTCCACCGTGGAAAGAAGGAGCCCCTGCGCCTTCTGCGAATAGCCGGGAAAGTCTTTCAGGAACTCCGATCCCTGACGGTAGGCGGCGGGAAGGATCCATATCAAAATTCCGGCAAAAATGGCGGAGACCGCCAGATAGACCACGATGATGCTCACCAATCTGGACAGTTTCCTCCGCATCAGCCACTGCACGACCGGCTCCAGCAGGAATGCCAGAATCGCGGCAATGGCGATCGGAATCAGAACCGGCTGCAGAAATGAGATCGAATGCACGATCAGGCTCCCGACCAGATACAGGACATATCCGATCGCATACGCCGAAACCGCAGTGATCGCGGCCCAAAAGATTTTCTTTTGCAGCGGGGTGGGGTGCATGTGCCCTACTCACTAGCCGCCACGGCAGCGATCAGCAAATCATTTCCGGCCCTTCATCCGGGACGGACTTTGTCAGAGAGTCTGAATGAGTTCGGATTTCGGGAAGCGGACTTTTGGCATATCCGCATACTTGTCTCCTTCGGCTCTGTATCCGGTTGGGCAGGCGACCACCGCATGGAAGCCTTTGGAAGGAAGCCCCAGGATCTCATCGTATTTTGCAGGGTCTAAGCCCTCCATCGGGCAGGTGTCCACGCCGAGCAGCGCGGCTGCCGTCATGAAATTGCCGAGGGCGATATAGACCTGCCGTGCCGCCCATTCCTGAACCCGCTCGGAGCGCGGGCCGTTCAGGATATCCGAGGCCATCATGTCCTTGTAAAACGCGAGGGATTCCGGCGCGACTCCCCGCACCTCCGCGATCCGAGCGACATGTTTGTCCACGAACGCCTCGTCCACATCGCGTCGCGTGGCGAAGACGACATGGTGAGAGCAGTCGGTGACCTGCGGTTGGTTCCAGGAGTGAGGCCGCAGCGCCGCTTTCAAATCCGGATCCGTCACCACAAAAAACTGCCAGGGCTGGAGGCCGTAGGATGAAGGGGTCAGGATCAGGGAGTCCTCGAGGGCTTCCCAGACCGCCGGCGGGATCTTGCGGGCGGGGTCGAATTGCTTGGTCGCGTAGCGCCAGTTCAGGAATTCGATCAGGGTGGATGGCTCGAGGAATTGCATGCGCAGGAATCGAACCCCAATCCGGCAACCATGCAAGGGAAATTATTCGCCTGTCGGCAGATCAGTCGCCTGTCGCCGGAACGTTGGGGGCGTCGTTCCAACTGCTTGCGGCAAGCGGGAACACAAGGATCAGAGGAATCCCCAGCAGCAGAAAAACACCCGCAATCAAAAAGGTGTTCGGGATTCCCGCCAGCTTGGCGAGCCATCCGTGAAATGCGCTGCCGAGGCCCAGGCTTCCCTGGAAGAATACGAGGTAGAACGCCATTGCCCGCCCGCGGATTTTTTCCGGGGAGGAGAGTTGGACGGCAACGTTGAACTGGACCAACACGCCCACCCATGCCATGCCTCCGACAAAGAGCGCACCCAGAACGACCAGGTAGTGGCTCGCGACCCCAAGGCAAATGAACACCCCCGAGAGCAGAGCGATGGCGGGGGCGATGAGCCGGTCTGGCTGAAGCCTGCGGCGGAGACCCGGTATGAGGCCCGCGATGGCGACGGACCCTGCTCCGAAAGCGGTGAGCATGACTCCGTATCCGGCCGGCCCCGTTCCCAATTCCTCTCTCGCCAGCAAAGGCAGCAGGGCCCAGACCGCGCTGCCGCAGAAAGCGAAGGCGGTCACCCGGATCATAGGCGCGCGCAGGGAGTGCGAGTGTCTGACAAATGAAAATCCTTCACGGAAACTGCTCCAGACTGCCTGGGGATTTTTTTTATGAGGCGGCCGCTTCCAGCCGAGAAGAACAAGAATCGTTCCAAGGAAAGATGCCGCATTGATAAAAAAGACCGGGGCCGGTCCCGCGGCTGCGACAAGCAGACCGCCCAGAGCGGGAGCGACCGAGCGGGCCGCATTAAAACTGATGCTGTTCAGCGAGACCGCCGCAGCCACATGATCGACCGGAACCATTTCCTGAATCTGGGATTGCCAGGCGGGCAGGTTCATCGCACTGAAAAATCCCAGGCAGAATGTCAGCGACAACAAAAGTGCCGGGGACATCATGCCGAGAAGCGTGCAAATTCCGATGGCGAGGGCGCAGGCCATCATGCCGGTCTGCGTGACGATCAGGAGCTTCCTGCGCTCGACGAGATCCGAAAGGACCCCGCCCCAGATTCCGGCAAAAAACGTCGGCAGAAATATGCAGGCCGGGACGAGCCCCACGAGAAGCGGGGAACTGGTCATCGAGGTCATGAGCCAGGCCGCGCCGATCCCGTGCATCAGGGTGCCGATATTCGATGCGACCGTTGCGATCCAAAGAGAGCGGAAAATCGGGACCCTCAGCGGCGCAACAAGCGACTGGAAGAAGCTGCTGCTCACAAGAAAAAGCTGACGAGAAGAACCGCGAACACGATCGCGCTGATCACCGCGTAGAGCCTGTCCCTTTCCATCCAATACCCGGCCCCGGCGAGAAACACCCGGATCGGTGGGTTGAGGAGCAGGAGAAAAATTCCGATCATGACCAGGCTCCGCCGTTCGCCCACAACACCCGGTTCGAATGCGCGGCGCGCCATTTGCACGGGGTTCTCCAAATATTTTGGTTCTCCCCTGAAGATGTGATCGCCGGGCAGTTCACTGGAATGGGCGGAGAGATACCACAGCAGACCGACCGCGATGATCGCCGCTGCAACCAGGGTTCCCGTGACCATCACGCGGGCGAGGAGTATGGAAAAACGGTTCATCCGATGGAGACCCCGAGCCCGCGGGCGATCATTTGCACGGCAATGATGGATACCGCAACGAGGAAAATGATGCGGAGGAGTTTGACGGGCGCGACAGTGAGGAGCCGCGCGCCCGCGAAGGCTCCCGCCAGGACGCCCAGGGCGACCGGCGCGACAAGTGAGGGATCGAGGTAGCCTTTTTTCAGGTAAATTCCGACGCTGGCCGCAGCGGTCACCCCGATCATGAAGTTGCTGGTTGCGGTGGTGACCTTGAACGGAAGGCGCATGATCTGGTCCATCGCCAGCACCTTGAAAGCCCCCGAACCGATTCCGAGCAGCCCGGAGAGCACGCCGGCGACCCACATGACAATGAACCCGGGGATGACGTTAGCCACGCCGTATGGGACCTGCATTCCGGCAACCGGCATTTCGTCCGGCAGGCGGAGGGATTTTGCGAGGGGATCGGATCCCTCCGGCTCCACCAGAGCCCCGGACTTTTTTTTCAGGGAGAGGAGAACCGTCACCAGCAGGGCGACGCCAAAGATGACGGCGAGGACCGAGGGATTCATCACGACGGCCAGCAGGGCGCCGCAAACAGCCCCGATGGTTGTGGCGATGCACAGGAACATCCCGATACGCATGTTGGAGATCCCGTCCCGGAGGTAGGCGGCCGCGGCGCCCGACGACGTGGCAATCACCGAGCACAGCGCGGCTCCCATCGCGTAGCGGATGTCGATTCCGAAGCAAAGCACAAGAAGCGGGGTGATGATGATTCCGCCACCCAGCCCGATCAATGCACCCAGCAGACCGGCAAAAAAGGAGGCCATGGCCACCGCGATGTCGAACAGCGGTTCGGTCACGGCAGTGTCCTATCTTCCCGCCCGCCGGTGGATCCAGATGCTCTGCAGCAGCCCGAAGCTGAAGAGGGTGATCATCACGAACGATCCTCCGTAGCTCACCAGCGGCAGAGGCAGCCCGGTGATGGGAGTCACCGAGATCGTCATCCCGATGTTCATGAAAGTGTGAGTGAACAGCAGCATCACAATCCCGACGGCAAGCAGCCTGCCGGTGTCGTCAACCGCCTCGATGGCAATGTTCAGGATCACGACGAAGAGCAGCGCGAATGCCGAGATGAGCGCCACCCCGCCGATGAATCCGTGCTGTTCGCCCATGACGGAAAAAATGAAGTCGTTGTGGACGATGGTGGCGGGAAGAAATCCGAGCTCGTTCTGGGTGTTCGGCGCTTTGAATCCCTTGCCGGAAAATCCACCCGATCCGATCGCGATCAGCGACTGCGTGATATTCCATCCATCGCCCTGCGGATCGGCCTCCGGGTTCAGAAACGTCGTGATGCGCGAATACTGGTAGGGTTTGAGACCGAAGTGGACGACCAGCGGCACCATCGCCAGCCCCAGAAGGAGGATCGAGATAAGCCAGCGCTTCGGGATTCCGCCGACGAACATCATCGCCAGCACCACCGGGACCCAGACGATGCAGGATCCCAGATCGGGCTGGATGAGGATCAAAATCCATGGAATTCCAACAATCGCGCCGACACACAGGATCCTCAAAAACGGCATCATGCTGCGGGAGTTGTGGAGAAAGATCGCCAGCGTCAGGATGCCGGCCACGATGGCGAGCTGCGACGGCTGGAAGTTCATCGGGCCAAGGTTGATCCAGCTCCGCGCTCCGAAGCGCTTCTCGCCGAAAAGCATCACCGCCACGAGCCCGAGCAGGCCGAGAACATAAAGAGGGATCGCGCCGAACCGCACCCAGCGGTAGTCGAGCAGGGATATCACGAAAAACATCGGCAGGCAGATCAGGATCCACACCAGCTGCGAGCTCCAGAAGTTTACCTCCCGCATCCATGTGGCGCTGTAGATCGCATAGACCCCATAGGCCAGCAGGCCCATCATGAGGCCGAACAGCAGCCAGTTCATGCGGAGAAAATTGCGGAGGATCGGATGCATCAGGCGAGTTGCGGCACGGCTGCCAGAAGGGATTTTGTGTAGTCGTCCTGCGGGTCGCTGTAAATCGCTTCCGCCGGCGCGGACTCGACGATCTTCCCGCGATGCATCACGAGGACGTGATCGCTGATGTGCTCGACCACGGCCAGATCGTGGGCGATGAACAGATACGCGATCCCGAGCTGCTCCTGGAGGTCCTGAAGCAGATTGACGATCTGGGCCTGGACGCTCACATCGAGCGCGCTGACCGGCTCATCGCAAACAATGAACCGGGGCTCGACCGCCAGCGCCCGCGCGATCCCGATCCGCTGCCGCTGTCCGCCGCTGAACTCGTGCGGATAGCGCGACATCATCTCCGGGTTCAGCCCGACCATCCGCAAAAGTTCCGCGACGCGGTCCCGACGGTCCCCGCGTGACAATTTTGGAAAATGGATCTCCAGCGCCTCGGAGACGATCTCCGCGATCGTGAACCGCGGGTTGAGCGAACCGAAGGGATCCTGGAAAATCATCTGGATCTCGCGGCGCATCGGGCGGAATTCGCGCTCGCTCATGGGAAGGATGTCGCGTCCGTTGAACTCCACGCTTCCCGAGGTGGCCGGCTGCAGTTTCAGGATCGTCCGGCCGATGGTTGTCTTTCCGCTCCCGCTTTCGCCGACGAGGCCAACGGTTTGTCCCGGCTCGACGGAAAAGCTCACGCCGTCAACGGCGCGGATGTCTCCGGTCTTGCGGCGGAAAACTCCGCCATGCACGGGAAACCAGGTTCGGAGATCTTTGACCTCGAGGATCGGCATGGAGAGAAGAGCTACTCCAGCGGAGGAGTCTTGTCACCCGTCATCATGCCGGACGGAATGCTATTTGACGAGCTTGGCCTCGCGAAGCGTTTTGTAGGCGCCGTTCTTGGAGAGCGTCTTGAACGCCCGCGCGGTCGCTTTCACGGTCACGAACTTTTTCAGCTCGGGAACCCACACCCGCTTGGTTTTCAAATTCGGCTCGAAATAGCGCGGGGTCACGGCCGTCACGTGCATGCCGATGCCACCCTTTTTCTTTGCCAGACCCCGGCGGTGGATTTTCGATCCGCGGACGGGCTTGGCCCCTGTGATGCTGCACTTTCTTGACATAATGAGAGTTGGCGAAGCTATCCCCTGCTGCCGTGCAGTCAAGGTTTGTTTTGCCCTCATTCAAAGAGCATTCCGATGTCGCGATCGCGACATCGGAATGATTCTCCGGGTGAGGTTATTGTTGGGTTTCGAGGGCGCCCGGGCCTGCGACACAGGGGTAGGCGGTGGCGCGGTTGCCGGTTTTTTCGAGGTATTGGGCGGTGACGGCTTTCGCGACGGCGTCGGTTTTTTCGATTTCGGTCAGGGCGACGATGGCTCCACCGAATCCGCCGCCGGTGAGCCGCGCGCCGTGGCAGCCATCCTGGCGGATGGCGATTTCCACGAGGGCATCTAGCTCGGGGGTGCTGTTTGCAAAATTTTCCATCGAACTGCGGTGGGAGGCGGTCATGAGTTTTCCGAATTGATCACCGTCGCCGGCGCGGAGGGCTGCCAGAGCGGAAAAAACGCGTTCATTTTCTCCGGTGATGTGCCGGGCGCGGCGCTTGACGAGGTCGGGGAGCTCGGCAGCTTCGAGCTGGGCGGTCGTGACATCGCGCAGCGCGGGAACTCCCATGCGTTTTGCCGCTTCAAAGCACTGGTCGCGGCGTTCGTTGTATTCGCCGCCGGTCAGCGCATGCTTGACTCCGGAGTGGACGATCAGGAGGCCGAACCCGGGCGGGAACGGGATGGGCTCGACGGATTCCGCCCTGCAGTCGAGGAAGACAACATGGTCGCGGCGTCCGAAGATCGAGGAGACCTGGTCGAGGAGACCGCAGCTCACGCCGACGAATTCGTTCTCCGCCCGGCGGCAGATTTTGGCGAGGTCGAGAGGAGAAACTGAAAACGGAAAGAGCCTCGTCACGAGCACCGCGGTGGCCACCTCGAGAGCAGCGGAACTCGAGAGCCCGGCTCCAAGTGGGAGGTCCGCCACGAAATGCGCCTCAAACCCGCCGACGTTGGCCCCGGCCTGGCGCAGCATTTCAACCACGCCAAGCGGATAGTCGTCCCACGAACCGCGCCGCTGCAGCCCCTTCGACAAATCGGCGGTGGCGGTTCCATCGATTCCTTCGCTGGTGAGAACGATCCGGCTGTCGTCGCGCTTTTTTCCCGTGGCGCGGATTCCCATTTGGATGGCGGCGGAGAGAACGACGCCCGCGTTGTAATCGGTGTGGTTTCCGAGGAGTTCGACCCGCCCCGGAGCGAAAGAGTGGACTTCTGACATAGGGAGGCATCATTCCCGCGCCATCAGAGCTTGCCAAGCGGGAATTCTCTGGCACTGTGGATGTGAAACAAAATGGAGGAAAATATGTCCGAATCCAACGATACAAAAATCGCCGCCAAGAAGCTCGAAAGCAGCACAGAACACGCCAAAAAGGCGCTCGGTGCGGCTACAGAAGCCTCCAAGGCGGTCAGTGAGACTGTCAAACACCATGCCCAGGCCGCCTACGAAGTCGGCAAGGAGCACATCACCGCCGCTGCAAAGGATCTTGGCGAGGCCGCCACGGCGACTTACGGGGATCTTCGCGAGCAGGCGAAATCCAAAGCCGGGGAATACCAGGAAAAAGCCCGCGCTGCCTGGGGCGATGCAGCCTCGCGCGCCCAAACCTATCAGGGAGAGACCGAGGATTACATCCGGCAGAATCCGCTGAAAGCCGTTGGAATCGCCGTCGGGATCGGATTCCTTCTCGGCATTATTTTCCGGCGCTAATTGGAAACGACCGCATCCAGCGGCGGAGCCCGGGCGCTTCCGGAGGATTCTCCGAAGGGCTTGACCGCAGAGCTGCTCCGCCTCACGGGCTCGCTGGGCAGGCACCTCGAGACGCTCGGGGCGCTGGCCGGCGAGGAGGCACGCGAGGCAGGTGCGCTGGCGCTTCGCTTGGCCGTGATGATTTTTGCCGCCCTTTTTTTCGCGGCTTTCGGATACGTGCTGGCTGTGATTTCTGCGGCGTTTCTGATCGCGGCCGTTTTTCATGTCAGTTGGATCTGGATCCTCCCGGCCTTTGTTTTGCTGCATGTCCTGCTCGCCGTTTTCTGCATCTTCCATGTGAAGTCGCACTGGCGGACTCCGCTCTTTACGGTGACCAGAAGTGAGATCTCCCGCGATCTGGACGCACTCCGCGGAGGAGGCAAGCCGTGAGCAGGAAGGCGGAGATCGTCGCCGAACTTGCCCGAAGCCGCGCGGCGATCGTCCGCGGCTCGTCGGCTGTGCGCGAGGAATTCAATGTGGTTGCGCGCTTGCAGAGATCCGTCAAATCCCGGCCGTTTGCATGGCTCGGCGGAGCGGCCGCGATCGGTTATTTTCTCGCGGGACCGAAGACCCGCACGAAGACGGTCACCAAGGTCGTGCGCGAGAAGGGTCCGGGGCCTGCGAAGGTGGAGACAAAAAAGCAGCACGGATTCTGGGATATTCTTTTTTCGCTGATCAAGCTGTGCTTTCCGCTGGTCCGTCCCGCCCTTTCCGCCTACGCGGCCAGGCGCATCGGGGATTTTGCGGACAAACTCGGAAAGTAATCCCGGGAATTCCTTGTCCGCGGGCTTGAAGTGGCGCGGACTGTCGGGTTGCATGAGCCCGGTGACATCGATCCTCTGCGAGAACCTGGCGTGCGAGCGGCCGAACTGGAACAATTCCGGGCCCGGGCGAGTGCGGGAATTTTCCGCGACGTTCGATGTCGGCGAGTTTGTCGGCTTCTGCGGAGAGGACGGATGCGGGAAGGGGCTTCTTCTCAATATCATCGGGCTGCTCGAAAAGGCGGACAGCGGGCGTCTCGTCCTGGCGGGGCATGATGCCGCGGAATTTTCCGACGAGGACACCGCGACATTCCGGAACGAGGCCTGCGGGTTTCTTTTCGGCCATCCGTATCTTCTCCCATCGTTCACGGTGGCGGAGAACGTGGCCATGCCGCTCTTCCGGATCTGTGGTGGCGGGGCGAAGGAGGCGAGGGACCGCACCAGGCAGGTGCTGGATTTCGCCGGTATCGGCGGCTTTGAAACCCCGCGTGCCGGAATGCTCGATCCGGCTTTGAAATGGCGCGCCGCATTCGCAAGGGCGCTCGTTCACGATCCCAGAATTCTCATCTGCATCTCCCCTCCCGATTCCGACCTGCTTCCGCTGGCCAGGATGGCGGCGGATCAATTCGGCATCACGGTGCTCTGGGCCGGGCTCCGGGAGTTCGTGGCTCCGTTCGCGGACCGAATCATCGAAATGAAGGACGGACGCATCGCATGATCTCGCTCGCCCCCGCTTCCTCCGCCCGCGGGTCGCATCTGGCTTTCGCATTGATTTGGCTTCCGCGCCTCCGACGCCGCGACGCACTTGTCTTCTTCCGGTTTTGCCGGACGGTCGATGACATCGCGGACGAGGGAGGGAGGACGGACGAAGAGAAGCAGCGGCTTTTGGAGGAATGGGTGGATGCGATTGAAGTGAGGGCCCTGCCGGAGGAACTTGAGAAAGTCGTTACTCGAAACGCGATCGACCGGACGCTGCTTGCCGAAATCGTGCGGGGATGTGCGATGGACGTCCGCCCGCCCCGCTTTCAAACATTCGGCGATCTGGAAAAATATTGCTGGCGCGTCGCCTGCGCGGTCGGCTTGGTTTCGATCAAGATTTTCGGCTGCACCGATCCGCTCAGCGATGCCTATGCGGAAAATCTCGGCCACGCATTGCAGCTCACGAACATCCTCCGGGATATCGGCGAGGACGCCGGGATGGGGCGGATCTACATTCCGTTGGATGACCTCGTGCAGTTCGGGATTTCCGAACAGGATTTTCTTACCGGGAGACCTGGAGATCGGTTTTTGGAACTCATGCGGTTCGAGGCCGGGCGGGCCCGCGCCAGATTTCATGCGGCGATCCCTCCCGCCTCCGACGCGCGCCCCCTGCTCCCGGCAGAAATCATGAAATCCCTCTACACGACGATCCTGTCCCGTTTGGAAAAGACGGGCTTTCCGGTCTTTGAAAAACGCCTACGCCTCGGACGGATCGATAAGCTCGCCCTCGCGCTCGCGAGCTGCCTGCGCTTCAGGAAATAGCCCGATCTTTACAGCCCGACCGCCTTGCGGACCCGGGTCATCACTTTGTCAGCGGTCTCCCGGGCCTTGATCGCGCCCTCATCGAGAACCCGGTTCACAAGACCGGAATCAGCGAGGATTTCTTCTCTGCGCGCGCGCTGGCCGGCAAAAAATTCCCAGATTCCGCCAAACAGCCGCTTTTTCAGGTCGCCGTATCCGACCCCGCCGTTGAGAAAATCCGATTCCATTGAGCGGTAATCCGACTCGCTGGCAACGAGCTTGTAGAGCCCGAGGATCGAGGAATTTTCAACCGGCTTCGGAGACTCGACCGGGGTCGAATCGGTTTTGATGCCCATGACTTTTTTCTTCAATACATTCTCGGGGGCGAAAATTTCGATCGTGTTGTCGTAGCTCTTGCTCATTTTCGAGCCATCCAAGCCGGGGACGATGGCTGTGTCCTCGCGGATGCTTGGCTCGGGGAGCTTGAAGACATCGCCATAAATTTCGTTGATCTTAATCGCGATGTCCCGGGTGACCTCAAGGTGCTGCTTCTGATCGCGCCCGACCGGCACGAGATCGCTGTCGTAGATCAGGATGTCGGCCGCCATGAGGACCGGATAAGCGAAAAGCCCGTGCGTGGCGCCCAGCCCGCGGGCGGTCTTGTCCTTGAACGAGTGGCACCGCTCCAGCAGCCCCATCGGAGTCACCGTGCTCAGGATCCACGCCAGCTCGGTCACCGTCGGCACGTCCGACTGACGGAAGAAAACCGAACGCGCGGGATCAAGGCCGCAGGCCAGAAAATCCACCGCCAGTTCGCGCCCATGCGTCCGGAGGGCCGCCGGATCGCGCACGGTCGTGAGCGCGTGAAGATCGGCGATGAAATAATAGGCATCGCCCTTTTCCTGAAGCTCGATCGCCGGCTTCATCATGCCGAAATAGTTTCCCAGATGGAGCGTGCCGGATGGCTGGATGCCGGAGAGAATGCGCATGGGGCGGCACAGTAGCAGGGAAAATGCGAAATTTGGAATGCGAAATTTGGAATGCGAACACGTGGCCGCGGGGGGGCGGCCCGGGTAGCCTGCCGGAGGCAGCCCGAAGGGTGAGACGAGCGGGAGCGAGCGAAGCAAATTTGGAATGCGAACACGTGGCCGGGGGAGCGGCCCGGGTAGCCTGCCGGAGGCAGCCCGAAGGGTGAGACGAGCGGGAGCGAGCGAAGCAAATTTGGAATGGGAGCAGATGGCGAATGGGAGCAGGCGGGTCAAAGGTTTGCCCTCCCCTGGAAAAAGCCGCCCCCGCCGATTTCTCCCGATTATTGATGCGGCCGCATCAAAGATTTGCTTAATGCGGTTAAGTATTTCTGTGAGTTCGCTTGTGGAGGAGGGTCACAGAAGGGAGAGGTGCGGCGAACTTCCGGAGAAATTTGAGTCCGCAGTTGTCAGGCGGGGCGAACCTTGTTAGCAAATCTTAAATCTTTATGGCACTGGCTGTCCAACGACCACAACTGACGTTTGCCGAGCGGGTCTACCTGCCCGCGATTTTTGCGGGGCTGATGATCACACTGAAGCATTTTGTGAACCGCGTTCTGGGGAGGACGAAGGTCACGATGCAGTATCCCGAGGAGAAGTGGGACGACAGCCTTCCGGACTGGTATCGCGGGGCTCCGACGCTGGTGAAGGACGAGTGGGGGCGCGAGCGCTGTGTGGCGTGCCAGCTTTGCGAGTTCATCTGTCCGCCGCGCGCGATCACGATCAAGCCCGAGGAAATTCCCGCCGGCGAGCGCTGGGGGAAGGTCGAGAAGCGTCCGGGCGAATTCGATATCGACATGATCCGCTGCATCTACTGCGGGCTCTGTCAGGAAGTCTGCCCCGAGCAGGCGATCTTCCTTCGCAAGGACTACTCGATCACCGGCTACAGCCGGTCGGAAATGGTGCATGACAAGGCCCGGCTCTACGAGTTGGGGGGAGTCATGCCCGGACTGGTCAACAAGTGGAACGAAAAAAAGTAGCCGTGCTTGCTCCCGCCTGATAAAAACCCCGCCGATTTGATATGCAGCTAGCGCTTTTCTGGATCTTCGCCGCCTTCACCCTGGCCTTCGGCCTGGGGGTGGTGTTTTTCCGGAGCCCGGTCTCGAGCGCGATGAGCCTGGTGATGTCGTTCATCGGTCTGGCCGCCCTCTTCGTGACCCTCGATGCGTTCTTCATCGGAGTCGTGCAGGTGCTTGTCTATGCTGGGGCGGTGATGGTCCTCTTTCTTTTCATCATCATGCTTCTGGACCTGCGCGCCGACCAGCGCCGGCCGGTGAAGCTTTCCGCCTGGGCCGGGGCGGGGATTGTCGTCGGTGGTTTTCTGGCGATTCTGTCGCAGGTCGTTTCTTCGCTCCCGGCGCTTCAGCAGACGAAGCCGGCACTTGCCAACCCGGCGGTCAACGATGTCGCCCAGGTCGGCTTCGCCCTCTTCCGCAATTTCAACCTTCCGTTCCAGGTCATCGGCGTGCTCCTTCTTGTGTCCACCATCGGAGTCGTCGTGCTCAGCAGGAGGGAGTTAAAATGAATGCGGAGTGCGGAATGCGGAATGTGGAATTCAGCCAGCATTTTCCGCACGTTGCCTTCCAATCCGCAATCCGCAATCCGCAATCCGCATTTTCCTAAGATGCCCACGCTTGCCAATTATCTCATCGTCAGCGGCGGCCTGTTCTCGATCGGGCTGGTGGGGGTTTTGCTGCGCCGGAATATTCTCATTATTTTCATGGGTCTCGAGCTGATGCTGAATGCCGCGAATCTGTCGCTGGTCGCGTTTTCGCGGTTCAACCTCGGGCAGGACGGGCTCCCGGGCTACAACGCTCAGGTTCTGGTCTTCTTCATCATCACCGTTGCCGCCGCCGAGGTGGCGGTCGGTCTGGCCATCATCGTCGCCCTTTACCGGATGCGGCAAACCACGCATGTCGAGGACCTCGACACCCTGAAATTTTGATGAGCGCCATTCCTTGGATCATCCTGTTCACCCCGCTCGCGGCTGCTGCCGTGATTCTTTTTCTCGGGCGGTTTTCCAAGCCGCTGAGCGCGGGGCTTGCGATCGGGTCGGCCGCTGCCGTGTGCGTGTTGAGCTGGTGGCTTTTCACCCGGCCGGACCCGACTGAAACGATCCGGTTTTACTGGATTGATTTTGGCGAGGCGCTCCGGATTCCGATCGGGGTGACCATCGATCACCTGAGCAAGGTGATGCTGGTGGTCGTGACGACGATCGCGACGCTGGTCTTCACGTATTCGGTCGGTTACATGAAGACCGAGGAGGGATACTGGCGGTATTTTGCCGGGCTGTCGCTCTTCCTCTTTTCGATGCTCGGCATCGTGCTGGCCGACAACTTCGTGATGATGTTCATCTTCTGGGAGCTTGTCGGGTTGAGCTCGTATATCCTGATCGGGCACTACTTCAAAAAAGACAGTGCGGCCGATGCCGCGAAGCAGGCCTTCATCGTGAACCGGATCGGCGACTTCGGGTTCATGCTCGGCATTCTGCTCCTCTGGGCCGCCACCGGGACGCTGGTTTTCTCCGAGCTCACGGGCCGCGTGGCGGAGTTCGCGTCGAATCCCGTTTATCTGACGGTGGCCTGCGTGCTGGTTTTCTGCGGCACGGTCGGCAAGTCGGCCCAGATGCCGCTGCACGTCTGGCTGCCGAATTCGATGGAGGGTCCGACCCCGGTCTCCTCTCTGCTCCACGCCGCCACGATGGTCGCGGCCGGCGTTTACATGCTGGCCCGGATCTTTCCGATTCTCCATGCGGTTCCTGTCGCGCTGGACGTCATTGCGTGGGTGGGCGGGATCACCTGCTTCGCCGCGGCGCTCATGGCCACCCAGCAGGATGACATCAAGCGGATTCTGGCCTACTCCACGATTTCCCAGCTCGGCTACATGGTCCTCGGGGTTGCTTCGGCGACGAGCGCCGACGTTCCGATGTTCCATCTGTTCACGCACGCCTTCTTCAAGTGCCTTCTTTTCCTCTGCGCCGGATCGGTCATCGTCGGCATGCATCACGAGCAGAACATCTGGAAAATGGGGGCGCTGAAAAACAAGATGCCGTTCACATTCCTTGCGATGGTCGTCGGGTCGCTTGCGCTGTCCGGATGTCCGCTCTTCAGCGGCTACTACAGCAAGGATCTGATCATCGGGTTTGCGGTCGTGAAATATCCTTTCCTCGGCTGGCTCTCTGTCGTAACCGCCGGCCTCACCGCCTTCTACACGTTCCGTCTCATCTTTGTCGTGTTCCTCGGGAAGCCGAAGGATGACCACGCGAAACACGCGGAGGAATCTCCCCTCGTCATGCTCGTTCCGCTCGCCTGCCTCGCCGTGCCGGCATGGGTGGCGGGATACGGATTCGTTGAGAAGATGTTTTTCCATGTGACGGAGCCCGAGCATGTACCGCACATCCTGCACCCGATCCTCCTGGTCCTCTTTGCGGCGGGCGTCCTCTCGGCTTTCGCCCTCTATCGCAGCGCCGCCAAGGATCCGGTTTCGATCCCGTTTTTTGCCAACCGGCTTTACATTGACAATCTCTACAGCTGGATCGTGAGGAACATCCAGGACGGCGGGGCGATGGTGCTCTCGTGGGCCGACCGCTGGATTGTCGACCTCCTGGTCGTCCAGGTTCCGAGCAAGCTGGCCTGGGCGTGCGGGTTTGTGCTCCGGTTCCTGCAGATCGGCAATATCCAGGCTTACGTCTTTTTCTTCGGAGCCGGCGCAATCGGTCTCCTCTACTTTTTGATCATGAAATGAGCCCGCTCCTTTTTCTGATTCTGGTTCCCCTGGTCGCGGCCGCATTCATCATGGTCGGTTCGAATGCGCGCCTGACGGCACTGGTCGGCTCGGCAACCAACCTCGCCTTCGTCCTGATCCTGGTGGCCTTCTACCGGCAGGGCAACGGGCAGCCGTATCAATTCGTCTCCTCGCTCCCGGTGATTCCGTCGATGGGAATCAGCCTGACGCTCGGGGCGGATGGATTGAGTTTGCTGATGCTCCTGCTCGCATCGCTGGTCACGGTGGCTGCGGTGGCCGTGGCAAAGACTCCGGAGAAAAACCCTCATCTGTTTTACGCGAGCCTGATGTTTATCTCGGCCGGCGGGCTCGGCGCCTTCGCGTCGATCAACCTGTTTTTCTTCTACATGTTCCACGAACTGGCCCTGATCCCGACGTTCCTGCTGATCGGGATCTGGGGGTCCGGCGACCGGCAGGCCGCCGCCTGGAAGGCGACGATCTACCTCGCGCTGGGCAGCTTTGTCCTACTGCTCGGCCTCATCGGGCTCTACCTGATCCAGCCCGACGGCATGCGGACGTTTGATCTGCCGGCGATCATCGGGATGGCCGACGCCGGGCTCCTGCCCGAGGGGAACTGGATCTATCTGCTCCTGCTTGTCGGATTCGGCATCCTGGTTTCCCTGTTTCCTTTCCACACCTGGGCCCCGCAGGCCTACGCCAGCGCGCCTGCTCCCGCCGCCATGCTCCATGCGGGCGTTCTGAAAAAATTCGGTCTCTACGGTTTGATCCGGATTGCCGCCCCGATTTTTCCCGACGCGGTGGTCCAGTTCTCCAACCTCCTCCTCGTCATGCTCGTCGGCAACATCCTCTATGTCGGGTATGTCACGATCTCACAGAGGAAGCTCGACTGGATGCTTGGTTATTCGAGCGTGATGCACATGGGGTATATTTTCCTCGGTTTCGCGGCGCTGAATCCCGTGAGCCTCACCGGTGCTTCCCTGATGCTCTTCGCCCATGGGATTTCGATCGCGGCTCTCTTTGCATTGTGCGGCGAGATCCGCGAGCGGACCGGAACCCTCGACTTCGCCGAGTTGGGGGGGCTTGCCAAGCCGATGCCGGCTTTCGGGCTGCTCTTCGGATTTGCCGCGATGGCGGCGATCGGGCTTCCCGGGTTTGTCGGCTTTGCGGGCGAAATCCTCGTCTTCTTCGGATCCTTCGTTGCAGGGGAGCCCCTCATGGGAGTGACCGCCGGAGGCAAGGAGCTTTTCCAGTTCAACAACTATCAAATTGCAACGATCTGCGCTCTCTGGGGAGTTGTCATTTCGGCCGTCTATATGCTTCGCGCCTACCGCCGGGTCTTTTTCGGCCCGCTCAACGACCGGTGGTCCGGCCTCGGTGAAATCTCCGGCCCCGCCCGCATCGCCATAGCCGTCCTCATCGTGGTGATGCTCGTCACCGGCTTTTTCCCGGGTCTCCTCGTCAAACTCATCGAGTCCTCAGCGCTATGAGCTTTCCCGTCGAATTCTGCGTTCTTTCCCTGGGCATCCTGATGCTTCTGGTAGATTCATTTTTCCCTTCGATCGACAAGCGGACGCTCGCCCACACGGCGATTGTCTGGCTGGCGGTGTTCCTCGCGGCAACGTTTTTTCTTCAGCCCTCGCCCCTGTGGGCGTCGCCGAACGGCTTTTACGAAACCGATGCGCTCGGGTTGTTCTTCAAGCGCTTCGCCCTGGTTTCAACAATCCTGACGCTGGTGCTGGCCATCGAGTATGCGCCGGTTGTCGAGCGCTTCATTCCGGGATCCAGACCCGGTGCCGGGCTGGGGGAATTTTTCACGCTTCCGATTTTCACATGTGCGGGCCTGATGTGGATGGCCTCGGCTGCGGATTTCGTGATGATCTTCTGCGCCCTCGAGCTGGTCACCATCTCGTTCTATATTCAGGTCGCCTTCATGCGTCGCAACATGGCGAGTCTGGAAGCCGGCACGAAATACCTCATCCTCGGGGCGCTTTCGACCGGGTTCCTGGTTTATGGAATCACGTGGATCTTTGGAATGACCGGCCAGACCGGGCTTCGCGGAATCTCCACCGTGCTCGGGATGGTTCCCCAGGCCAGCCAGACGGCCCTTCTTTTCGGAATCGGACTGATTCTGGTGTCGCTTGGTTTCAAGGTCGCCGCCGCGCCGTTTCAATTTTGGGTTCCCGACGTTTACCAGGGCGCGCCCACGCCCGTGACGGCATTCCTGTCTGTCGCCTCCAAGGCGGCTGGATTTGTCGTTCTGATGCGGGTTGTCGATGCGTTCCTTGTGGCGCCCGCCCTTCAGGCAAAGCTCGTTCCTGCGCTCGGTTTTCTTGCCGGCCTGACACTCGTCTATGGCAACCTCGCCGCGCTGCCGCAGACAAACATGAAGCGTCTGCTCGCCTATTCGAGCATTGCGCACGCGGGCTATCTGCTCGTGGGTGTGGCCAGCGTGGGGTCCCCTGCGGCCGGTCGGGCGATCGTGTTTTATCTGCTGGCCTACCTCCTGATGACATTCCTGGCATTCCTGGTTTTGATTCCTGTTTCCAAGGCCGCCGGGGGGGATGACATTTCCGATTTCAACGGGCTGGGCCGCCGCGCGCCCGGGATGGCATTTGCGATGCTGATTGCCATGCTCTCCCTTGCGGGACTCCCGTTCACGGTCGGTTTTCTCGGCAAGTTCTTCATCTTTGAAGCCGCCATGCGGCAGCAACATTTCGTCCTGGTGGTTCTCGGTGTCGTCACCGTGGCCTGCGGGTTCTACTACTATTTGAAAGTTGTTCGCGCCATGTATTGGCAGCCCGCTCCCGAGGATGCGCCCCCGGTCTTGGTTTCGCCTCTGACGCGCTTCACAGCCGCTTTTCTTGTGACGTTGATCCTGGTTCTGGGAGTTTACCCGAAGCCGATCCTGGATTTCCTTCCCTGACCGATGCCGGTTCTTGACAAACCGCTCGCCGAGCTCCGCGAATACCGGGGCATCAATCCCAAGCCGGAGGATTTCGACGACTACTGGGCACGCGCGCTCGCCGAGCTTGATGCCACGGATCCAGAGCCCGAACTGATTCCGTGCGATGCGCTCGGAGCGAAGGGCATTGAGACATTCGACCTTTTCTTCACCGGAGTGGGAGGAGCGAGGATCTATGCGAAATACCTGCGGCCTTCGGCACCGGCCGCCCCGTGTCCCGGGCTGCTGCTTTTTCACGGCTACGCCGGATCGAGTGGAGACTGGCAGGAAAAGCTTTCCTATGTCGGGCAGGGGATGGCGGTTGCCGGCATGGACTGCCGAGGACAGGGCGGGCGCAGCGAGGATCCCGGCGGCGTGCGCGGCAACACTCTCAACGGGCACATCATCCGCGGACTCGACGGATCACCCGACGATCTCCTCTTCCGCCAGATCTTTCTGGATACCGTGCAGCTCGCACGCGTCGTTTCTGGATTCCCGGAGGTCGATGGGCTTTCGTGCATGGGCGGATCACAGGGCGGTGCGCTCTCGATTGCCTGCGCCGCGCTGGCTCCGCAAATCCAGAGGTGCGTCTCGGCTTTCCCGTTCCTCTCCGACTACAAGCGGGTCTGGGAAATGGATCTTGCAAAAGATGCCTATGCCGAACTCCGGACGTATCTGCGGATGTTCGATCCCCTCCACGAGCGGGAGGAGGAAATTTTCCGAACGCTCGGCTACATCGACGTCCACCATCTGGCCCCGCGCATCACAGCCCGCGTTCTGATGGCCATCACGCTGATGGACAACATCTGCCCGCCATCGACCCAGTTTGCGGTGTTCAACAGCATCCGCTCGGAAAAGGAGCATGCCATCTACCCCGACTACGGCCATGAGGCGCTCCCCGGATTCCCCGACCGCGCGTTCCGGTTTCTGACAGCGTAACTGTCATTTGACTCATTTTGTGATTGTTGCCGCCTGTGCGGGCGAACTATTGATCTCGGTCAGCTCCCGAATTTCTTACCATGAAACCGTCCCCGACCATCGCACGTGTATCCCCTGTAGCCGGCAAAAAAATTCTAGTGGCGAACCGGAGCGAGATTGCGATCCGGGTATTTCGAGCGGCGACCGAGCTCGGCATGCGGACCGTGGCGATCTACGCCCAGGAGGACAGGCTTTCGATGCACCGTTTCAAGGCCGACGAGGCGTATCAGGTCGGCGAGGGCAAGGGCCCGGTCGGGGCTTATCTGGATATTGAGAGCATTGTCGGGCTCGCGAAAGAACGCGGGGTTGACATGATTCACCCGGGATACGGGTTTCTTTCCGAGAACGCGGATTTTGCGCGTGCCTGCGAGGAGGCGGGAATCACGTTCGTCGGTCCCCGCGCCAAGCTGCTGAAAATGATGGGCGACAAGACCGCCGCCCGGGCGCTTGCGCAGAAGCTGAAGGTTCCCACGCTTCCCGGAACCGAGGATCCGGTTGTCGGACGCAAGGAAGCCATCAAGATCGCGCGCTCGATCGGGTTTCCCCTGATCATCAAGGCCGCATTCGGTGGCGGCGGGCGAGGGATGAGGGTCGTGATGTCCGAGCCGGAACTTGTCCCGCTTCTCGACGAGGCCCAGGGCGAGGCCGGGCGGGCATTCGGCAATCCGGCTGTCTTCCTGGAAAAATATATTCCGCGGGCGAAGCACATCGAGGTCCAGATCCTCGGAGACAATCACGGTGGGGTCCTCCACCTGCACGAGCGGGACTGCTCGGTCCAGCGCCGCCACCAGAAGGTTGTCGAGGTCGCGCCGTCGATCGGGTTGGACGAACGCGTGCGAGGGGAGCTTTGCGACGCGGCGGTGCGGATCGCGAAGGGGATCGGATACAATAATGCCGGGACGATTGAATTCCTCTACGACATCGACCGTCAGGATTGGTTCTTCATCGAGATGAACCCCCGGATCCAGGTTGAGCACACGGTGACCGAGCAGATCACCGGGATTGATCTGGTCCGCTCGCAAATCCTCGTCGCGTCGGGAGCGGACCTTCATGGTCCCGATCTCAGCCTGCCCTCTCAGGGCAGCATTCCTCGCAATGGATTTGCCGTCCAGTGCCGGGTGACCACCGAGGATCCCGCGAACAAGTTCACACCGAACTACGGCAAGCTGATCACCTACCGCAGCGCGGCGGGATTCGGCATCCGGCTGGATTCCGGCATGGGCACCACGGGCAGCGTGATCACACCGTTTTACGACTCGCTGCTGGTGAAGATCACGGCATCCGGCCAGACGTTTCCGATGGCGCTTCAGCGGATGCAGCGCGCGCTGCGCGAATTCCGGATCCGCGGGGTCAAGACGAACATTCCGTTCCTTGAGAATGTCATCCAGCACGAAACGTTCAACAGCGGTGCAGCGACGACCACGCTCATCGACACCACTCCCGCACTTTTCGATTTCAAGCCGCGCAAGGATCGGGCCACAAAGCTGCTGGCTTTCCTCGCCGATGTCGTTGTGAACGGCAATCCCCAGGCCAAGGGACATAAAATAACAACTGCTCTCACAGCGGCACCGCGTCCGGGTTATGATCACCGGGTGCCGCCGCAGGATGGCACCCGCCAGCTTCTTCTGAAGCTCGGGGCGGAGAAATTCGCCGAGTGGACGCGGGGACAAAAGCGCCTGCTCTTCACGGACACAACCTTCCGCGACGCCCACCAGTCGCTGCTCGCCACACGGGTGCGCACCTATGACATGCTGGCCGTGGCCGATGCCGTCGCGCACCGCACGCCCGGGCTGTTCAGCCTGGAGATGTGGGGCGGGGCGACATTCGATGCGTCCATGCGATTCCTGCGGGAGGATCCCTGGGAGCGCCTGCGCGAGTTGAGGAAGCGCGTTCCGAACATCTGCTTCCAGATGTTGCTACGCGGATCGAACGCGGTCGGCTACTCGAACTATCCGCCCAACGTGGTGAAGGGATTCGTGAAACATTCCGCAGAGGCGGGCATGGACATCTTCCGGATTTTCGATTCGTTGAACGACCTGCCGAATATGAAGGCTGCGATGGAGGCCGTGCGCGGAACGCGGGCGGTCTGTGAGGGAACGCTTTGCTACACTGGTGACATCCTCGATCCGAAGCGCACGAAGTACTCGCTGAAATACTACATCGCCCTCGCCCGGGAGTTGGAAAAAATGGGAGCGCACATTCTTGCAGTCAAGGACATGGCTGGTCTTTGTCGTCCGTTTGCGGCCAGGGCGCTCATCAAGGCGCTCCGCCAGGAGATTCCGATGCCGGTCCATTTTCACACCCACGACACGAGTGGAGTGAATGCGGCCTCGATTCTCATGGCTTCGGAATCCGGCGCGGATGTTGTGGATGCGGCGATTTCCTCGATGTCCGGAAGCACGTCGCAGCCGAACCTCAACAGCCTGGTGGCCGCGGTGCAGAACACCCCGAGGGCCAGCGGAATCGACCTCGATGCGCTGAACGAGTTCGCCGATTACTGGGAGCAGGTCCGCAATTTTTACGAGCCGTTCGACACATCCCCCCGCACCGGGAGCGCCGAGGTCTATCTCCATGAGATGCCCGGCGGGCAGTTCACCAACCTCAAGGAGCAGGCCGCAAGCATGGGGCTCGCCCACCGCTGGCCCGAGATCGCGCGCTGCTACGCCGAGGTGAACGACCTGTTCGGCGATATCGTCAAGGTGACTCCGTCCAGCAAGGTCGTGGGCGACATGGCGCTTTTCCTTTTCACGCGGGGAATCCGGCCGGCCGATGTGGTCAACCTCGAGCCAGGAATGCCATTCCCGGAGTCGGTCAAAGATATGCTCGCCGGTGGCCTGGGAAATCCGATGGGCGGATGGCCGAAGCCGGTTGTCGGCGCGGTGCTCGGAAAAACAAAGCCGAAGTCTGTCCGGGCTCCGAAGGTTGACCTCGCCGCAGTTCGTTCCGAGCTGGCCACAAAGCTCAAGCATGCGCCGGATGACGACGAGCTTTTCAGCCACCTGATGTATCCGGATGTCTTCGCGGATTTTTCGAAATTCGTCCGCGAGTTCGGTGATGCGAGCGTCCTGCCGACCCCCGCATTTTTCTACGGGCTCAAGCCCGGCGAGGAAATCACGGTGGACATCGAGGAGGGGAAAACCCTCTTTATCAAGCTCATCAACATCGGAACTGCCGACAAGGACGGACGCCGGATCATTTCCTTTGAACTGAATGGCATGCCGCGCGAGGCAACCGCCATCGACAAGACGGTTCAGACAAAGACCAAGGCCCGCCCCAAGGTGAACCCGTCGAATCCGCTCGAAGTCGGCGCTCCGATTCCGGGCATGATCACGTTCGTCGGTCCTGGTAACGGGGCGAGGGTCGCAAAGGGCGACAAGCTCCTCACGCTCGAGGCCATGAAGATGCAGACCACGCTTTACGCTCCCGCCGCCGGGGTGATCGAGGAGATTCTTGCCGGAGTGGGCGATGCGGTGGATGGAGGCGACCTCCTCATCCGGCTGCGCGGGTGATTCAGCAGTGCCAAGCCCGGGAGATCTCGCGGATCAGTCCCGGTCCTCGATAGATGAAGCCGGTGTAGATCTGCACAAGAGATGCCCCGGCCCGGAGTTTTTCCACGGCTGAGTCCGCGCTCATGACCCCGCCGGACGCGATGATGGGAAGTGAGGTCTCCGCACGCAGAAGTTTGAGGACTTCCGTCGAGCGCGAGCGGAGGGGAGACCCGCTGAGCCCGCCGGTTTGATCTGACTCCCTCGGCACGGCCGAATGGTCGAGAGTGGTGTTTGTGGCGATGAGACCATCGAGCTTTTCGGTTTCAGCCAGCGCTGCCATTTCGCGAACGGCCTCGTCCGAAAGATCCGGCGCAATTTTCACCAGAAGAGGTTTTGTGGCATCGATGTCCTTCAAAGTCCGGACGATTTCCGCCAGAGAAGACCGGTCCTGAAGTTGGCGCAGGCCGGGCGTATTCGGCGAGCTCACGTTGATGACGAAATAATCACCGAATGGCAGGAGGAGCCGGAAACTCGTGGCGTAGTCGCGAGCCGCTTCCTCCAGAGGCGTGACTTTCGATTTCCCGATATTCATTCCCACGGGAATCCGGGGCCATCTTCCCGAGGATTTGAGCGAGGCGAGCCGAGCCGTAATCTTTTCTGCGCCGTCGTTGTTGAATCCCATGCGGTTGATCAGCGCCTCCAGGCGCGGATACCGGAAGCACCGCGGCTGGTCGTTGCCCGGTTGGGCCAGGGCGGTCACCGTGCCGGCTTCCACGAAGCCGAACCCGAGTGTTTCCCATGCACCGAGGACCTCCGCATTTTTGTCCATGCCCGCTGCGAGCCCGACGGGGTTGGGAAATGTCAGACCGAACAGTCGCACCGGATTCGTTGCTTCTCCGCCAAAGAGCGCCCGGACGAGCGGTGAGGGGGTCAGTCTCAATCCGGTCAATGCCAGATGGTGTGCGGTCTCGGGATCGAATCGGAACAGTCCGGGGCGAAGGATGTCGGTATAAAAATTCACTCTGGAAAAACCTTTCCGCCACAGAGGGCATTGGCACGGAGTCGTGCAAGATTTTTCTTCGCTCCGTCCCGACTTTTTCCGCGCGTCCAGCGCTCCTTTGATCAGTAGGCGGATTTCGGCGGCCTCACGATTTGGAGCGCGGTGCGCCAGATGACCCGGATGTCCAAGGGAAGCGACCACGTTTCGATATACTCGATGTCGCACTCCACCCGCTTCACGATGTCCTCCCTGCTCTGGGCCTCTCCGCGGAAGCCGCGGATCTGCGCGAGCCCGGTCACGCCCGGTTTGACAAATCCGCGGACCCGGTAGGAGGACATGGTTTCCTCAAATTCCTCGTCATGCTCGGTCATGTGGGGCCGGGGTCCCACCAGGCTCATCTGGCCCCACAGCACGTTGAAGAACTGAGGGAACTCGTCGAGGCTGAATTTTCTCAGCCAGTGCCCGGCCGGGAAGATCCTGGGATCGTTTTGCGTCACCTGCTCCGGGGAATTGCACTTGTCCGCATACATCGTGCGGAATTTGTAAATGATGAACGGCTTGTTGTTCAGACCCGATCTCCTCTGCCGGAAAAACAGGGGGCCTGGGGCCTGTTTCCGGTGCAGCATCCAGACCATCAAAACCAGGGCTGGCAGCAGGAAGACGACAACGGGCAGGCTCATGCAAAAATCAAAACTCCGCTTGATCGAGCGGTTCACAATATTCTGGAGCGGCTCCTCGCGGATCTCGATCAGGTCGATCCCGTCGCAGCGGAAAAAAGACAGCCTGCGCTGAAGGAAGACGTCCAGATCATTGACCATCGAGACCCTGCATCCGCGCGCTTCTGCCAGCCGCATCCATCCGCCCAGCCACCTCCGGTCCCGGGGACTTCCCACGATGAAAATATTTCCGATCTGGTAATCATCCAGCGCCTTTTCGAGATCCTCCGGCCCGCCGAGTTTGCGGACGCCCTGCGGCAGTTCGCTTTCATCCGCCTCGGTCAGCATGCCGGCGGTATCGAGCCCGAACAATCTGGCCTTCGAGAGAAGTGAATCCAGCTTCCAGAGCTCCGAGGGCATCCCGATCAGCAGAAGCTTCTGGTTGGTGTGGTGAAGGAATTGCCTCAGCAGGTTCAGCGCGAAATACCTGTTGAAAATCACCAGCACCACATACGTGATCGGGATATAGGTGAACAAAAACAGCCGCGAAATCGCATCGTCCCGTTTCAGCACCGCATACATGAATGTGATCGCGGATGCGAAAACCATGTGCGGCCAGATGAAGCGGTGGCTCTCCATGATTCCGGATGTCACCGAAAAGATGTCGTGTTG
>QYQL01000111.1 GCA_007280915.1 Verrucomicrobiaceae bacterium | reverse complement strand
TTACAAAACCGTTGCTCTACCACTGAGCTATGCCGGCGAAGGAACGAAAACCTCTGCCTGCCGGACACCTTAGGTGGCGCAATGCTTTGGCACAAGTTGAAAACTCCGGATTCCGCCGGCTCCCCGAAGCGCAGAGGTGATCGGCGATGGTAGATTGACGGTTTCGGGATTTGCACGGACAATGTTCCGCGACGTGACCACGAATAACGGGAATCGGGAACCCAACGCGGATAAGGAACTCTACCGGCAGCTGCGCAGACGGTCGTGGGAGGAACTCTGGATGAAAGAAGTGCCTCTTTTTAACGGGGCTTTACCGGTGGAGCGCTTGAAAAGGGTTGCGCTCATCCGCGCGGTGGGAGTCGTTTTTTCGGAGTCCGGATCAAGCGGGCAGGGGAATGAGGTGAGGATGTGGCTGCGGGGTTTGCTGGAGGATCCTGCGGAGAAAATCCGCCGGTATGCCATGAACGCGCTGCCGAAGGTCGGGGCGGGGCACGAGGAGGAGGGCGACATGCTGGCCCTGCTCCGGAGCACGCAGAACGAGCGGGAGAAAAAATTTCTTGCGGGTGCATTGGAGAAAATCGGTGGTTCGGAGACGCTGGCCGTGGTGCGCGGCGTGCTGCCGCAAACCGAGCAAAAAACGCGGGCTGCCGTGGCGCGGTCCGAATGCCCGGGCGCGGTGAGGCTGGACCGGATGCTTGAGGATTTTGAGGGCGTGAGGATTCATTTGCGCGGACGCAGGGGCCTTGAGGGCGTGATGTGCTCGGAGGTGGAGGCGCAGGGGAAGTTTCGGGTGCTCGAAGTCGGCAGTGGACTTGTCGCCATGGAACCCACGGCTCCATTCCAACTGGCGGATGTTTTCGCGCTGCGATGCTTTGGAACGGCGGGCTTTCTTCTCGGCCCGGACGGTTCGCTGGCCGCCGTGATGACGTCGCCGCTGGCCCGGAAAATTTTGACAGCCTTTACCGAGGGGCCGGTGCGATACCGGCTGGATTTTGTCTCCAAAGGCCACCAGCGCGGCGCGGTGCGGGAACTCGCCAATCGCGTTTATGCGATGTGTCCGGAGATCCTGAACGATCCGCGGAGTGCGCTCTGGTCGATGGATATTTTCACGGCGTCACGGAGCGAAACGGTCGAGTTGCGTCCGCGCTGGTCGCCCGACCCGCGATTTGCATACCGATTGAAAGATGTGCCGGCGGCCTCGCATCCGCCGCTTGCCGCTTGCATGGCGCGGCTGGGCGGGAAGGCGGAAGTGGTCTGGGATCCGTTTTGCGGATCGGGTGTCGAGCTGATTGAATGCGCGCTCCGCGGAGGTGTGAGGAGGTTGGTTGGTACGGATCGCAGCCCGGATGCCATCGCGATTGCCCGCGCGAATTTCGCGGCGTCCGGTGTGGAGTCGGTGGAAGCGGATTTTGTTTGCAGCGACTTCCGCGAGCACGGGCCGATCGCCGGTCCCGGGAGCGTGGACCTGATCATTACAAATCCCCCGCTGGGCATGCGGGTCCCGATCCGCGACCTGAGCGCTTTGATTTCCGATCTCCTTGCCGTCGCAGCCGTGGTGCTCAAGCCCGGCGGGCGACTGGTCTTCGTCAATCCGGTGCGCATGGAAAATCCCCATCCACTGCTCGCGTTGAAGTCCCGCCAGACGGTGGACATGTCGGGATTCGACTGCCGCATGGAAGTGTATGTCAAATCCGCCAAGGGTTGATTTCATGCACCCGATGAGCTAAAGAGGCCGTCGTTTCCAAAAACCTTTATGAAAATCCCGACCCGCTCTTTCGCAATTTTCGGAGTCCTCCTGATCGCATCGGCAACCGGCCTTCGGGCGGACACCGAGCTTGAGGGTAGAATGCAATCGATGAAAAAGGCGTTCAAGGAGCTTGCGAAATCCCTGGAGCAGCCTGTTGCTGCGGATCAAGGCAAGTATCTGAATCTCATCTCGCAATTGCACGACGCGGCGGCGAAGGCGCGGGATCTGACACCCGAAAAGGCTGAGGAGATCCCCGCGGACAAGCGGCCGGATTTCATCAAGGCCTTTCAGAAGCAGATGGATGAAACGGTTGCGGCGATCGATCTTCTGAAAAAGGATGTCGCCGACTCCGACTGGGCCGGGGCCCAAAAGCAGATCGCCGCACTGAAAAAGGACCAGAAAGAGGGGCACTCGGAATTTCGAAGCGAGAAGCAGTGAGCAAACTGATTCTCGTCCTCGCGGGAGCGGTCGTTTTTATCGGAATCCAATTGGTTCCGTGTCCCACCAAAAATCCTCCGGTTGAAACCTCGGTCGAGTGGAACTCCGCAAGGACCAGGGATCTTTTCCACCGGGCCTGCGCGGATTGCCACAGCAACGAAACCGTCTGGCCGTGGTATAGCCGGATCGCCCCGGTGTCATGGTTCGTCAGCGACCATGTCATCAAGGGGCGCAAGGATTTCAATATTTCGGTGCCGGGGGAAGTCGAGATCGACGAGATCGTTCACAAGATTCGCAAAGGGGATATGCCGCTGGGCAGCTATCTGTTGATGCACCCCGGGGCGAGGCTGACGGAGCAGGAGAAAAATGACCTGATCGATGGATTGAAGAAAACTTTCTGAGCGACTGCCGCGGCGGGCTCACCGCCATTCGTGTTTCGGATACTGGCGCTGGAGCTGCTGTTTGAGTTTCGGGTAGGCCTCGGTCCAGAACGAGCGCAGGCTTTTGGTGATCTGGACCGGGCGGTGGTTCGGGGCGAGGATGTGAAGGGTGAGGGGATGCCGGGCGATCTTGATGTCGTCGTCCACGCCGTAGAGGTCCTGGATGCGCGCGGCGAGGAACGGCTCGGCGGTTTCCGCATACGTGATCTTTGCCTTGCGTCCGCCGGGAAGGGCGAATCGCTCGGGCGCGTGTTTGTCCACGAGCTGCTGCTGGGCGTGGGTGAGGAGGGACCGGGCATGCGGGAGAACCGGGGCGTCCTTGATGTCGCGGTAGCAGGTGGCGCCGTCGCAGACGAGAAGGATGATATGATGCCTCTCGTCCGCGCCGAGGAGCGGCAGGTTTTGATCGGGCAGAGCTTTCGCGAGGAAATTCACGCGGTGGATCCACTGCTCCACTGAGTCGTCCCATCCGTTCAGCCGCAGTTCGCCCGCGAGGACCTGCTCCGCGAGGCAGGAGGAAGCCGCGGGACCGGGCTCGGCATCCCGGTCCTGGTTTTCGATGACCAGATCGCGGAATTTCTTTTCCCGCCGGACAACCACGCGGTTCTGCGAGGAATCGAAGAAATGTTCCGATGATTCCGAAAAGTCCTCCGGAAACATTTCGCGCAGCCACGATTCCTCGATTTCCGTGGCCAGGTTGAGGAGGACCTGCGCCTCGCCGCCGCGGCCTTCGATCTCGGTGATTTCCGCCGCGACGAGCAGCTTGCTGTTCGCGGCGACGCTGGCGCGCGCGAGGAGGCCGCGCCGGCCGTGGACGATGTCGCAGACGAGAGTTCCACCGCTCTTCCGTTTGGCGACCTGATCGGCGAAACCCGCAAGGATGCAGCGTGCGACCGCGGAGTCCGGAGGAGGTCCGGAGTCCACATCCAGAGCCTCGGAGTGGGCGATGTCGAGGAACTGCTCGAAGAGTTTGCCAACCTGCCGCGCCGAGTCCGCATGGATGCCCAGCATCCGGCATTCGTTCGCCCGGAAATCCTTCCGCTTCGCCCACGAGAACACGCGCATGAGGACCATGAAGTCCGAGATGCCGGTGCCGAAAAGCTCCGCGCGTTCCTCCTCGATCTTCCTGTCCACGCGCAGGAGCATGGAGCGGGTCTGCGTGATCGCCGCGATGAGGGCGGCCGCGCGCACGCAGCCGAGTTCCTCCGCGGCCAGAAACATCCGGGCGTAGCGGGGATGCACCGGAAAATTCAGCATCCGGCGTCCGGTGGGCGTGATTTCGCCGTGGTGCGTCGCGCCGAGGTCATCCAGGAGGTTTTCCGCGCGGGCGAGTGCCTGGGCGTCCGGCGGCTCGATCCATCGGAATGCGGAGAGGTCGCGCTCTCCGGCCGCTTTGAGCGTGAGCGCGGTCTCGGCCATGTCGAGGCGTTTGATTTCCGGCAACTCGCTCGCCGGCCTGCGCTCGTGGTCCCGACGGGTCCACAGCCGGATGCAGATCCCGGGGGCAGTGCGTCCGGCGCGGCCCGCCCGCTGGTCCGCCGAGGCCCTGCTGATCTTTTCGATGAGGAGGGTGTTGATCCCCCGGTGGGCGTCATACCGCGCCACGCGGGCGAGGCCGGAATCCACGACCATCGTGACTCCGTCGATAGTCAGGGAGGTTTCGGCGACGTTCGTTGAGACAATGACCTTTCGCGTTGATGTGCGGTTGACCGCGCGGTCCTGCTCGGAGGCCGGGAGTTCGCCGTGGAGCGGGAGGATCGCGCACCGGTTGCCGAGCCGCGCGCCGAGTTCGCGGATCGTCCGGTTGATTTCATACGCGCCCGGCATGAAGACGAGAATGTCGCCGTCCGTCCGGTCGAAGTTGTCCGCGACGGCTTCCGTCGCAATTTCCCACGGAGGATCGTCCTTCGGATCGTGGCCCAGAAATTCGATGTCCACCGGGAAGACGCGTCCCTCCGATTCCAGCGTCGTGCAGGGGGCGAGGTAATCGGCGATTCCGGTGCGGTCGAGGGTGGCCGACATGACGACGATCTTCATGTCCGGACGGGCTTTTTCCTGCAGGGTCAACGCCCGGGCGAGGCTGATGTCGCCATAGAGGTGGCGCTCGTGGAACTCGTCGAAGATGAGTGTCGCGATGCCATTCAGCTCCGGATCCGCAAGCATTCTGCGCAGGAGGATGCCCTCAGTCACGAACAGGATCCGCGTGTCTCTGGACGAGACATTGTCCAGACGGATCTGGTAGCCGACTTCACCGCCGAGTCTGGCTCCGCGCTCGTTGGCGACACGCGCTGCGAGCATCCGGGTTGCCAGTCTCCTCGGCTGCAGGATCACACACTGCCCGGTCCCGAGAACCCCGCCGTCGAGCAGGATCTGCGGGACCTGCGTGGATTTCCCCGAGCCGGTCGGAGCCTGGAGGACGAGCCGGTTGCCGGCGCTGAGAGCCGTGACGATCTCCTCGTCGAGGCCGTAAATCGGAAGAAGTTCGCTCATTGTTTCACCGCAGGAAATTCCTCCCTGCGACGAGCATGGCTATTCGCAAACTGTCATAAATACAATATGACAGGTGGACCGCACGGGAGATGAAAGCCGGGCCGTGATCTCCAGAGACATGGAAGACGGGTTGATCCGCAGATTCGCAGATTTCCGCAGATGAGTTTTTGCACAGGCCCGGAAGATATTTCCGATCATCCGCGCCCGAAAATCTGCGGCTTAACCTTGCCCGCCCGTTTTGCCCAGGGGCTGACCCCATCAGCTCTTGACAAGATCCAATCGCAGCTTGCCCGTGGCCACCATGTGAAGCACGGATGCAGCGAGGGTCTGGTAAGGGAGTCCCGCTTCCGCGGCGCGGGATTTGAGCCCGTTCAGGGTCTCCGTTCCCAGCCGGATGTTGATGCGCGCCGGTTTCGAAGCCCGGCGCACCAGGCGGATCGGAGTCCCCGGCACCGGAAGCCCCAATGCCCGTTCCTGGGCGCGCGTCAGAGCCCGCGAGGTTTTGAAATCTTTCATTTCCCCGAGGTCGTCCGTGTAATCAGCCGTTTTTGTCTTCATAGAGGTTCTTTCCTTTGCGCCAGTAGCCCGCGTTGATCACTCTCACCACCCCGGCGCGGATTGTGAATGTGAAGGTCAAAACCTTTTTCCCATCGAAGCCGCAACATTGGAACCGTGACTCGTTACCTGATCTCCCGCGACTGGGGAACAGCTTTCGCTTCGGGTCATTGAACGCTGCCGGGACGGTTGAGAAATCCACTCCGTGCTTCGGGAGGTTTGATCTTTCCTTCGCCGGATCGCATTCAAAATCCACGAGCACAGCATGTGCCTTTTGTGTTCATGCGTCAAGATGCGTCCGCTTCGTCCGCGCAAGGCACCCGCGAAAGCAGGGCAGGGTTTAACCGCAGATTTCCGCAGATTTCCGCAGATGATTTTTTGTACAGGCTCGGAAGACATTTCCCATCATCTGCGCCCCTCTGCGGATAAAAACTCCCCCGCCCAGGCGGGCTGTCCGACGTCAAAGAAAGTCGCTTTTCCTGAACACTGAACCCGTGCCAGTGGGAACTGGCCGGGAATGGAGGTGCTGGGATGCACCGACATAGCTGGATCGCCAGATCCGCCCGAGGGGACCGGAAGCCGGGAGGCGAACGGTGCAACCCTGCCGCAGGCAGCCCGAAGGGCAGCACCCGCGCGATAGCGACTCGTTCAGGAAGGCAAGTCGAATGTGTGGCCGGGACGCAACCGGGCAGGAGCGAGCGAGGCAACACTGAATACTTGGTCTTGTCCCCCCGTCCTTGCCAATGACCGTGTCCTCTGGTAGGTTCGCGCCATGCCTGCGGTCACTCTGAAAGCGCACTACGACGGAAAGCAGATCCTGCTCGACGAGCCGTTTGTGTTGCCTGCCCACTGTGACCTCATGGTCACGGTCCTGCAGGACAGTTCGGACCGTTCAGATTTTTTCCCGATGGCCATTGCGGCAATCGCCAGAGCCTACGGCGAAAACGAACCGGAATACGGCGACGCCAAGTAATGACGGACGTTCTCCTCGCGCCCTTGCCGCAGGCCGATGGGCGGATCAAAAACCGGCCGGTTGTTGTTTTGCGCGCCATGCCTCCATTTAGTGATCTGCTGGTCTGTGGAGTCAGCACCCAGATTCAACAGGCGGTCCCCGCGTTCGATGAGATCATTCGTCCGGGCGATGAGGACTTCCTGCAGAGCGGCTTGAAGGCCGCATCGGTGATCCGTCTCGGGTTCCTTGCCGTTCTCCCGCGCGATCATTTCTCCGGCAAAATCGGATCAATCGCTCCAGCACGACATTCGCGACTCCTCACGAATCTTTGCGATCATTTGCAGAAGAAGATGCAGGACTGAATAGCCCAGATCGCACCACCCATTTATCCCTGGAGGGACGACCGCCACGTCGTCCGCGCGTGACAAACGCAGAGACATTGAAGTCGGGTTGATCCGCAGATTCGCGGATTTCCGCAGATCATTTTTGCGGAGGTGCCCGCTGAAAACTTGTCTTGCACTCTCTCCGCGCGCTTGGCGCCCTTCGCGCGAGATCTTCCCAAAATCTGCGGCAAAAACTCCCCCGCCCAGGCGGACTGCCCGACGCCAAAGAAAGTCGCTTTTCCTGAACACTGAACCCGTGCCAGCGGGAACTGGCCGGGAATGGAGGTGCTGGGATGCACCGACATAGCGGGATCGCCAGATCCGCCCGAAGGGACCGGAAGCCGGGAGGCGAACGCTGCAACCCTGCCGCAGGCAGCCCGAAGGGCAACACCCGCGCGATAGCGCCTCATTCAGGAAGGCAAGTTGATTGTGTGGCCGGGAGGCAACCGAGCGGGAGCGAGCGAGGCAAAAACGAACGCGCACCTTCTCCTCTTGCCCGGTGATCCTCCTTCGGATACATTATCCGCATGAGAGAGCAAATCCAGAAGCTGCTTCATGCTGTGCCATTCGAGCCTTTCAGCGTGGATGTCGCCGAAGATGTGGCTTACTCGATTCCCACCCCCGACCATGTGTTGCTCGGAAAAAACGTCCTCGTGATCGAAGATGACTCCGGCTACGTGGACCTCGTCGGATATCAGCATATCCGGCGGATCTCCCACAAGCTCCCGGCTCATTGACCCGCGTGCCGATGCACCGGACGACCACCTTGCCGTCCGGGCATGACAACTGCGGAGGCAGGGAAGGGTTCAACCGCGAGATTGTTTGCTGACGTGGCATGGCCGTCCCGGCCATGTTTCTCAGGGAAGATCATCGGCGGGACGCCGATGCCAGTGTGCCCGGCATGGGCATGAACAAGTCAGGAAAAAAAACACAAACAATGAGCGGAAGCAGTGACAGCAACCGTAGCGAAAGCCAAGGCGGGTTCCGTGAGGAACTCAGCACAAAAGAAGGCCGTAGCAAAGGGAACGACCGTAGGAACACGAACAGGCAGGGAGGCAGGATGCGGGCGATAAGCGTGCTGGGAAACGCGAAATCCAAAGGTCACCGAAAGACGCATCAAGTAGAGCCTGGCGGCACGGGACCGAAGAGAATGTTCATGCACCTTACCCGGGGAGATCTCCGCCGCGAGAGCGGAGGAGAAGTCAGCAGAGGCCGTAGTAGCGAAGAGGCCCGCCGAAAGGCGGGAGGAGCGAAGGGCCGAAGAACAACCGAGAGGGCAACCAAGACCGGACTGTGTAGCATCGGCATGGAGTTGTCCGAAACGAGGAGGGAGCGGCAACAGAGGCAGCTTCCCTCTCCGGCGAACGCGGCGCAAAGCGGCTGGAGTGTCGCAAGCGAAGCGGGAGCGGACGGCAAGTCGGTGGACACGCGAAAGGAGGAGGAAATCGCCCGGCACTGGGTCATGCAATCAGCACTGAAAACCAAAACACTCAACAACTACGGGTTCATCATACCCTGGGACTTCGCGGAAGCAGGGAAATGAGACAACCGCCTTGTTCAACCGCCGGATGCGGAAAACCGCATGTCCGGTGGTGTGGGAGCCCTGGCGGGCTAAATCCCGTCAGGGCCACCCGATCATCCCAAACCAGTGCCATTCGAGTCAGCACCCAGATTCAGCATGCGGTCCCAGCCTTCGATGAAATCATCCGTCCGGGTGACGAGGACTTCCCGCCGAGCGGATTGAAGGCGGTCTCGGTGATCCGCCTCGGGTTCCTGGCAGTGCTTCCCCGCGATCATTTCTCCGGAAAAATCGGCTCAATCGCTTCAGCCAGGCATTCGCAACTCCTCAAGAATCTTTGCGACCATTTGTTGAAAAAAGCCTGATCCCCGACCAAGTCGGGAATTCTTCGCCCTCCGCATCAAAGCGCTCCGCAGCACGCCGGCGGCAATCAGGCGACCGCAGGCTGCCGGGCAATCCTGGCGTCGGAGCGGGCGATGGCCTCGCGAGCGGAACGGGACTCCTCCGGGCTCGCCGGGTGGAAGCCGAGTTTGATCAGCTTGGCGTCGAAGTCACGAACGCGCGGGCGGTGCGCGTCGAGCATCACCGGGCCGGAGTTATTCCGGGCGGGTTGCGAGGAAGGCGGCAATGTGGCGTTCATGGTTTGAACAAATGTCGGCGTATGCGGCATCAAATGCAAGATTGAAGTCGTTTTCCAGCATGGGCTCTTTCCTGAGCACCGAGCCGTCGAAGCGGAGGACATCGCGGTGCGCGTAGCCGTGCGCTGTGTCGTAGCGGGTTGCGCAATGGAGCCCCCCTGCGATTTCCACAAGCAGGACGATCCGAAAATCCGCCACTTTTCCGCAGCAGGTGGTTCTTTCCACGAATACGAAGCAGGAGTCCGAAAGCCATTTTTGCCAGTCTTTCCGCGGCATCCGCTCCCCGTTATCAGGCGGCTGCAGTCCTGTCGATAAGGTTCGCCCAGACAGCCCTCGCGGAATGCGATCTGGGAGCGCACGCATCCTGCATGCTTCGCGGGACATCCTGCCACGCAATCCGCTCCTGAAAACTCAAACACTGAAAACTTCCCTTGGGAAAATCCCGCGCCATGCGCCTCCCTTCCTGTGTCTTTGTGGTAAAAATCTGCGGAAATCTGCGCCAATCTGCGGTTAAAAAACCTCTTCCCCTGAAAACTTGTCCCCCGCCTTTAACAATTTTGTTAAATGTCACAAAAATATCGACTTTGTTCCATAGAAGCAGTTTGGACGAAATGTTAAGCGCGCAAAAATATTTCCCTTGCATGTTTTGTGGATTTCTGAGAAATTCCCATTGTCCAAGAACTCTGCCCCAACCAAAAACCCCATGAAAAAGACACTTCTTCCCCGTCTTCTCGCCACCTCTGCTGCCGTGCTGGCCTTGATCTCAGCGCCTTCGGCTTTCGCATTTACCGATGGCACGCTCTCAGGCACCGGTGCCAATATGAGTTGGGATCTCAACTCAAACTGGGTTAGCCCGACTTTCGCAACTGGGGAAGAAAATCAGTAATTTTCGGGCCTTCGAGGCCCGCCAACCCGCATAAATACAGGGGGAGGGTTCCAAAAGTGCGCTGAGGGGAGACCCAGTCTCTTCCCAAGATAAAATTTGTGAC
>QYQL01000009.1 GCA_007280915.1 Verrucomicrobiaceae bacterium | reverse complement strand
CGATGTTCGGAGCGTCGTTCACATTACCTGCGACGAATTCCACAGCCACGTCGCCGTCAGAAAATGAATTCAACCGGAACTGCATCCACCCGTAGTGGACCTGCGAGTTGATATCCATGAAGCTGATGCCGAGGAAGTTGTCTGTGGTGCCTAGCGAGGCACCGTTCTGGGGGAGATTCGCAGACAAAAATACTGTTTGCGCCGTTGTATATAAGACCGAGCCATCCACGGAAATCCCCGAGCGAAAATACGTTTTGGAGAAGCTCACAGCCGGATTGTCGGAAACCCAGACCTGCCCGAAAGGAGCCACTGGTTCAGCTAGAATGTCATCAACGTAATAGCTTCCTCCAATATTGGTATCGAGAAAAAGCCCCCCCGGATTACTTGTCAGCGTCAAAACAAAAGGGGCGGTATTGTCGGTGCCGGCTGACCAGGATGCGGACGCGTTGCCGCTGCTGAATACAACATCAACTGCGCGCGCCGAATGAGACAGCAGAACGAGAGTGCAAACCGTGAGGAGGACTTTGATCGTTTTCATGGGAGAAATCGAGTTGTGCAACACGCAACAAAATACAATTAATGGCTCTTGAACGCAAGTGGAATTTGTTGCGCTGCAGTGGGGATGTGACCCATTGCAGGAAAGTAACTTAAAGCGCTTGGTAGAAACGATTACCTTATTGTTGGTCGCACGACAACGACGTCATTTGTGATGTAGGTCAAGTTGTTGCTCTTGTCGAAACCGGAGTGGAAAACGATGCGGAGGGGGTTTGCAATTTCAACAGAGACTCCATTTCCGAGGTTTGTGGTGCTTGTGGTGAAGCCGAGATACATTGTGTAGGCAGCGGGTGCGGATGCATTTGTGGAGCACCTCTCCGGAAGGATGTTGGTGATGGTGGCTGGAAGGAGCCCGAGTTGCCAGAGACGGGCGGCTTGTTCCTGAGCATTATACGCCCTGAGGGAGAAACCGTTCGATTCCTCCTGCAGCAGGAGGGAATTGGCGAGTAGCGCGGCGCCGGTAATTCCGATGACAAGGATGGCTGCCGCGACCAGAACTTCAATGAGGGAATAGCCAAACCGGCTCCGCCGGGAAGACCGGCCGTTTGAAGCGGATGGGAAAAGCGGGTGAACCAGGGAGCGGCGTCTCGCCTGTGAGGAGACAGACCATCGCAACGAAGCCTGAGCCACACACAGGCGGGACGCCTGTGCTCCCTGATCAGCTTCGCAACCTAATCGCATCCGCTTTTGATTGCACCCGGTGGATGGAGGCGTGCTGTCAGCGCCCATGAATAATGGGACGGCGCGGCGACCGTCCCTCCAGGAAGAACAGGAGCCGCCCGATGTGGATTGGCGGGGCCAACGCAGCTGGAAAGAGCAAATTCTCATGGCGAACGGTTCCTTCCGTCCTCGATCCAGATGATGCGGTCCGCCATGAGTTCGTTGTTGATGATTAGGTTGGTGGCGGGAGCGAGGGTCATGTTGCCGGAACTGAGGTTGATGTTTTGATCTGACCTGAGCCCGCCGGTGAGCGTCAGCCGCTGCCCGCTTGTGGAGGGAGCGGTGATGTTGAGAGTGGAGTTGTTGAGGGAAGCCGCGAACATCCAGCTATAGGCATTGGTGGTGGTGGCCGTGCGCAGGTTGAGGGTGCCGGTGCTCAATTTGTTCAGGTAGATCATGCGGGTGTTGTTGGTGCCGCTGAGCGTGAGGTTGGAGGTGGAGGTATTGTTGCCTCCGATGATGATGTGCATGGCATTCGTCTGGGAGGAGGATGCCACAATGGTCAGGTTGGTGATCGCGGCGTTCGTGTAGGTGTTGATGTAGGTGTTTCCGCTCGCCGTGTTCGTGAACGACACCTTGATGGGAAGCGGGTTCGGGACATCATACCGAAGGATGGATTCGCTCTGGGTGGAGTTGAGGGTGGCCGTGAGGTTTCCCCCGCTCTTGTTCGTGGTATAGGTGCTCCCGCTCTTGTTCGTGCTGAGGAGCATCCCTCCGGTGGCGTTGGTGTAGGTGATGCTGTTTGTCGTGACGGATGTGAAGTTGCCGCCGTAATTCGTGCCGAGCGGCGCGGCGTCATAACCTGCGTATCCGTTGGTGCCGAGGCCGGAGGCGTTGGTGCCGGAGGTGAAGGGAACAATCGGAAAGCCCGGGAATCCCAGGACGTTTGTGTAGTAAATCTTGTAGGTTGGTGTCGTCCAGGCGAGGTTTGTGGTGGCGGTTTGATGCACCACGAGCGGGTATTCAGCGAAGAGGGGGCTACGGGATTTGACCAGAAACCGCCAGGTCACGGATTGGGCGCTGTTGGTGAGGGTCGCAAAATTGGTCACGACGAAGGAAAAAGGGCCGAACGGGGAAAAGGGATTTCCCAACAGTTGGTTGGTGGCGGTCCAGAAGCCGGCGGCACCATTCACCGAGCATGCGCCCCAGGTTCCATTGGAGATGCTTGCTACCCAGTCAACATTTGTGAGGGTTGCGCCGCCTGGCAGGGAAACCAGCATATACTGCCTCGCCATGGCGCGAGCGTTTTCCATCGCAATCCGGTTCTTCATCCCTTGGGCGGTGGTGTCCGGGTAAACGGTGGCTGTTGCCATCATCTGAACCCATCCCGCCAGCACGAGGGTTCCCGCAAGAATCACGATGAGCGCGAAGATCATCACGGCGCCTTCGACGCGGGACATGAGTTTTGCCGGAGGGTTCATAATGCGGGGAAGGCCGGGACCGCAAAAAAATACGATGTTCCCCCGGAATTGAGCATGTAATCCGAACGGGCGTTGGCGGCGTTTGTGGTTTCCGTGGGGTAGGTTGAATTCAGATCCCGTTGGGAAGGATCCGGCCACCAGACGAAGTAAAATGGACGGTTTTCGGCTTTGCGGTAGCGCGAGTCGCCATTGGTCGCGCTCGATATGTTGAAGAATGCCGCGGCGGGGCGGTTGGTGGGATTGCGGGTCGCATTCGGATAGAACACATGGTAATAGCCGGTCATATTTGTTCCGACATACCGCCGGACCGAGGCATAGACTCCCACGGGAGCATTGGTTACGGCGACCCAGTCCGCCTCATAGATCGCGTCCACTGTGACATTTGTCGAGTTCGCGGCAGCATACAGCATGTAGACCGTCGAGTTCATTGCCACCGTCGCTCCATTGACGGTATTCGTGCTGGCGTTGAAATTGATGTAAACCGCCCCGCTGGGATCGATGAGATTTGTGCGGAAGTTGTCCGGACTCACGAGCGTGCGGACATCCATGTTTGTGGGGATCGCGAGGTTCGTCGGGCGCAGGGTATTCACATTCGGCAGGTTGCGGGCAAGGCAGACGACGGCACTGGCGGATGAAATATCGCCTAGAAATTGATCCCGAAGGCTGTTTGCCATGGCCGTGGCCGCGAAACTCGGTGCCTCGCTCACCGCAGTTTGAGGGTCCGTCCAGCCGTAGAATGCAAAGGCGTTGTTGATGCCGATGTTGACGTTAAGCTGCCTTCGCGAGGTTCCCTGCGAATTGATCGTCCCGTAGGCCATGATCGAGACGGCGATGACCATGGCTCCGATGCCCAGAGCCACAACAAGCTCGACGAACGTGAAGCCGGAAGAAGTTTTCAGTTTTCGGTTGTTCTTCGCTTTCGCTACGGTTGCACTCCCTGCGCCAAACATTAGTCCCTTCCCTTTATACGAGGCGCTGTCGCGCTGGTTTTCAGTTTTCAGTCCGGAGGCGACGCCCCCAGGGTTGTCTTTCTGAACACTGAACACTGAACCACTGAAAACTTTATTTGCGATTTTTTTTGTCTTCCGCATTGGGAAGCACCCCCATCAGCTTGTCGCTGCTTCTTGTTTGTTCCGCTTCCTGGATGTTTGTGAGAATCGCGCGTGCCAACGGATCGTCTGGATAGGGGGCCTGCTTCAGTTCCGGCTGCGCCGTGACGCCGGCTTTTGTCACCGCCTCGACTGCTTCACCATACATAAACTGCCTGACTTCGGGCTTGATCCCAAAGGTCAGAAGGATCTTGCGGGCATCCGACGCCGGGTCTTTCTCGACGAATTCGAGGGTTATGGAGGAATCATCCACGGAAACGACCCGGAGGACTTCCGCCTGATTGCTGATCAGGGGAGGAAGGACGACCCCTGGTTTGAGGATCAGGGAGCCGAGGAGAAGCTGCCGATGGCCGGGTGTTCCGGAAACTCCCCCGATTTTCATGGCCCTGAGAATGCGCCGCAATCTAGCGTCTTCACTGACTCCTTCCTGAGTCGGACCCGGGGAGTCGGTGATTTGCTGGGCGAATGGGTTTCGCTCGTTTGCCCGGACGTCGAGAACTTTCCGTGTATCGGGATAGAGAAGGGACTCGGAAGCCGCCGGCGCACTCGCCGAAACCAGGAGGAGGACTAAGAAATGCGGAATGCGGAATGCGGAATGCGGAATGGGGCCGCGCTGCGTCCGAATGCCGCGCGGAGCGCGGGAAGAATCACATTCCGAATTCCGAATTCCGAATTCCGCATTTTCATTGGAATGGTCCGTTGTCATTGTTTCAGCAGGGGTTGTTCTAGGATCACTTCCATCCGGAGATCATTTAATCGGGTTCCCTTGGAGAGGTGGATGCTGCTGGTGCGGACCGTCGGCATGGTGGCCTCGAGATTTCCAAGCCAGTTCAGCAACTTCGCGTAATCATCCTCGAAGGTCAGCAATGCGCGCAGGGTCGTCGGGATCGAGGTGTTGTTTTTGACGGGCGCCGGCTCGAACCGCTGGGACAGGTTGATGAGGTTGGCATCCTTGACTTTCATTTGCATGTTGATCTCGGCGCTTTGGGTGGTGTCTACCGTCGTGAAATAGGGCTGCCAGATTTTCAGAAACTCAATCAGGTTGGCGGACTGGCGGCGGAGATCCGCAATTTGGGAGTGCTCCCGGCTGAGGGAGCTTCCGGCAGTCTCCTCTTCCATTTGCGCATCGGAAGCCTCTTTTTGCACCTTGGTTCGATGGTTCTGAACCCACAGGGTCAGTTGCACCATAGCCAGGATCAGGATCGCGATGATGCCACAGGAGATGTGCTTATGGTTCATGGGGTTTTGGGTGCCTGGGAGTCTTCCGCCTGCTCTGTGTTTCTGCGGACGAGCGTTGCCTTGTAGTCCAGTTCTCCGCGTCCGAGTTCGCGGGTTGGGGAGAACGCGCGGTAGTCGAGCGCAGCGATTCGTTCCGTGGTGATGTCGAGCTGTTTGGTGGAATCGGTGCCGATTTTCAAATTCAGCTTGAGCTGCGAGGGGTCGTCTGCCGAGCGGTCGATCCGCATGTCCAGAATGGACGATCTAGGAGCCATGCTCCGGGTGATTTCCACAACCAGGGGCTGGAGGGGGAGGGAGCCCCGCACCCATTCCTGGATGTCGGTCGCCTTTTTGATCTGGGCTTCCAAGGCCGCGCGATCGTTGCGCGATGCCTGGGTCTGGGCATTTAGGACGGCTGTCTGGGCTTTGTGGTTGTCCCGCTTCGCGATGCCCATCCGGAATTGGATGAAGAAAATCGAACAGAAGACGACAGCGACCGCGATCGAGCAATAGAAGAGGATCGGCACGAGCCGGAGGACGAGCGGGAGAGGAGGAGTGATATCCTTCCGGTCGCTTTTGAAGTCGTCGATCTGGCGGTCGTTGATTTGCATGCGGCTAGTATTTCATCATGAGGCCTGCAAGCAGGCCCGGCTCGGAAAGGTCGTTGATGGAGCGGCCCGGGAAGGCGGCTTCAAGACGCTCGCGGAGACCGGCCAGCGGCTCATCGCAGACTAGCGTGATGTTGATTTCGGGGGAAAGGCGGGAATGGAACGGGGCCAGAAGATCCGCGATCGGAGCCACCTCCTCGTCATAGACATCCGTGCGCGAGCGCAGTTCCAGCCATCGGTCCTGATCCTGCACGAGAGCGCAAACCGCCCCCTCGCTGCAAACGATGTAGAAGCTGCTGACAGGTTGTTCGGAGCCCTTTGAGCGGTTGGTTTCGGTCAGGGCGTGGCGGAGGAGAATATACGCTCCACAGCAGACCCTGCCAATGCGGAATCCGACATCGCTGAACATCGCCTCGGTTTTCCGGATCTGATCCTCGTCGAAAGTCAGCAAAATGCTGGAATTGGTCTCGGGGTTGTGGGTGAGGGCGTAGCGTTTTCCCCTCTCGAATTTTCCTCCGAGGATTGCCCGGGGGTTTGTTTTCAGCACCTCCTCGCTTCCGGTGCGGCGGGAGAGATTTGTTTCCAGGCTGATGACATACCGGGTGTTGAGGGAGAGCGCGCACCAGCCCCGGTCGGTTAGGGATTTGATATGATCGACCGTCTGGGTCAGGGCCTCCTTGGGTTCCGCCCGCATGGATTCAAACTCGGCCGGTTTCCCGGATCGGGAAATGCCCCGCCAGGAGAGCTTCGTGCGGCCAAGGCCGACGAAAACGGTCCGTTCGCCGGGAAACCGCTTCCGCCACGGAGCCGAGGGGTCGTCCGGTTCCGGCCGAAAGGCAGAGAAGTTCAGGATGGATTTGAGGTCGATGGAATTCATCGCGAGATCTCTGGCTGACGTTCGAGGTATTCGGAGACTTCATCCCACGAAAAGGCGGTTTCGGTCGGGGCGATTCCGCTCATGAACCCCTCCTCCATCCGAAGGGAGATGCTTTTCTCAAAATTATACATGCCCTTTTTCCAGCCCGTTTCGAGTTCCTGATCGAGCTTTTTGAAATCCCCCCGGCGGATGATGTTCACCACCCCGTCATATTGCAACAGAACCTCGTGGATGGGAAAGCGTTTTGATTTCCGCTCGTCGAGAAGGAGCCTCTGGCACATGACGAGGCGGAGGCAGTCTGCGAGGGTTTCCTGCGAGCTGTCGAGGCGCTCGGAGGGGATGAGCTTCAGAAAACGCTGGACCGTCTGGGAAGCGGAGGACGTGTGGAGGGTGGCGACGACGACGTGGCCGGTCTCGGATGCCTGGAGCGCGATCTCGGCGGTTTCGCCATCCCGGATTTCCCCGATGATGATGACATCCGGAGCCTGGCGCAGGGCGGCTTTGAGGGCCTTGCCGAAGTCGATCTCGTCGCTGCCCATCTCGCGCTGCGAGATGAGCGACGGCAGGCCGTCGGGGTAGATGAACTCGATCGGGTCCTCGAACGAGATCACATGCTCGCGCCGGCGGAGAGCGCGGTGCAGGACCATCGAGGCAATGGTGGTGGATTTTCCGCTTCCGGTCGCCCCGCAGATGAGGAAAAGCCCGTTTTTTGCCTCAAGGAATGACTTGAGAGCCGGAGTGGGAACCTTGATGGCGGAGGGGTGGGGGATCTCGTTGGGAAGGAGCCGCATGACCCAGCGCAGGCGTCCCTGCGTGATCATCTGGCTGACGCGGAACCGCCGGCCGTGGAGATCCATCGCGCTGTCATCGCAGCCCGGCTCCAGATATTCCGGCACCGCCATTTCAAACACCGCCTCGTCGTAGATCAGTTGTCCGTTGAACTTGTAGGAGAGCGGCTCGCCGGGAGTGAGGTAAAAATCACTGACCCCGTCGGAAAGGGACAAGTCTCGGATCCGCTCTCCGACGACGGAGTCTGCTGGGAGTTCAAGGAGGCGCATGGGGAAGGTTTTCTATGCGAATTGGAGTGTCTGCTCAAGCAGAACTAAGGAATGAGGCCCAGGCTTTGAAACACCTGACCCAGTGTGGGTTTTGTGCCATTCGCAAGGGTTTTGCTGCTGGCGACATTGAGCAGGTTGGTGTGCTCGACCGTGCCGGTCGTCTGAGGGTTGTCCCAGTTGGAGTAGTAGGTCGTGGGATCCACCGTGCGCATCGTGGACCAGTCGGGCTGGGTCAGTCCGGAGGTCTGCCAGACGACGTCATTGTAATCCCGGTCGCCGCCCCCCGCCGTGTCTTCGATCGCATAAACATTCTGCCCGAGGCCGACGGCCTGGCTTTGGGAAAAGCCGGAGACACTGCCCGTGTCGAAGGACAGCGAGGTCAACGGGTATTTGTCGCTTGTGGAGGCGGGGAAGGTAGAGAGATTATCCACATTCACGAACGTGTCGTTCGGGATCATGATGAAAGCGACGGCGGTGCCGGGATTGAATGTCACGCTGTGTCCGTTGCCATTTTGGTCCATCGCCACGCCGCCTTGGGTCCCCCCCATTCTGACTCGGTGGACTGCCTCGTCCATGAAGGCCTGCAGGCCCGCTGCTGTCGTCAGATCATACGGGGGATTCCCCATCCCATCGAGCGAAAAGAGTCCCAGTTCGGAATTGTAGCCGGCCTCACCATAGAGCCGGTTCTGCGTCGTCACCGTCCCGCTGTCGCCCACAAGAAACACGCCGCCGGTCAGGTTGGGGTGGGAGAGGAGGGCCGCCAATGAGGAGTTCACGGCCACCGCCGATCCGGGGGTGTTTCCGAGCGCTTGAGAGGTCTCATTCGCAGTGGAATAGTTCCAAGCCCACCCGTTGGTTCCGACATTCTCCGCACCGGTGCGGTTGCTCGTGAGCGAGGCATTCGCTGAAATGGCCTCGTTAATCGGGAACTCGACGATTCCGGAGCCGGACACCCCGATCACAAACCGGGGGGGGATGGAGGAGTTGGAGGAAGGAGACCAAGTTGCCCGAAGCCGCGTGGTGCTGCCCCCGTTCGTCCGGTCCGCATAAACCCGGGAGTCGATCGTGCTGCCCCGGATGCCCAGGGTCCCCGCCGCTCCGCTGGTTTTCAGAATTGTCAACACGTCGCAGTGGCTGGGGGTGTTGTCATCCGCACCGGTCATCCCATTGGTGCTTCCCCCGCTGCTGAGGTAGATCTCGATGGACCGGTTAATCGATGCGACGTCCTGTTCCAGTTTGGTGGCATCGGCAGTTTGCTTTGCTTTTGTCACGGTCACATAGCCGATGGCGCTGATCGCGGCGATCGCCGCGATGACCCCAAGAACTTCAATCATTGTGAAGCCGCGTGCACCCCGCGGAGGACTCATCGCCTTCATGAGGCTTTACATATCATGCAAGCTTAATCGAAGTCAATATTTTTGTTGCATTGTTGCATAGTTTTGACTAGCACAAGCCACGGTTGATCAAGTATAAGCAACTTGGAACTTGCCCTGACCCTTGGAATTTCGCACCTCAGTTATTCACAAACGCCGATCGGCGACTGCCTGTCTGTTTGACGTTGGTTGCGGGTATCGCCCGGGAATTTTTTTGTGAAACTTCATCAAATGGTTTTCGCTGTTTTTCTGGCGGTGCTTCCTGCCATTCCGGCGGCGTTTGCACGGCCTCCTGCTCCCTTTGTCGTCGAGCCGCCCCCCAATGCGGCCTATCCGGATTACGGGCCCGCAGGGAACATCGCGGCCGCCCGACTGCGCCGCGAACCGTCCAAGATGATCACCTTTGACCGCGCTGCACTGCGCGATGTTCTACGCTACCTCGCCGACGATGCGGGCATTCCGTTTATCAGCATTAAGGAAGCCGATCAAGCGAACCACCAGTTGGTCACGTTCACGATGGAAGCCAGCCCGTTCGTCGCGCTCGAAAGCGTCTGCCGCAACTTCGGCGTCGAACTCTCCTACCAGGACGGCGTCTGGTTCATGAAGTCTGAATTAAGCAAAACTAAAGATCTGATCGAGCAGATGAACCAGCGGAGGATTGATGAGGAGAGGGAGAACATGCTCGTTGGGAAAATTTACCGGCTGAACTACGATCCTGTGGATCGGGTGGATTTCAGGGCCAGCCTACGACGTTCATCCTCTGGCGGTTCATCGGGCGGTTCATCGAGCGAATCTGGCAATTCATCACCATCGACGCCAGAAATTTCCCTTCAAAACTCCCAGCGGGTTTTCCAACCATCGATACCAAGACTCGTGAATGATATCCGGACAATGCTCGGATTGGGTCCTGTCACTGTCAATGAAGATGGGATTGTGACTGGGGAGGAGGTTGAACGGGGGACAAACAGTGCGGGAACAGTAGCAGAATCTGGCATTATCCCAAATGCCTCGGGCCAAGTGAATTATACCCCTGGTTATACATCCAGAAGAACCACGAGATACAGTGAGACTGAATACACCATACCCTCAAAAACGGACGAAAAAGGGGCAGAGAAAGTTGAAAACATCCCCACCCCCCTGAATCCGATATACATTCCCCCTCAAATGCCGCAGGTGATCTACAATACCGACAACAACACGTTGTGGATTGTCGCCACAAAGCAGCAGCACGAATGGATTGCGGATTACCTGCTTGCCGTTGATAAGCAACAGGCGCTCATCGCGATTGAGGTCAAGTTTTTCGAGACCACAAAGAACCCCAGCAAGGAATTTGGAATCAACTGGAAGGGAACCATGCACCCCGATCCTATCAATGGCGATGGCGGAATGAAGTTTACGGCCAGCAATATTAAGGCCTCGCCGTCTGGGAGCATTGATTACATGACGGGAAAATCATACGGTGCCAGCGCTGGAACTGCTGGCACCAATCCTAGCATCGGGAGCGGAGGGCCAAACATTCAGGGCGGAGCTGTAGATCCGGGGACAGGTGCCAACTTGGACGGTTGGGCAGCCACGAAGGGAGCGACACTGACCGCGGGTGCCCCTTATTCCGCCGTCCTGACCGCCACCGATATGCAGTTGGCCCTGCAGGCATTCATGTCGGACGACAAAACCAGCATGGTCCAGTATCCGCGCGTTCTCACCGTGAACAACCGCGAGGTGGCGATCACCAGTGCCGAAAACACACCGATCAATAAGGGCGTGAGCCAGACTTCCGCCAGCGGCAGCGCGCCGCAAAATGTCGGCACCCTCGGCTATCTTCCTGTGGGAACACAAATCAATATCCTGCCCAAGGCCATTGGGGCTGATCAAGTCGCTTTGGCGGTGGCCATCACGATCTCGGATATCCTGAGATACGATTCGTTAAACCTCGGAACGGGATTCAATCTCTATCCCGTGACATCCGCGAGGATTTTCAATGCCTCCCTGCAGGTGCATTCAGGTTATACACTGGCAGTGGGAGGGCTTGAAACAACCGGCGATGCCCGGATCGACAATGGAATTCCCGTGCTCCAGGACATTCCGGGGGTCGGACAATTTTTTAAGAGCAAGACGCGCACGCGGAAAAAGAAAAATCTCATTATTTTCATTACTCCGACAGTCATCGTGAACCTGAAGGAGACCCGCGGGATCAGCGAGACCCCGGAATCTGTCATCCCGGTCCGCCCGAACGACCCGACCCCGCCGGCATTCACGCCTGACGGCCAACTGGTCGGGGGGAAGGATGCGATCCCTGCCGCCTTCGCCTGGTTCGACTTCCAGATCAAGTGGTTCAAGCAGATCAACAAGGAAAACCGGACGGACCATGAGACGATCAAGCAACTCCGCGCGGTGATCTCCTCGGCTCGTATGCTTGTCTCCAACATTGCGAACATGCAGGAGAATGCGGATCCGGTCCGCGCGCAGGAATTGTCCAGTCATGAGCAGCGTGCCATGGCCACACTGACCGAGTTAAATAGAATCCTCGCTTACGCGCAGGACAATGTGATGTAGGTTTCAGATCTCGGGAGATCCGGATATTGCCCGCGAAGGTGACAAGCCGCGAAAGGAGAGGAAAAGACGAAAGTGGGGGTAGACGGATAGAACCGAGGCGTTCAAATCGTCTCGGAAATGAGATTCGCGAGATCAGTTACCTCACTTCGCATTGTATCGTAATTTGGAGTCCTCTCCACGGGAATGAGAGGCGTCCGGGAATTTCACGGCTCAAGTTGCCCTTCCCTTGTCTGCGGCGAACTCAGTGATCCTTTTCTGCAACTTGTTTCAATGGATTTGGCGGACCGTTCGGAAGCCAAGGCCGTGACTGCGGTGATCCGGGAAGTTGTAGATGGGGTAAGAAATCGCGCGGCCGACTGCGACGGGGTTCCACCAGTTGCCGTAGCGGATGCGCCGGGTGGAGTATTGAGGAGCGCCGAAATCCCAGCACCACTCCCCCACTTTTCCCGAAGCATTGTATCCGGACATATCATACAGCCCCAGTGCATTCGGCACCTTTGTCACAAATTTACGATCGGGAGAAAATATGTTGCGGTCATACCAGGCCGCGTCCTCGATCTGGTCGCTCGCATTTCGGCAGTAGCCCTTGCTTTGCGCCCCTCCGCGTGCCGCCCATACCCATTCCGCAAGGTTTGGCAAGCGATAGCCATTCGACCCCTCGTTGAGAACAGGCACAAAATAGCCACGTTTGTATGTCGCACCACTCACTGTGTAAGCAGGCGACAATCCTTTCATTTGGCTTTTTGCATTGCACCATTTCACGGCGTCATACCAGCTCACGTTTCTTACCGGAAAGTTTTCCATGTTTCGCGTTTCGGTGCTCCGGATATCATACCCATTCTGCACTGCCCATGCCTGAACCCACTGCCACTCCTCCCTCGTCGTTTGAAACCGGCTCATGAGAAATGAAGGGACTCTCAAAGGGCCCAGCCCAGCCGAGTCCGGCAGCGTTCCGCCTCGCACGGAGACCTCACCACCCAAGCCGGACTGAAGAAAACCCAAGGAGCAAAGCAACGAGACAATAAAATGACTGCGGCAGAAAGTTTTCATGGGGTGAAGGGAGTGGAACGCAATTTCTAAAATCTTACAGGGCATCATACTCATCGCTCCAGCCAACAACAATCCAGAATTCACTAAAGGCGAGGGGAAAGCAGAGGCTCGGGTGGACCCGACCGCGGGCGGGGAATACTTTCTGGATTATCTGCGTGAATCTGTGTGAATCTGCGGATAACCTCCCTGTCGATGCAAGCTGACTGGGAAATCAAATCGCGGGCGCATGTCTGCGCGAGGACGGAAAAGGAATTTGCCCCCGGGGAAATTTTCTTCACCCTGCTGATCCGCGAAGGGGACGGGTTCCGCCGCGAGGACCTGTGCGAAGAGGCGTGGAACACGCGAAATGAAAACATCCAGCCGTTCTCTTTCTGGCGTTCCAAATACGAGCCCCCTGCGCCACCGCGTCCCGAGCCGCTGCCACGCGATGATGCCGAAGGGCTCCTCCGCAGGCTGGTTGCGGAAAACGATCCGACCTACAAAAATGTCCGCTACATTCTGGCTGTGATGCTGGAGCGGAAGCGGATGCTGCGTCCGATGGAGAGCAGCGACCCCGACATGCTGGTCTACGAGCACGTTGCAACCGGGGAGACGATTGTCCTCGCCAACCCGCACCTCGGTCTGGAACAGATTCCCGCAGTGCAGCGCGAGGTCAGCGCGCTCCTCGCGCCGGATTCCGGCGTGTCCGTATAAACCTGAATACCGCAGAAGGTTTAACCGCAGATCAACAAGATTTTTACAGATTAACCCGAAAACGGTTTTTTAGACAGGATTAACAAGATGGATGAGTCCCCGCGCCACGTTTGAGGGATGCGGAAATAGCCGGAATCAGGCGGAAATACGTGTCTAAGTAGCTGAAACAGCGTAGCTTAGAGTCTTGCGCGGCGATTTTACTGCCATTCTGAGGGTAAATGCCTGTTTTTG
>QYQL01000107.1 GCA_007280915.1 Verrucomicrobiaceae bacterium | reverse complement strand
TAGGGCGGTTTCGCCGAAACCGCCGAGATATTCCACCCATCACGCTGCGCATTTGGCATAAGCACCGTTGTCGGCGCTACAAAGTATAGTCACCTTTCCTGCTGGAATGTCTATCTTTGAAAACATCGTGAATCCGGAAAAAAGCGCAACCCGGTCACCGGATGGATTTCACTTCCGCCGTAGCGGGAGCCAATCCCTCCACATCCGCTTTCAATGTGAGGACGCCCGCCTCGTGCCCTGCCCGAAGCACAACCAGCGCCCGGCCGTGAAACACATGGCACTGCGATCCCTGGTAGGGTTCATCGCTCTTCAAATTCGCATTTCCCAGGCCGGCAATCGTTCCCGGACCGGTGAGCTGGAATGAGACAAGCTGATCCGCGTTCGGTTGCAAGCGCCCATCCTTGTCAACGATTTCGACCGCGACGAATGACAGCCCCTGCCCGTCGGCCCTGATTTCGCGCCGGTCGAGGGTCAGGCGGATGGCAGTCGGTTCTCCGGTTGTCACCAATGTCGCATCGCCCACCTCCTGTCCGTCCTGAACAGCCACAGCTTTCAGCGTTCCCGGCTCGTAGTTCACAGTAAAGACCGCACGAAAGAGACCGTCGGGTTTCCTCTCCTCCACGCATTTGCCATTCAGATAAAGTCTTACCGCATCGTAGCGCGAGTAAACTTCGACCTCCATCGGCTTGCCCTCGCGTCCCGGCCAAGTCCAGCTCTCCCAAGTCGGATGCCAGCCCCAGGGAACGATGACGAGTTTCCGCCCATCGGAGGGCTGCCTGACCGCCAGGAAGATTTTTTCGCCCGCATCCCAAGTGATATTCCGCCAATGCGCCATCGGCTTGCGGTTGCCGAGGATGTCGAGATCACCCGCATTGGAGCCATGCCAGGGGTAAAGCTTGTCGCTGCCGTGCTTGAGAATCGGAGTGATGCTCCCGTCCTTGGAAACTTTCACCGGTTCCTCCCCCTCATAAAACCAGCGCGCCCCGCCGGATTCGCCGAGATGGTCCTGGGCAGCCCAGACAAACGAACCCACGACGAAACTGTTGTCCATGACGCGCCGGTAATGTTCCCCCGGATTGTCGGGAAGGGATTCCGTCTCGACCACGGCCCGGCCCGGAAACCGCCCCTGTTCGGCAACGAGCGCATAAAGCCTGTAGTTGCTGCCGACAATGTCATGCGAATCCCAATTCAGCAGGGCATTCTTCCGCCGCTCCGCGTCTTTCGGAGACGGCTTGTCAGGATTATCCGGCCAGCCGAGGATGCCGTTGGTCACAGGCCGCGTCGCATCGTTCTCGCGAACCCGGTCGGCAAGTTTCGGGCCGTATTCGCCTCCCTTTGCATCGAATATTTCCGGGATCTCGTTTCCGATGCTCCACATCACGACCGACGGATGATTCCGATCCCTCAGCACCATGGCATCGATATCCCTCTCCCACCAGTCCTTGAAAACCGTGCTGTAGTCGTATTTGTTTTTTTCAGTCGTCCAGCAATCGAATGCCTCCTCCATGACGAGCATTCCCATGCGGTCGCAGGCATCCAGCAGCGCCGGAGAAGGCGGGTTGTGGGCGGTGCGGATCGCATTGAACCCCGATGCCTTCAACAACTCGATCTTCCGTTCCTCCGCCCAGTCGAACGCACAGGCACCCAGCACCCCGTTGTCATGGTGAATGCAGCCTCCGTTGAGCTTCACGGTCTTTCCATTGATCGTCAGCCCGTGCGCGGCCGACCACGCAAGATGCCTGATGCCGAATGGCGTCCTCACCTCGTCGACCAGCTCGCTTCCGACATAAATCCGCGTGACAGCGGCGCACATTTTCGGGGAACCCGGTGACCAGAGAGGGGGATTTTTCAGGAAGATCTTCTGGTCGACCCCGCACGATCCACCCGCGGCCGGCATCGCTTCAACCGGCTCACCCTTTCCCAACTCCGCACCATCGGGACCGATGAGAGTCGTCTGAACAACCGCGGATTCCTTGGTCTCCCTGTCGTTTTGGATTTTCGTCCGCACCTGCACTGTTGCGGCATCTGCGGATGCCGACGGCGTGGTCACGAAGACACCCCATGGAGCCATATGCAAGGGATCCGACACGGTGAGCCGGACGTGGCGATAGATGCCGGAACCGCTATACCACCGGGAGTTCTTCTGCTGCGAATTGTCCACGCGGACAGCAAGGACATTCTCCCCGCCCGGCTTGAGTGCCGGGGTCAGATCAACGACAAAACCGGAGTAGCCATACGGATGCTCGGCCAGCAGGCGGCCATTGCAGAAGACCTGCGCATGTTGATAGATGCCCTCGAATTCCACGAGGACCTTCCGACCCGCCCATTTTTCCGGCGCATCGAAATGCAGGCGATACCAGCCGATGCCCGCCGGAAGAAATCCTCCTGCTGCCCCCATCGGAGCAGCGGGATCGAATTTTCCTTCGATACTCCAGTCGTGAGGCAGCGTGACTGCCCGCCAGGCCGCATCATCGAAGCCAATGGCGGACGCGCCAGAATCATCGCCCAGAAAAAATTTCCAACCGTCATCAAGAGTGGACTGCACGCGCAGAGCCCCCTGGGACGGCAACGACGTCAGAAAAAACGCAAGGCATGCCGGAATCCGATTCCGAAGAAACCCCTTGAAGACGTCAAAAAACATCTCAGCTACTTGTTCTCTACGGGCGCGGGCTGATGCGCGCGAGTGCGGATGGATCGTCGGAAGGGCCGAGCGGGCGCAGGCGGAAGCGGTAGCTCTGGGCCTTGCACGGGATCAGATACTCATCGTGCGGCCATGCACCCCAGCTGGTGTCGCCACCGAGTCCCTGCTGCTTCCAGTCGATGTTCAGCACGGTGAAGTCGCGGGGCGGCAGCTCGAAAGAATGCTTCACACTTTCTAGATCGGCGGCGGTGTGGTGCAGCGCATTCACGCTCAAGAGCGGGTCACCCACGACGAGCAGGCCGATCCCTTTGTCGTTTGTGATCGTCGCCCATCGGGTGTCCACTTTGTTGCCGCTTTCTCCCGGCTCGCTGTAATCCGCAAAAAACTGTTCGCTCACCGTGCCGCTGTAGCGGCCGACCCTGGCGTCCTTGCGGTCGATGTATGTTTCCTGTGGCCCCGGACCAAACCACTCGATGCGGTCAAACCCGGCAGGCAGAGTCATCTGCATCCCGAGACGCGGGAGGTCGGGCTGATCCGTGTTTTGTGGCGTGAATGCGGCGTCCACCGCGACTTCGCCGTTGCCTAGAACCGTGTATCGGGTCGTCCACTGCGCGCCTACCTTGGGCAGTTCGAGTGTCACGGCGATTTCCACCGCGCGTCCGTCGGATTTCGGCGTCGCGACGAAGCTTTTTAAAACGGCATTTTCGTGGGCGTCACGCCAGATGCCCTGGGTTTTGCGAATCTTCCCCGCGCGGTCTTTCTTGGGTTTACCGAGTTCCTCCTTGGTGTGAAGGTTCCCCATTCTGCGACCGCGCCCGTTGTCGGTGGGGGCGACCCAGAAATCCGGGCGCAGCGGGGACTCGATCAGCTCGGTGCCCTCAAATTTCAGTGATGTCATCGCGCCTGTCTTCTTGTCAAAGGCAGCGGAAAATCCCTTGCCGCTCACGACGACCTGTGAGTCCGTTTCCTTCAACTCAAGTTTAGCAAAGGAAGCGGCATTTGCGACGGCGGCTGGCGCGGAATCGGGGAGTTTGAACTGATCCCATGCGATCTCGTGCCCGGCCTTCGCCCAGAGCTGGTCGGCTTTCAGACGGAAACTCAACTCAAGGAAATACTCGACTCCCGGCTCGACGGTGAAGGCTTTAACCGGAATGGAAACCAAGCCCGCTGCGCGCGGAGCAAGGTCGGGCGCGGGCATCTCGCCGGATTGGATTTCTTTCCCATCGCCGGTGAGCCGCCAGTTGAGAACGGCGATATCCTTCAGATTTGTGAAGTCGAACCAGTTCTTCACCTCCACGCTGCGGGCCGCGAGGTCGGCGGGCTTGCAGTGAATGTATTGGTAGATGTGTTTCACCTCGAGCAAACCGGGGTGCGGTTCACGGTCGGGGGATACGAGGCCGTCGCAGCCGGAGTTGTCGTCACTGGGCGTGCCTTTGGGGCCGAAGTCGCCGCCGTAGGCCCAGAAGGTTTTTTCACCGGGCTTCACTTTTTCAAATTTCGAGAGTGGCAGTTTCCCCTGCTTTTGGCGGAGGCTCTGGTCCACCCAGTCCCAGATCGAGCCGCCTTGAAGAAAGGGTTTGTTGTAGATGAGATCCCAGTAGGCCCACATATTGCCGCTGCTGTTGCCCATGGCGTGTGCATACTCGCAGAGGATAAACGGGCGCTTTTGCGGGGTGGCGCAGTATTTCTCCATGTCGCCGGGAGTCCCATACATCGGACAGACGATGTCGGTGTGCGGCTTTTCCCTGGCCTTCTCGTATTCCACGGGGCGACTGGGGTCGCGTTGCTTTATCCACGCGTAGGTTGCCTCGAAGTTCGGGCCGTCACCGGCTTCGTTGCCGAGCGACCAGATGGTGACCGACGGATGGTTTTTATCGCGCTCGACCATGCGGACGGTGCGGTCCATGTGGGCGTCGAGCCAATCAGGATTTTTTGCGAGGTCCCTGCCGTCGGCCATCATCCCGTGGCTTTCGATATCGGCCTCGTTGATGAGGTAGATCCCGTATTGATCGCAGAGGTCATACCACGCCGGGGCATTCGGGTAATGGCTGTTACGCACCGTGTTGATATTGTTCTGCTTCATCACGAGGATGTCCTGAAGCATCCGCTCAGGCGTGTAGACCTGGCCGAGGTCGGGGTCGGACTCCTGGTGGTTCACTCCCTTGATAAATGGCCGCTGCCCGTTCACGAGCAGGTTGCCGTCCTTGATCTCGATTTTGCGGAATCCGACATTAGCCGGAATGACTTCCAGCGTCCCGCCTTTCGCATCCTTCAACGTGAGCAAAAGCTTGTAGAGGTTCGGCGTTTCCGCCGTCCATTTCAGCGGGTTCGCAATGTCGGCGCTCAATACCGCCTTGCCCTCACCGCCCGCTGGCAGCTTCAGTTCCGCTCGGGGCGAGGCAACCGGCCGGCTCTCCGCATCGAGCAACTGCACCTCGATAGTCGCGACGGCGTCAGCCTTGCCCGTGTTCCCGACTTGAACATCCACCTTCAAGGTTGCATCGGTGTACTTTGCATCAAGATTCGTCTTCACCTCGAAGTCGCGAATGTGGACATCCGGCGGCGACCAGAGATAGACGTCGCGAAAAATCCCGCTCATGCGCCAGAAATCCTGGTCCTCGAGATACGAGCCGTCGCACCAGCGGAAATTTTCCACGGCAAGGAGGTTTTTTCCGGGCTTGAGGAACTTTGTGATATCGAACTCGACCGGCGTGCGGCTGTCCTTGCCGACCCCGACTTTTCCCCCGTTGATCCATAGCGTAAAAAAGGAATTCACGCCATCGAACGTGAGGAGGACCCGGCGACCTTCCCAATCCTTCGGCAGTTCGAATGTCCTGCGATAGGAGTTGACCGTATTGTTCGGATCGTTCTCCGGAACAAACGGCGGATTCGGCTCCACGCCGTGCCATGTCCATGGATACTTGACGTTGACATAAATCGGGATGCCGTAACCAAGCATCTCCACGTTCGAGGGAACCGGGATGGAGTCCCACGCGGAGTCATCGAAGGCCGGTTTCCAGAAATCCGCCACGCGCCCGGCATGGTTCGCCGCATAGTGGTATTTCCAATCCCCGTTGAGGGAGAGGTAGAACGGCGACTTGATCCGCTCGGCGTTGGAAACCGGCCCGATCGTCTTCGCCGTGGCTGCATCCGGGCAGATGACCATCGTCGCGTGCGGGGGAAGATTGTTGACCCCGGTCAGTGCGGGGTTTTGCCAGTCCTCGGAACCGCCAACAGGCGCGGCGGCTCGCGACGGCAAAACACCGGTCAGCGCAAGCAGAAGGACAAGATGGAACTGTCGGGGGAATATCGGAAGCATGGTAACGAGTCTGAATTTATTTCATCCAGACTTGCTCAGCCAGACGATTCTTATGAGGTGGCTCCTCATGATGACCACGTTCAGTGCAATCTGCTCTTTTGAAAAAGCGCCTCATCGGATGATCGGCGAACAGCAGAAGAATCAAAACGGCATCCAGCGGGAAAATATCTACTGCATCGGCTAAGAAAGTTTTCATAAAGCCTGTGTTTGCACCACTACGCTAATGACCAAATATCCGCTGCGAAATCTCTTCAGACTGTCTTTTTTTGAAATCACTATGGCTTTCATTTTCAAACTGGCATCCCATAAAATCACAGCTGTGATCTGCAAGATCGGGGCAGTGTTTCTCGACATAAAGCCGAAAAACTTTTTTCTTGTTGAGATCGCTCGGGTCATTGACATCGTATAGCTCAGCCTGAATACACATCCAAGCCTGATGCAGGATTTCTTTCTTGTCATCTGAAGTGTCAGGAAGCAGCTTGGCCGCTTCCATCAGCAGATCAATTTCCTTTCCCAAGTAATACTCCTTCACCGGATCGGTGACAGTCTGACTCAACTTTAGACGCTCCTTTTCAACGGGAGTCAGAGGAATAAACAACGGCGTAACAAATGGGTATTTATAGTCTTTGAAATCACCTGCATTCACATTCCGTGCAGCGGTGACTTCCTTAACGGCTGAGTTACAGTGTTTTTTCGTGAACTCCATGAGTTCCTTGGTTTTTGACTCCGCATCTACGCCCTCCTCAAACTTTTCAAGTTCAAGATTAGGATTCAATTTTAATGCTGCTACAAGCAAGTTGCTTCGCTGTTCGATTGACCCATCTTCCGCCTTCTTGGCATGATCAAATAAATCCTCGAAGCTACTTAGTCCATCGGAATCATGATTGGGACTGAATATTCGTTCTGAATCACAATCCAAGCCGCCCACAATACTGCGACTCCTATTATTAAAAATATCATAAGCAGATTCAAAGAGTGGACTTTCGGAATCCCAGCCAACGTATTTGTGATCGCATGGACTCGCCATCGTGCAAGCCAGTGCGTATCTTGAATAGGCTCGTTCCTCGGGAGATTTTTCGACTTTTTGATTATCCGCAAACGCCTTGCTGTAGCTGTTAAACATCTTGGACAATTCATCATCGCTCATGCCTTGATTATCCTGGTTATCACCGCATAGAAGGTAGCGCTTGGCTTCATCCAACCTTCCGAGACGCATGAGCCTCCGGCCAAATTCACGCGAATAGACCAAGAGAAGTTCCTTCCTCGTGCACCTTCCGCCATCCCCATGTATTCCATAAGTGAAATATTTTTCACTGTTCGGGGCGACATCGCCATTCTTCATCAAATCCAGCCATGCTTTGTGCTCTGGAAGAGTGAACAGATACTCGCGGACATAGCCGGCACTGTAATCGTTGCCGCTTTGGCGAAAGTATGTTTCGGCTTCCGTAAACCTTCCCTGAGCCATCAGGCAGCAAGCGTATTCACTGCGGATCCGAAATGGTTGCAGCGCAGGAAGCATGTCTCCATACTCGTCTGCCGTCCGAATGTAGTCGGCTTGTGGGATTTTGTTGATGTCGGTTTCAGCGAGCTCGCTCGACTTCATTACACCCGCGAGGAGATCGCCCGCTTTCTTGAAGTCCCCTTTTCTTAAAGCAAACTTTGCTTGGAGCCACTGTGTGTAGGGGCTGATTGGGTCGGCTAACTTCAGCCACGCCTCGGACATTTTGTAATCCCCGATCGAATACTCCATCCAAGCAACGAACTCGGCGTTCGAGATCTTTTTCACTTTCAGCCTTTCGATCTCTTTCAGCCATTCCTGCACATCCTCCGGGTATCCAAGCCAATTACTCAGCATAAACGAGGTCACGAGATCCCTCATCAGGAGGGATTTCGCGGCATTTTTAATATCTTCAGAATCAAAATGATTTTCGTGTGTTGGAAGACACATCTTGAGCGATGGAATTGCCTGGTAATCGCCAGACGCCAACTGCTTGAGGTAAAGCTCGGCCGCCTTTTCCTTCTCTCCTTTTCTCAACATGCAGCGGGCCTCCAACCCATAAGACAGGGAGCCCAACCCGAGGGAATCAGCACAACCTGCCCGCGCCAATTCTCGCACTTTCTGGCATCCGGCTATGGACCGATCGTAGTCTTTCGTGTCGAAGGCCATACGGGCAAGCATGTAGGCGGCCCATGTCGAGCGGTAGATGCGCTTGCCCCGAGGACTTTCTAGCAAACCTGTCCAAATTTTATCCGCTTCATCCCGTTCACCACGGTAGTAGGAGAGAGCTCCCTTGATGTATTCCAAAAACTCCGAATCCCCCGATTCCGCCAAGAAGGGGATTGCCTCCGCAAGTTCGGTTGCAGGCTGAGGTGCGGGCGTGGATTGCTTTCCGGCTCGCTTCACGCTTGGGCGCGGCTCCACGTTTTCGTTTTCTGCACCAAGGCCCTTCGAAAAATCGTTTTCATCAGATTCGGACCATGTCGTTCTGGCCCCCGAAAGCGCCTCAAGTGCATTGTCCAGCCGCTCAAGATATTCCTTCTTGTTGGAAGCCTTCAGGTAACCCGAAGCGATCGCCGCTTTCACATCCTGCCTTTGGATTCTGGCGGTCATTGCCTCGTAGTCTTCCGGCTCATTATCCGACAAATCTTCCCTCTTCACTTTTTTCGGCAGCACGGCTCTTTCCTTGACGGGATAGTTTTTTGCCAGCCGCGTCATGAGGTCGGCCCAAAAGAACTCGGGAGCCATTTCCACGCGGTATCCACCATCTGTAAATGTCTCGGGAACAATTCCCGGGCCCGTGGCATGGAGCAGCGACTCTGAGTGGAAGAGCAACACTAATCCCAACAGCACTCCGTGTTTGCAAAGACTGCTATTTGATTTCATGGAGAGTTTCAAACAAGACCCATCCGGCTTTCCGTGAGGCACCTGGTGGCATAGGTGATAAGCGCCTGCCAGCACTTGATATTCTGATGCAACGACCGGTCAAGCTGATTTTCCAGCCCGGGAGAGAATCCATGGAAATCACCTCGCCCTGTCCCAGAGGACATTCATAAACCTCGTTCAGGTCGGCATCGCAGGTGCCCTCATTGCTGATCACGATGTCTGCGGGATTGTTTGTTGTGAGATGCGTTTCAATCTTTGGCGTAACCTGCCCTCCAGCCATTACCACGGCAAGGGTCCTCCAATTCCAGTTGTTCCTATCGCTGGAAACCGGCATGCGGAACCAGATCACCCCCCTCATAAGGGAGGGACGGCCAAACGTCCACTCCCGCACCAGTCCTGCCACACCGGAAGGATCTGAAAGATAGTTGCAGATTTTGGTTCCGGAGGGCCACTGCTTAAGCGATCCATCGGAAACGACACCCAGCAACTTGCCGTTGGGATCAAAACCCGCCTGGCTGCTGTAAGTGGGAAGGGCGACTTCAAAAGGAAGCCCAAAGGCTTTGGCGGAGTTCACCCATCGGCGGGCCTTGTCGGGATCGCACAACTGATGGATTACTTTTCCATCAAGGATCTCAAGAGAGTGAACCTGCAAAACGAAACCATCGGCTTCCGTGCAAAGCCGCGAAAAATCGTGTGGGCGGTTCAACCAAGAGGGAAGCATCGTGAAGACCAGGCTCCGAGGCGAAATCTGTTTTCTGAGTTCACGGAGCCAAAGCCTGTATTCGGAGAGGTTTTTTTCCGGACAATCATAATCGATCTGAACTTCATTGCATTCAACGCCCGCCTTGTTAGCCGCCTTGAGAACATCCTCGATAGTTGATCGGATGGACTGAAAGTTTGCCCCTTCTGTGGCGAAAGAACCCTTGAAGGGGTAGACCCTGACAACAAAGGAAACAGGCTTTTGAACAGACTTCAGAACAGGCCAATCGACTGCCGTGGTGAACACTTGAGCACCGCGTTCGCCTGGTTCAATCAAGCCCGCGAGCACCGCAAAACCATCGACATGCGGAGCCGCCTCAAGGATTCCGCTGGAAACGGCAGGCGTCCAGATTTTCTGCCACACGTAGACCCGCTGCCTGAATGGCCCGGTTTCCTGCCTGCTGCATCCACTCATCAGAAGTAAACAAATCGACGAATAAATCAGCCGCCAAGCAAGGGTGCATCTCGTCATCTTCATGCGATAGAAGAAAAGCAGAAGTCCAGGACGGCGTTTGCAGAGAGTCGATGAATGCCTGCCTTGAAGCTCATAACCTCCGCCTCCCCAATCAATAAGTTGGTTAAATAGTCACACACGCCTTCCCCATGCATGGTTATGGCGCGCTTCCCATTTGGCGATATACCGTTGATGATGATCATGACGCCGTTGCTGCGCGGAACAGGAGCGGAGCGATCAGGTGAGTCAAGGAGGGCTTCATAACTGTGTCATTGCACGGCAAAAACCGCTTCCATTTGGCCTGGATGTCCTGCCATGAGGAGCATCCGCGAATCGCTTCGAGTAGCCCGGTCTGCTTCGCTGCCATGATTTTTGGAAAATAGCGGGCACGGCGCGGACGGGCGAGTGGATTTTGGCTGAAGTTTCAACCGTCGCGTGCGGTCCGGTCGCCCCCCCCCGCCGCCGTTATCCTAAAAACAGAGTTGGAACCACAGATTCACAGGCATGTAGTCATGCAAGATTTTTCTTCTTTAGGGTTATACACCAAATCCGCCTGCCCGATGAAGGGGACAACCATCTTGTTGAACTGGCAATCGCCGGAGGCGCGGACACCATTGTGACCAACAATGTTCGGGACGTGTGCCGTGGTGAACTCTCCTTTCCCAACCTCCAAATCCTGACCCCTGCCGAATTTCTAAAAACCACCCTATGAGCACCCTGACCATCCGACTTCCCGACGACAAACACGTTCGCCTTCGCCGCTTGGCCAAGCACCGTGAAATGAGCGTCAACAAGCTCATGGAGGAACTCGCCACGATCAGCCTCTCCGAGTTCGATGCCGAAACCCGTTTTCGCACCCTGGCCAGCAGGGGTTCAGCGAAGAAAGGGCTGGCTATCCTTGATCGCCTCGACGCCGAGTTCGCCAAGAACCTCAGGTAGCTCTTCCTCCGCACTCCAGCCGGCACATCTCAGGACAACCAGTTCTCCACTTTGAGATCCGGCACCCTTGAGAATTCCCGTGTGTTGGCGGTGATGAGTTTTGCATTGATTGACAGGGCATGCCCGGCAATGAGGGTATCGTAGGGACCAATCCCCCGGCCCTTGCGCTCAAGGTGGAAACAGATTTTGGCCGACTGGATCGAAGCCGGTTCATCGAAGGGAAGCACCGAGAATGGTGCCAGTGCGTCCTGAAAAAACCGGCCATTCTTCTCCGGTTCACGGCTTTTTTCCACGCCGACACGGAGTTCGTAGACCGTGACCATGGAAATCCCGATGGATTTTGCGGAACACGCCCGAACCCGCTCCGTGATCCGTGGATTGCCACGCAGCAGAGCGATAAAAATGTCCGTGTCCAGCAGGGTATGGATCACGGGAAAATATCTCCACGGTGATCAGGAACTGCCGGTTGGTTGCGTTCAAATCCCTCCCACAATCCGGCCAATCCCACAACGCCCCGCTCAAAACGCGCCCAGACATCCTCCTCCGGCGTGATAACAAGGCTCTTCCCTTTGCGCACAATACGCGCCGTTTGACCCGAAAGCCGGAATTTCTTCGGCAGGCGGATCGCTTGGCTGTTTCCACTGGTGAATATCCTGACCTTATCACCGTTCATGGTTGCCAGTTTCATATATACGGAAGGATATACAAAAATGCGGCGACGTCAACTGTTTCCCCTGAGCAAGCTTCGGCGTATCGGGCCACAGGGAAAGAAATTACTCTTGCCGCAGAATGGCCCAAGCCGACACGACACAGGGCGTCTGCCCTGGAACAAATGTCAACCGAACTCCATCACAGACCCAACGGATGGGTATCGCCTGACATCGCTGTCTTCTTCATATCAGGACGTCAAGCGTGCTTTGCTCAGGCAGTCACGGATATAATCAAGGCTGTTTCTCAGTGCCGTGTCGCGGTCCGGGTTGACCACGATGCACTCGAAAGCCAGATAGCCTGAGAATCCAATCTCGTTCAGCACCTTGAAAGACTCCACGAAGTTGATATCGCCCGTGCCTGGCTCCAGACGCGTATTATCGGCAAGATGAACATGCCTCACATGCCGCCCGGCATGGCGCAGCGCATCCGGCGTTGAAGTCTCCTCAATGTGCATGTGGAAAAAATCCGGGATCAACGCGACGGATGGATGACCGCAGCGCTCGATAATTTTCACCGCGCGCGCCAGGGTGTTCAGAAGATGTTCCTCGTAACGATTGAGCGGCTCCAGCAACAGGAGGGTTCCGGATGCTCCGGCGAAATCCCCGAGTTCCTTGCAAGTTTCCACCAGCAAATCGTCTTCCAGAGCAACAACCCCGCCAGGAGGAAACGGCTCCCAGAGACGCGGTCCACCGAAGATCGGCGGGATGATCTGCCCGGTTGCATGGAATTCCGCTGCGAGCTTGAGGTAGAGCTTGGACTCCTCGATGCTGGCCCGCCGCTTTGCGGGATCAGGATCGAGAAAGTCGATGGAGGGGTTGCTGCAAATCGACGACACAGGCACCGGTGAAGCCTCGAAATCCCGGCGGGCTTGATCAAGCCGGTCCGGAAGATAATCACTCGCACTGATTTCGATGCCGTCCAATCCGCTGTCCGACGCCCACTTTTGTTTGTCCTCGACGGTCTTGCCCGGAATCAGCCCGAGCTGCATGGCAATTTTCATAAAATCACGCGTCATCTGGCAGGTGGCTTTTGTGGGGCTGTCCGGGCATCGAAATCCGAGATCACCAACTTGCCCGGCTTGTCATCGTATGGTTTCAGGCGTCGCTCCAATCCGGCTTGCCTGCGAAAATGTTGCCGGAGGAATAGCTGGGAGTCAGGGATTCGTTTTTGATCGCCGTCCCGCTCATGTTGAATTGATTGCCCGAAATCAGGATGCCGCCCGAATCCGGTCCGATCCGCACCCCGACACGGTTGGGATTCGCCGGCTCCGTGAAAATGTTGCCGTCCAGAATGATGTCCGATCCGTGAGCAATGTCCACATCGCGCGGCTCGAAATCACGCGGGCGCGCCTCGTCACCACCGGGGATGATGGCAGGCTCATACTTGAGCCACTTCGTGCCGGTGTGGTCATGGCAATAAAACAGAACGTGGCTGATATTGGCCTGGCGCACACCCTTGAGTCGGATCCCGCAGTCGCGGTAGTTCACATGGCAGTTGTCAATGTGGAACCCTGGTTCGGGCCACTCCTTCGGCTCCTTTTTGTTGTCGATGACAATCCCCTCCACGTTTCCGACGAAATACGATCCGCGAATGATGCCGTCCTCCGGCTGGGTTTTCACCGCGCGCTGCACGAGCCCGTATCTGCTGTTTTCCACACGGCAATCCACGACGGTCGGGCTGTAACAATCCTCAAGTAGGATTCCGTATTCCATCGAGTGCTGCTTGGCCCCCATCTCGGGACCATACTGCTGCGTGATGTTCAAATTCTGGAACATGGCATACCACGTGTTGCGCACATGCAGGCCGGTTTTGAAAAATCCCCGGTCAAACCGCTCGCCGCGTATCGTGATGTTCCGCGCGGTAAACTGGCGGTCGTTCTGCACCCCCCAGTTCGCGGTGTCGAAAAACACCGCCGTGCCCGCGCCTTCGCGGCCCGCCACCACCGACAGGTCGGAAATGATCACGCTGAGGCGGGTCACCTGCTTGCCAGCAAATGCGAGGCCTCCCACTTCGTTGTCCACAATAATCTCGGTGACATTCTCTCCATCACCCGCAATGTGCAGCCCGTAGTATTCGTTATTTCCATCGGCCGTGAAGACGGCTTGCCGGCTCAACCGGTATTTGCCGGGAGGGATGCGAACAGACACATGCCGGCTGTTGCCCATGGCGGAGATCAACCTGTCAAAGGCGGGAGAAGAATCCTGAACGCCGGTCGGATCGGCTCCGTAGTCCGCAATGCTCGCGGAAAATGATGATGCCACGTCGGGTTGCTGCCGTGGAGTAACATCCGCCGCATCCCCCGACCTTGGGCCCACAATAACCCCCAAGCAGACCGCAGTAATTATTGATATTTTCATAAACCACTTCCGGTGCAATTTAGTATTCAACCCCCATTTTAACCGAGTTATCCTTGTCGGCCATGATGCGCTCGTAGTCTGCAGCGAGGTTGTCGCCGAATTTCACAACCGGTGAAACGATGGTGCCGCCGTCGATTTTCCCCGCGATGATGAGCCGCAGGATGGTTGCGCGGATGCGGGCGTTGTCCCAATTCGGATGGTCGCGGTTCGGGTCTGATTCCGCGCGGGTGAAGACAATGTTCGGACGATTCATGTGGGCCTCGCCGCCAAAGTCCAAACCTTCGGCGTATGGGGCCGGAAAGGCGCCGCAGGCGATCGTTCCGCCAAAGGCAACACCGCGAAGAGCCGCATTCAGGGCGGGGACAGCACCGGAATATTCGATGACCTTGTCCACTCCGCGCCAGTCCGTGAGCTCGCGAAGTTTCATGCCCGTATCGAGTCCGACGGGATTGAGCGTGATGTCGGCACCGAGAATTTCGGCGGCTTGACGCCGCGACTCCACTGGATCGATGGCAATGATTGGATAACAGCCCGCCATTTTTGCCAGAGCCACCGCCGCGAGGCCGATGGCCCCAAGGCTGAAGATCGCAACGGAATCACCGATGCGGATATTGGAATCGCGCAAGGCTGTGAAAGCATAGGTCGCCGGATCCAGGCAGGTGGCGGCCTTCCAACATGTGTCCGCTTGGATCAACCAGCCTTCCGTCTCATCAATCACCGACCAGGGCTCGAATCCACGGAAGAATACGATCCGGTCCCCGACTTTGTATCGCGAGACGAGTTGTGCGACTTTCTCAACATAGCCGACCTGCATGTTGCCGAGCCCGATCGGATATGCGCAGCAGACCCCTTCGCCGGGAGTGTGCATCAGGCGCTTCCAATCCCACGCCCCTCTTTTGTTCCCATGTTTGCGCACAAAGGCTTCCATCGTGCCGTGCTTCTCTGCTCCGAAGGTATTGCGGACGAGAGCCTGCGTGCCAACCAGAGTTTCCGGCACGGTGTAATCCACGAGTTCGATCGTATTATGACGGGGGCAGACAAGACGTTTGCAGATCATGGGATGCACAATGCACGATTTTTCAGCTCAGGGAAAGAGCAGCTGAGTTACCCGGGCACAGCCCATGCGGACACCGTTGCCGGCGATGATTCCGGCGCAAACCGCAGACGCGTCTTTGTGTGAGCAGAGACCGGTGTCATTGTGCAAAGAATCCCCGGGGATACCGGCGTGGGAGGAAGATCCACCCAAGAATTCTCCGCTGGATTCCAGACGACAAACCGGACCTCTCCCGGTTGATCGCTCAGCACATGATAGGCCCGGCTCCGGCCGTCGTTCTCAAGAATCATGCTCGTCGCGCCCCCGATTGGAATCTGCGTCTTCGCCCAGAGTTCCATCGGCTGGTGGATCGACAGTTTGGGTGCGCGGATCAATCCAAGCGATGGGAGCTTCGACGTTTTTGCGCCACCATGAATCTGATAGTAGATGTAAAACCACTCGTCGGCGATCTCGATACTCCAGGGCGCAATATGTGCTTCGTCATCCTGGTTCGGGTAAAGTGTGCGAGTGCCGAGGGCGACCCATTCATCCAACTCGAGTGCGACCGCCGGAACCATCTGCCCCTCACTCACAAGGACCCCCAACGCAGTCCAAAGGCTGCCGACCTGCATCGGACAGCGCAATGTCTGTCCCTGCCCCACAAAAGAACCGCGGCGATTGAACAGGCCGCCGCCCTTGAGGAGCGGAGCCTTGAGTTTCTTCCATTGAATCCCGTCTTCACTTTCCGCCAGGCCGTTCCAGCTTCCATGCGGTCCGAATCCCGCAAAGATCATATACCACCGGTTTTCCTCGCGGATATAAAAGACCTTGCCGGCATCGACTCCTGTCCCGCCTGTAGCCGGAGATTCGTCCAGGATCGCTGGGGCGGCAGTCAGCACGATTCCTTTCTTGGTCCAGGTGATGCCGTCTTCCGAAACAGCCAGACCGATGTGCTTGATCGCCGGCGGGGTAATGTGTCCGGGGGCCCAGTAATAGAGGTAAAACAGCCCGTCGATGAACAGGGCACTGGTTGGGGAAACCTTGTCCCCTTCCCACTCCATCGTCCCTTCCAATACCGGGTTTGCGGCAGATTTGTTCCACACCACTCCGTCTTCAGAAGTCGCGAGTCCGATCCGCAGACCGTCGTCGGTTCCACGCCCTTCATACCACATCCGCCAGTCATTCTGTGCCACTCGCAAAACGGCCATCCTTTCGATCCCGCGCTCATCCCATTCGCCAGCTGCCCCGCCGGTCAGAATCGGGTTGCCGTGATGCTTGTAGTTGTTGAGATTGACCTGCGTCATCGGGACCGTTTTTGCCAATCCGGGCAGGATCGAAAGACCGGCAGAATCCTTGAAATGAATGCGTCCGAGTTCGGCGGGAGGAGTGGGCATTCCAATCTGCCTATCAGGAAGTTGACTGCGCCGCAATTCTCCGGAGGACATGGTTGGGAAGCCGTAGATGAATACTGCCGGCTTCTCCCAGCCCGGAACACTAAGGTGCCTGTCCTTCGCCTTTCACACGACCCGGCTCACGCACTCCCTTCCCGGTGCGCTTATTCAGCGCATCACCCAGCTCCTCGCGGGCCTTCTCCGCCTCTGACTCAAGAAGCTTGACGATGTCGGGATGTTTCTCCGCCACGTCGGTCGTCTCGCTCACGTCGTTGACGAGATCGTAAAGCTCGATTTTTTCGACCTTGCAGCCCGTGCCTCCGGCGGGAACGCCATCCTTGCCTGCGGGCTTTCCGGCGAGGGAGCCGTAGGTGTGGGGAAATTGGAGTTTCCAACGGCCATCCCCGGTGGCTACCGCGTGTAGTTCGTCTTTGTTGTAATAGAACCAATACGCGGAATGCGGGTTCGCCGCACCCTGCTGTCCGGAGATGATCGGCCAGACGTCGAGGCCGTCAATCGGATGGTCCGGCAACTTCGCGCCGATCACCGCGGCGATGGTCGGCAGCAGATCGATGGTCATGATCATGTCGTTGCAGACCGTGCCTGCCGGAATTTTTCCCGGCCATCGCATGATGCACGGCTCACGCGTGCCCCCTTCCCAGGCCGTCCCCTTGCCCTCGCGCAGGGGATACGCGGAACCGGCGTGATTCCCGTAGATCAACCACGGACCGTTGTCGGAGGTGAAGATGACCCAGGTATTGTCCTCCAGACCGTTGCGCTTGAGTGCGTCCATGATCTGGCCGACCGACCAGTCGATTTCCTCGATCACATCGCCGTAGAGTCCCTGTGCGGACTTGCCCTTGAACTTGTCGCTCACATGAAGCGGGACATGCGGCATGTTGTGCGCGACATACAAGAAAAACGGCTTGTCCTTGTTCTTGTCGATGAACTTCACCGCGCGCTCGGTATACCATGTCGTAAGCTGCTCTTGGTCGGCATGAGTCACGGCCGGGATCACGATCTTTTCGTTTTCGAACATCGGTAGCGGAGGATGGGTGCCGGGCTTCGAGCGGGGGTTTTCCGGCCACATGTCATTGGAATACGGCAGGCCGAACCATTCATCGAACCCGTGCCGGGTCGGCAGGAACGGCGGCAGGTGGCCAAGATGCCACTTTCCGAGCATCCCGGTTGCATAACCCTTCTGCCGCGCCAGTTCGGCCAGTGTCATCTCGGAGCTGTTGATCCCAAAATCCGCCCGCGAGTTGAGCGCGCCGGTGATGCCGACGCGGTTGGGGTAGCAGCCCGTCAGAAGCGCGGTCCGGGATGCCGAGCAGACCGCCTGCGCGACATGGAAGTTCGTGAACTGCCGCCCCTCTTTCGCAAGGCGGTCGAGGTTCGGCGTCTCGAATCCCTTGGCACCAAAACACCCGACATCCGCATACCCCTGGTCGTCGGTGAAGATGATCACGATGTTGGGAGTGGTCGCCGAGAAGCCTGCGAGGGGGGCTGCAAAAAACAGGGCGCACAGAGTGCTTTTGATATTCATATACGGTTAGCTGGATTGGGATGATGGGCGGGAAGGAATTTTCAAAGGCACGGACTGCATCTCCGCAGAGCCTGGAGTTGAATACTCCAGTTTCAAGAGAGGCGCGCTTGTCGCGCGACGGTAGAAAATCCGGAACGGGTGCAGGCCCGCGCGCAGCGCGACGGAAACCGTCGCAGGGCCGGAGGTGTGAAAATCCTCCCCGATGATGTGCGAGTCGTGGATCCACATCTGGGCGCCGGAATCACTCGTCAGCCGGAATGAGTATTTGCCATCGGAGGGCACTTCGAGAAAGCCGCTGAATCGCACGCCTGACGCATCCTCCAGAACGGAAAGGTCCAACCCTTTCGCGTTTCCTGTGCGGGCTGGCGTCAGCGCGTCGAAATCCGGCAGCCACGGCCACTTTCCTTGATAGAGGGAAAACTCCACGCCGTCCTTGAGATCTCCCTGCACCGGCACAGCCGGCAGAAGAGCACCGTCATAAGGGCGGGGCGCATCCGGGTCCGATCTCCTCACGGTGAGGAGCATTTCCTTCATGCGCGAAACCATTTTTTTATTTTGCGGATCGCCCGCCACGTCGTGGTCCTGATGAGGATCCTTTGTGATGTTGTAGAGCCGGACCGGGGTGTCGGCGCTTTCAATCTGAGTGCGGATCCCTACCCAATCCCCGATGCGCAAAAATTGCTGCTGGCCGCGGCCGGTGACATTTTTTCTGGCGAACACATCCTCGCTTGCCGGGTTTTTCGAATTTGCAAAATATTCCCCGTAAACATACCCCCGGTCGCGCTGGGTTCCATTGCCGGTGAGCGAAGGCACGAGCGACACGCCATCGGATTGCGCGGGCGGCGCGAGGCCGGCCAGATCGGCAAACGTCGGCATCCAGTCCCAGAAACCGGAAAGAACATCCGAGCTGGACTTGGCGGGGATGTGTCCCGGCCACCAGGCGATGGCCGGCTCGCGGACTCCGCCTTCCCAGCAATCGCGCTTGAATCCGTCGAACGGCCCCCAGGAATCGAACGCGCGCGGGTCGCTGCCGCTTTCGCCAGCGGGGCCATTGTCCGAAGTGAAAATGACAAGCGTCTTGTCCTCGATGTGGAGATCCCGGAGCACCTGAAGAAGATCAGCGATGCCGTCGTCGAGTCGCCGGGCCATCGTGGCATAGCGCTTCATGGGATCGGTCCACGGCATTCCGGCGTAATCGGGATGCAACCAGGTATCGCGCGTATCCGGAGTCGGCTTGGGCGGCCACTGCACGCCGCCTTTGACTCCGCGGCCCATGGGATACGGCTTTCCCGGCACCTTGAGCGGGGTGTGAATCGCGGTATAGGCAAGGAACATGAAGAACGGTTTGCCGGGCTCGGTCTTCTCATGATCGATGAGGAATTTTTTCGCGCGCGCTGTGAAGAGATCGGTGGAATAGATGTTCTGATATTTTTCCGTCACGTTGTCCCAGCCCTCCCGGAGCGGGTTTTTGGCATCGTGATAATAGGTGTGCCCGGAGTTGTGTTCGAGGTAGCCGAAAAACTCGTCGAACCCGCGCCGGAGCGGGTGGGCCGGAAAATCGTCCGGGTTGTTGCTCACGACCTTGGGAGGATTGCCGGCGAGTCCCCATTTACCGATGCCGATCGTGCGATAGCCCGCCTGCTTGAGCACGGTCGCGAGCGTGTGCTTGTCCGGCAGCGCCTTGTCGAACTGGTTGTCTCGGACGGCACAATTCCCCTGATGCTGCCCGAGCAGGAGCGAAGCCCGCGCCGGAGCGCAAACCGGCGCGCCGGTGTAATGCTGGGTCAGCAGGCGCCCCTCTGACGCCATGCGGTCGAGCTGCGGGGTGGAGAAGCGGGGCTTTCCGGCATCGCGGCTGTTTTGAAAAAGCACGCCGACATCGCCGTAGCCCATGTCGTCGGCAAGAATGAGGATGATGTTCGGAGGCGCAACATCAGCCGCCGCAAGAGGGAGAACGGCAAAGGAAATAAGCGGGAATGCGAGGACCGGGAGTTTCACCGCATCATCACTTCATTTGAAGCTGGAGCGGTTTCACTGCGGCCTTTTCGTAGGCATCGAAGCGCTGCTTCAATTCGTTGAGTTTCTCCGGTTGGGCGGCGGCAAGATCCTTCGTTTCACTGGGGTCGTCGCGCAGGTTGAAGAGTTCCACCTTCTTTTCGCCGCCCCTTTCCTTACGGGACGGCTTCTCGACCTTTTTCTTCTCCCCGGTGTCGAGGTCGTGGGACTCGGTGACGGCGTCTTTGCCGTTGACGACCAACTTCCAATCGCCCATGCGCAAAGCGCCCTCGCCCCCAGGCACGGTGGCGTTGAGCAGGATGTCCTCATGAGGCGAGGGCTTGCCCTCGGTGAGCACCGGCAGGATGTCGCGACCGTCGAACGGCAGCTTCTGTTCCGTGCTGCCCCCGGCGAGCTTCAAAAATGTCGGGAACAAATCCACAATGTGGAGCGGCTCCTTGATCACGGTGCCAGGTTTGATATGGCCGGGCCAGGAGGCGATGGCGCACGAGCGGATGCCTCCCTCATAGAGCGAGGATTTGAAGCCGCGGTAGGGTAAATTGCGCCCCGGCGGGATGCCGCCGTTGTCGCTGCAAAAAACAACGAATGTATTGTCGAGACGGCCGGTTTCCTTGAGCGCTGTAAGGATTTTTCCACAGCCATCGTCAACCGCGGTCATCGCCGCTGCGAGAACCGCGCGCGGCCCGTCGATCTTCCCATTGTAGGCGGATATGCTCTCCGGGCTCGGGGCCTGTAGTGGCCCATGGACTCCCGTGAACGGCACATAAAGGAACAGCGGCTTGTCGGCTGGCTGGCGCTTGATGAGATCCACGGCCTCGTGGGCTTCCAGAGTCGTGGCGTAGCCCTCTTCCTTGATCAGTTCGCCGTTCCGACGCCAGTCGGGTTCAGCGCTCTTGAGGTAGGAGTTGTGGGTGAAATAGTCGATACCCTGAAGGTGGCCGTAGGCGTGATCGAAGCCACGCTCATTCGGCCAGTAGGCGCGGTCGAAGTGGCCGACATGCCACTTGCCGCAGATGGCTGTCGTGTATCCCTGCTCGCGCAGCGCCTGCGCCACGGTGCGTTCCTCCAGCGGCAGTCCATACTGGGAATTCGGGCGCAGCACATTCATCTGCATCCCGGATCGGATCGGGTAACGCCCGGTGAGGAAGGCCACGCGGGTCGGGGTGCAGACCGGCAGGACGTAGAAGTCCTCCAGCTTAGCTCCGCCGGCCGCAAGCTTGTCGAGGTTCGGGGTCATGACGTCGCTGCCGTGCCAACCGACATCCGCATTGCCGAGGTCATCGGCGAGAAGAAAGACAATGTCTGGCTTGCCGGCTTTGGCGGGAGCTGCGGCATTCGCAATGCAAGTCATTGAGAGGACAGCGCCTAGTGTGAGGAATAGTTTCTGTTTCATTGGGGTCACTGCTGGGGGTTGTTGGAAATCGTTTTGAGTTTGTCAGCGAGTTCCCGGATTTTTTCGGGGTTTGCCGCCGCAAGGTCCTTTGTCTCGCCGGGGTCCGACGAGAGATCGAAGAGGAGGCCCGGCTCGGGGATCACCGAGAATTTCCACGGACCGAGGCCCTCGCGCATTTTGCCGGGAGAAATGTATTTCCAGTTGCCCGATCTCAGAGCCAGACCGCCATCCTGGGCATGCAGGACGACTTCCTCACGTCCAGTCTTCGATTCGCCGAGGAGCGCGGGCAGGACGTTCTGGCTGTCCGGCATGGTTTTGGGGTCCGGCTTCTGTCCGGCGAGAATGGCGAGGGACGCCGGGAGATCGACCTGGCTTACGATGGCGTCGGAAACACCAGGCTTCACCCGGGCGGGCCACCGGACAAGGAACGGCATCCGGGTGCCGCCCTCGAATCGGCTATATTTTCCACCGCGAAGCGGCCCCGCAGGCTTGTGGTCTCCCACCTTTTCGTTCGACCCATCCTTGTAACCGTCGTCGAGCACGGGGCCGTTGTCGCTGGAAATGATAACGATCGTGTTTTCCGCAAGATGGAGTTCGTCGAGTTTTTTCAGGACAGCGCCCACACAGGCATCGAACTCCACGATCGTGTCGCCGCGCGGCCCCATCGGGGTCTTGCCGACGAATCGCGGGTGCGGCACGTGCGGCTTGTGGATGTCGCTTGTGGCCAGGTAGAGGAAGAACGGCTTGTCTTTTTCTCGCCCGATGAAATCCAGCGCCTGCCTGGTGAAGACGTCGGCCATTTCCTCGTCCTTCCAAAGCGCCGCCTTGCCACCGGTCATGAAGCCGATGCGCCCGATGCCGTTGATGATCGCATCATTGTGGTTGTGGCTCCTGTCCATTTTCAATGTCGAGCGGTCCTTCACGTCGGGGCCGGTCAACTCACCGGGAAAAGGTTTTTTGTAGCTCACCTGGATCGGGTCCTTCGGGTCGAGCCCGACGACGCGGTGGTTTTCGATATATACGCACGGCACGCGGTCCATGGTCGCGGCCATGATGAACGAGTAGTCGAAGCCAACTTCGAGCGGGCCAGGCTTGATCTCGCCATTCCAGTCCACCTTGTCCGCGCCGAGGCCCAGATGCCATTTTCCGACGATGCCGGTTTTATAGCCCGCATGCTTGAGAAGCGACGGCAGCGTGGCGCGGCCCGGTTCGATAATGAGCGCGGCGTCGCCCGGGAGCACGTTGGTGCCCTTTTGCCGGAACGGATATTCCCCAGTAAGCAGCGAGTAGCGCGAGGGAGTGCAGGTGGCAGAGGAGCAGTAGGCGTTGGTGAACCGGATCCCCTCGCCTGCCAGGCGATCCACATTCGGCGTCTTGACCGCGGTCGCACCATAGCAGCCGAAATCGCCGTAGCCGATGTCGTCGCCGTAGATAAGAACGATGTTCGGCGGACGGGATGGCCTGTCGGGAGCGGCGAAGGCGACTGCGGCGAGAAAGAAAAATAGAAAAGGGAGGAGTTTTCGTCTCATGGTTTGGTCACAGGAATCGATAGCTTGGCGGACGGGAAGTCGTCGGATTCCACCGTCAGGCGCATCTCTCCGGGCGCTCCCGATGGACGGAGAATGGCAAGCGAACGCCCATGCCATGTGGTGCCGCCGTCCGCATTGCGGAATCCCTGAACGTCTTTGTGGTTTCCATTGCCGCAGGCTTCGAGCGTCCCGTCACCATCCACCTTGTAGCGCACTTTGTGACTGCCAGCCATGACCGGTTCCCCATTGGCGTCGACGACCTCGACCGAGACAAATGCGAGGTCGTTCCGGCTCGCGGTGACCGGCGAGCGGTCGCTGGTCAACCGGAGCGCAACCGGCTTGCCCGGAGTTTTCAGAGTCTTGCTGAAAATGACTTTGCCGTCCTCCAATCCCTCGGCGACAAGCTCACCCGGCTCGTAGGGGACTTTGAAAACATTCGTGATGCGGTCCTTGTTGTTCGTTCCGCTACCGACAATTTTTCCATTAAGTTTCAGCCGCACCTCGGGCGCGCGGCTCACCACTTTCACGTCCAGCGTCTGGCCGGTTTTCCAGTCCCAGTAAGGATATTCGTTCGGCCATGCCCAGGGCTTGATCTGGTAGGAACGGCCTTCGGGAGGCGGCTCCAGAACCAGGATCTCCATGTCGCTGGTTCCGCTGATGACATTGCGGAAAAGCTGACCGCCTTTGGGAACCCCCGTGATGTCGATCAAACCACAGGCTGCGGCATAGGAGGGCCAGCCGGCCTCCTCGCCGTTCAGGAGCACCTGGCCTGACCAACTCTCCCCGATGTATTCAAAAGCGCTCCAGACGAAGGATCCGCTCACCCATGGGCGCTCGTTGACGAAGTTCCATGTTTCCAGCTGGCTGTTCCCGCTTGGGAAGGATTCTGTGCAGATGACATTCCAATCGGGGAAGAGCTTGTGATTCTCCTCAATCTTGTCCTCCCGGTAGTTGTATCCCTTCACGTCGTAAAGCCCGAGGTATTTGTGGTTGTCGAATGCCTGGGCGGTCCCCCCGGTCACAGGGCGCGTGGGATCCCACTTGGCGACTTCCTTTTTCAGGCCGGTGAGGATGTTGGCCAGCTCATCCTCGCTTTTCTCCCGGTTGCCGATCTCGTTGCCAAGGCTTCTGATGACGATGCTCGGGTGGTTCCGGGTCCGCCGCAGCCAGAGTTCGAGGTCCTTCGCATTCCATTTCTCAAATGTTTCGCCGCCGTAGTCCTGCGGGGTCTTATGGACATGCCACTGGTCGAACGCCTCGTCCATGACCAGAAGCCCGAGCCGGTCGCAGGCCTCATAGAATGCGTCGCTCATCGGATTGTGCGAGGCGCGCACCGCGTTATAGCCGTTTTGCTTCATGATCTCGAGCTTGCGGTATTCGGCCCGGTCGAATGCGGCGGAGCCCAGCAGGCCGTTGTCGTGGTGGAGGCAGCCGCCCCACATGTCCACCGGCTCGCCGTTGAGCAGAAACCCCTTGTCCACGGAGTAGGAAATCGTGCGGATCCCGAAAGGCTCCACGACCTCGTCGATCACCTTCCCATCGCGGAGAAGTTGCACGTTTGCGCTGTAGAGATTCGGATGATCCACCGACCAGAGCGCCGGCTGGTTGACCTCCAGCGTCAGAGGGATCGTTCCGGAGGTGATTTGTCCCGTCCCTTCGGAAACTGGTTTCCCATGCGTGTCAATCAAACGGATTCTGAGCTCGCATCCCTTGCTGTCGCCATCGACCTCGGTGTTGAGAACGACCTTCGCGCTCCGCTCGTTCGCTTCCGGAGTTAGGATCTGGACACCCCACCGGCGGATGTGGGTCGGTCCGGTTTTTGTGAGCCAGACGTTGCGGTAGATCCCGCTGCCCGGATACCACCGGCTGGTGATCCCCTCGTTCCGCACCCGGACGGCGATCACGTTTCCCTCCCCCGGCTTGATATATGGGGTCAGGTCATAGGAGATGCTGGAGTAACCATACGGATGGAGCCCGAGGTGCTGGCCGTTGATCCAAACATCGCTGTTCATGTAGATCCCGCCGAAAAGAATCTCGAAGTGCTTCCCCGCATCGGCGGCATCAACGGTGAAATGCTTGCGATACCATCCCGTTCCTCCCACGGTGAAGCCGCTGTGAGTGCCTCCGATCGCCCGGTTGCTGAACGGACCAAATACCTCGGCGGTTTCGGATCCTGTTCCCTTGGGAGGCAGAAACCCACCTTTGCGCCTGTTGTTGTAAACACAGATCGCCACCAGGTTTTTCCCGGGTTTCAACAGCCGCGCCGGAACCGAGTATCTCCGGGATTCGCCGAACGCTGGCGTGCAGTTGCCCTGAGGCTGGTTCTTCGGCATCACTCCGGTATCGCCGACCTTCTCGCCGTTGACATAAAGTTCGTCGCAGTCGTCAATGCAGCCGAGGTTGAAGATCACGTCTTTGCCGGACATCTCTTTTGGAAGATCAATTTCCCGACGGAACCAGTAATAGGTCGCCGGTTGGGAATCGGGGATCATGGCAGGCAGGGTGATCGTCTTCCAACCGGAGTCATCAAGGCCCGGTTTCGCATATTTTTCGGAATCGCCGACCGTATACCGCCATTCACCGGGAATCGGCTCGAGCACCGGCGCTGCCTCGCCGCCGGCCGGGATCGGCTCGATGCTCCAATCGTGCGGAAGATCCAGCCTGCGCCAGTTCGAATCATCAAATCCCACCGCCTGCGCACCTTCGATATCCCCACGGTGAAAAAGCCATCCGGAGTTGAAAAGCCGGTCGCGCGCAGTGTCCAGTGGGGGCACAAAATGCGGAGTGACTTCGGCTACGGGTGCTGCTGTCAAAGAGCAGACCAAAGCCATCAGCAGCGTCCCAAAAACAGACAACAAGCGAAAAACCTTCGGGGGATTTTGCACTTCAGTCATATACGGGATCAAATTCCACTTCGCAAGCAGGACAGCAAAAGCAACAATCTTGGCGGGCAATTCATGCCGACACGGCGGACATCTCTCCAAGGAAACATGGGGGCGGAGGCGTCTCATTCGCCGAAGATGATTGAAGAGCTCCCTGTTCAATTTTACTTTGCCGGAGAAAACTGAAACCCTCCTGCACAAAATGAAGCTATTACCCCCAGTTGTTATCACGGTTGCCACACTTCTGGCCTCGTTGCCCGCTTATTCCTCCAACACACCTGAGCCACGATCCTGCATCGACCGCGCAGCCGACAAATCCTACACAGGGGACGAATTACTCCCTTCCTATCTCCGGTGTGAATACCTGGTGAATCCCCTGGGCGTGGGAAGCACCGAGCCCCGCCTGAGTTGGGTCGTCGAATCCGGCAAGCGCGGACAATCCCAGACGGCTTACCGGGTTCTTGTGGCTGGCAGCAAGTCCACATTGGACGAGGACAAGGGGGATCTGTGGGACAGCGGGAAGGTCTCAAGCAGCGACACCACCGCCATCATCTATGCCGGGAAACCGCTCAATTCCGGGCAGCCATGCTTCTGGAAAGTCAAAGTCTGGGATGCGGCTGGAAAAGAATCACCCTGGAGCGCACCGGCGAGGTGGTCCACCGGGCTGCTGAACCCATCGGATTGGCAGGCGCAGTGGATCGGATACGATAAGCCTCGTCAGGCAGAACTCCCGGAGGCGGACTTTGAACGCGGCAAATGGATCTGGTTTGCGGGGGACTCCTTTCCTGAGGCCGCTCTGGGCACGCGGGTGTTTGTCGGGTCCGTCAAACTTCCGCCCGTGAACGAAATTTCCCGCGCCGAGATCCTGATCGCCTCAGGCGGCGGCTTCAGCGTGAACCTGAACGGCCAGCGCGTCGGCCTCACCAAGCCGTCTCCCAACGATCCGCGGCGCGCCAGCATCTTCAATGCTCTGGAATATTTGAAGGATGGGGACAACGAGATCCGTGCCACGGTTGAAAATGCCGAGAAGGGACCGGCCGGGCTGATCCTGAAATTCCAGGTCGAAACAAAATCTGGAAAGACCATCACCCTAGTCACGGACGAATCGTGGCTGGCGACCGACAAGACCAGCGCCGATGCGGGGAATCGTGACGAGTGGACGGCTCCCCGCGTTCTCGGGGAGCACGGCATCAAGCCGTGGGGCCGGCTCCCGGCGGCGGGCAAGCTCGCACAGCCTGCGGCCTATTTGAGGAAGGAGTTCACAGTGGAGAAGCCGGTTGTCCGCGCCACCCTCTATACCGTCGCCCTCGGATGGATCGACGCCCATCTCAACGGCTCCCGAGTGAGCGACGACTATTTCAACCCCGGATGGACCGACTACCACAAGCGGGTCTACTACCGGGCTTACGACGTCACGGGCGCCATCCGGCCCGGGCCCAATGCGCTCGGCACGATCCTCTCGGACGGCTGGTATTCCGGCTACATCGGCTGGTATGGAAAGCGCGAGCATTACGGGAATCAGCCGCGCGCGCTCGCCCAGCTCGTGCTGGAGTTTGCCGACGGATCCCGGCAGGTGGTTGCCACCGGACCCGGCTGGAAAGCAGCCACCGGGCCGATCACCAGCGCGGATATCCTGCAGGGCGAAACCTATGATGCCCGCAAAGAACTCACCGGCTGGGACCGGTCCGGCTTCGATGACTCGTCGTGGGCGGGAGTGGATACAGGCGCGAACCTGAGCCCAGTCTTGCAGGCGCACACCGGGCCGCCGGTCGTGGCGATCAAGGAATTCCGGGCAAAGTCGATCACAGAGCCCGAACCCGGCGTCTATGTGTTCGATCTCGGACAGAATTTTGCGGGTGTCCCGCGCATCAAGGTCAATGGAAAACCGGGACAAAAAATCACCCTGCGCCACGCCGAGCGTCTCGCTCCAGACGGAGGGGTTTATACCATCAACCTGCGGAGCGCCGCCGCCACCGATTCCTATATCTGCAAAGGCGGCGGAATCGAAACATGGTCCCCACGCTTCACGTTCCACGGATTCCAATACATCGAGGTCGCCGGACTGACGGAAAAGCCGGATGAGGACACCGTCGTCGGTGTTGCCCTGAGCAGCGACACGCCGGTCGCGGGCGCCTTCGAGTGCTCCGACCCGATGCTGAACCAGCTTCACAACAACATCTATTGGACCCAGCGGGCGAACTTCATTGATGTCCCCACCGATTGCCCGCAGCGCGACGAACGCCTCGGCTGGACCGGCGATGCACAGATCTATATCCGCACCGCAACCCTCAACACCGACGTGCAGGCGTTTTTTGCCAAGTGGCTCGTGGACCTGCAGGATGCCCAGCGTGCGGACGGCCAATTTCCACGGGTCGCCCCCGTCCAGCCGCTCCTGTCGAATGGCGGGGATGACGGTGGCCCGGCGTGGGCCGATGTGGGAGTCGTCTGCCCGTGGACGATCTACGATGTCTACGGCGACACGCGCGAATTGGCAGCCCACTACGACTCGATGTGCCGGTTCATCGAGTTCTGCAAGGACCGCTGCACCCCCGACCTGCTGCCTCCGCCGAAGTTCCACTGCTTCGGCGACTGGGTGAGCATCAAGGCGGACACTCCCAAAGATGTCATCTTCATGGCGTATTTCGCCCACAGCACAAAGCTGCTCGCCCGTTCAGCGGAAGCACTCGGCAAGACCGAGGATGCCGCGAAATACAACGCGCTCTTCGAGCGGATCAAGGAATCCTTCAACAAGGCGTATGTCGGCGCTGACGGGCGCATCAAGGGCGACACGCAGGCGGTCTACGTCCTCGCCCTCGCATACGACCTCGTCACCGGAGAAAATGCGAAGCTTGCCGCCAAATATCTCGCCGAGGACATCGAAAAGCACGACTGGCACCTCACAACCGGCTTTGTTGGAACAAAGGATCTCATGCTCGTGCTGGCGAAAATCGGCCGCAACGACATCGCCTGCCGCCTTGTCCACAACGACACCTTCCCGTCATGGGGCTTCAGCATCAAATGCGGCGCGACGAGCATCTGGGAGCGCTGGGACGGATGGACGCCGGAAAACGGGTTCGAAAAATCCGGCATGAATTCCTTCGCCCACTACAGCTTCGGTGCCGTCTACCAATGGATGGTCGAAAATCTCGGGGGCATCCGCAACGACACTCCCGCCTACAAGACGATCACCATTGCCCCGGCAATCGATGAAAAACTCGACTTCGCCCGGACCGTCTACGCCGGCATCCGCGGAAAGATCACGAGCGAATGGAAGAAGGACGGCGACAACCTCCTCGTGAACGTCACGATCCCCGCGAATACGACCGCCACCGTCAGCCTCCCCGCAAAATCCGCCGAGTCCATCACCGAGGGCGGCCACCCGCTCGACAAGGCCGAGAGCGTGAAATTCCTCCGGACAGATGGGGATCGCAGCCTGCTGTCTGTGGAGTCAGGAAGTTATGCATTCGCAGTGAAGGACGGAAAATAGCAAGCTGGTGATACGTGGAATTGTCCAGCCGGATCCCGTCGGAAAGCCATGAAACATACAATCGGCTTCCTTTTTGCCATGACTGGCTTTTTGCATGCCTTGCAACTTCCGGTCCTTGTCGAACCGGCGGACGGGACCGAGATCATGGCGGCAATTCCTCACTTCCAGTGGAAAAGCACGCTGGTGCCCACGCCGGAAGCGATGCCTTCGCATGATATCGAGATCGCCGCGGACAAGGATTTCACCCGCATCGTGGACACGGACCGCCTCGCGGCGGTCATCGGCTGGTATGTTCCAGACAGGGAACTCCCACCCGGCGACTACTGGTGGCGGGTGGCGGGAGTGGATGCCAAGGGAATTCGCGGACCGTGGTCGGAAGGACGCCGGTTTTCGATTAGATTGCCGGAGCGGGTTTTCGATGTCTCCCGGAATGCGACGTTCGCCGACATTCAACACATTTTTTCCGAGGCCTCAAAACACACGCCGGCCACCGTGCAGTTTGAGAAGGGTGACTACCTGCTGGATCCCGGCGGGGCAAAGGCATTCGTCGGCTTCACAAACACGAACGATCTCATCATCGACGGGGGCGGTGCGAATATCACGTTCACGGGATTTCTCACTTATGTTGAGTTGGAGCATTGCGAGCGGATTCTGGTGAAGAACTTCACATTCGACTTCGATCCGCTGCCATACACGGCCGGGCGAGTGATTGCCGTGGATGTGGCTGCGGGCACGTTCGATGTCGAAATCGCACCGGGGCACCCGCTTCCTGAAACCAATCCCTCGTTCGAGCACGACAGGAAAGGCATGATTATTGATCCGGATGCACCGCGCATAAAACAGGGCGTGAACCTGGTGTTCGAGCACGCGGGATGGCAGAAGATGGGAGAGCGCCTCTATCGTTTCACAGCAGCGAATCGGGAGCAGTTGCGGGAGCTGGCCCCCGGCGATGTCTATGTGCTCGATCCACGGATCGTGACCGGGTTTGATGTGGACGCCAGCGACAACATCACCTTCCTCAACCTCACCGCCCACGCAGTCTCCAACGAGGCGTTCAACTCGCATTATGCGAACCGCCTCGCCATCCTGCACTGCGGCATCCGGCTGAAGTCGGGACGGTTCCTCGCCGCAAACAACGGCGGACACAACCACCACAATGCCCGCATTGGGCCGTGGATCGAAGGCGGCACATGGGAGAACACCGGGGACGACATCTGCCACGTCAACTGCCTCGTCATGGGCATCGATGATAAAATCGCCGCAAATCGCGTGCTCATCCCCCTGCACAATCCCTACGATGCGGTCGGTGCGGACATCGCGCTCGACATCCGGCCGGGCGACGTCCTTCAGTTTTTCAACCGCGCCGAGGGAAAGCTGATCAGCGAACGCCGCGTCGTCAGCGCAACGAAGCTGGAGAAATCGCTCGACGTCACGCTCGACGGTGATGTGGGAGACATCATCCTTGGCCGGCCGGGGGTCAAACAGGTGGGAGTGAAGAAGACGCTTTCAGACGAAGCGATCACCCAGGTCTTCGATGCCAACCGGACCTGCAACCAGTTTGTTTTCCGCAACAACACCGTCCGCAACGGCCGCCGCATCGGAGTGCTCGCGAAAGGGGTCGGCGGACTCATCGAAAACAACACCTTCGAAGGCCTCGGAGGCGGCGCGGTCGAATTCTGGAATGCGCCGTTTGAGGGCCTGGGAGCGATGGATTATGTCGTGCGCGGAAACCGCATCAGCAACTGCGGCCGGATCGCTCGCGGGGACGCCGCGATCTGGGCGACGATTTTCAAGCCGGGCGGCGACAGGCTGCACCGCAACCTGCTCATTGCTGACAACGAAGTTTCCGGTTTTGACGGCCCTGCCATTGTATTGCGCGACACACAGAATGCCATCGTGCGCAATAACAACATCGTGAATATCTCGATTCCTCCCCTTGGAGAAACGCATCTTGAACCCATAACACTCGGCAATACCGATGCCGTGCGTTTGGAAAACAACACCGTCAAAGAACCATGACCCCAGAAAGGATCGCTGCAACGTGTCACCTAGGCGGACTGGCTCCTGCCCCCATTCGATGTCGTCCGGTGCGGCGAGCACCATATGACCATCGGCAAAGCCCACGTTGATCTTGGCATTACGCTTCAGTCGGCAGCCATGACCTGCCGTATATTCGCGGCGCACTTGATGGTGTGGAGTCCTCCTTTACTCTGCTGATAGCGGGCGTCAAAAGTGCAGCTCAAATCGCGATGACTGCCAGTAACTCAATAAGGGTGAATGCCAAACTGGGTTTGTTTGCCATGGGGTAATATGGCTACAGGTAAAATGACTTTGGAAATCCCCAGCAAGCAACGCATTTTTCGCGGATGAGCACGCTCCTTGCGATCCGGGCGAGTGGGAGCACGGGCGTTCCTTTTGTGATAAGTTTCGCGTTTAGCGAGCGTCTCCCGAGACATTGACAAGGTCGTGGAACCGGGTTTGATGCCACATCATCCGATTTTGCCCCGATGAAAAAATGTTTTCCGGCTCCGATTCTTCTGTTCATCAGCCTGGCATTCAACCTTTCCAGCCAGGCCGAAGCTCCATGGTCGGCGCAGTGGATCGGGGTGCCAGAGGCAGTCGCCAGCAACGAATGGCTTTGTTTTCGGAAACAGGTGACGCTCGATGCCGTCCCGGCGTCCGTGCCGGTCCGGATCGCGTGCGACAGCAAGTATTGGCTGTGGGTCAACGGGGAACCGGTCGTGTTCGAGGGTCAGCTCAAGCGCGGTCCCACGCCGCAGGACACCTATTGCGATGAGATCGATCTCGCGCCGCATTTGCGCCGCGGCGAGAACACGATCGCGGTGCTGCTCTGGTATTGGGGCAAGCCCGGCTTCTCGCACAACAGCAGCGGTCAGGCAGGACTGCTCTTTGATGCAACTCTCGATGGTAAGCCGTTTTTGATCAGCGATACGTCGTGGAAGGTGATTCGGCACCCGGCCTTTGGAAACACCGATAAGCCCTATCCGAATTTCCGCCTGTCCGAGCCGAACATTCAATTCGACGCGCGGCTGGATATCGGCTCGTGGATGTCGCCGGCATTTGACGATCACACGTGGGCGCAGGCGGTTGAATTCGGGAAGCCTCCGATCGTGCCGTGGGGGAAACTGGTCCTCCGTCCGATCCCGCAGTGGAAGAACTCCGGCCTGCGCGACTATGAGAACACGCCGCCCAAGGAAAGCGACGGAGGAACCGTGGTGTCGCAGCTGCCCTACAACGCCCAGCTTACCCCCTATCTCAAGATCGAAGCTCCCGCTGGGCTCGCGATCGACATCCGCACGGATGACGACATCGTGGGCGATCAGCCTTGTGTCCGGGCGGTTTACATCACCCGCGATGGTGTGCAGGAATACGAATCCCCCGGCTGGATGAATGGTCATCAGGTCCGCTACACGATCCCGAAAGGAGTGAAAATTCTGGCGTTGAAATATCGTGAGACCGGATACGACGCCGACTTTGCCGGGCGGTTCGAGTGCGACGATCCCGCGCTGAACCGGCTCTGGGAGAAAGCGCGCAGGACACTCTACGTGACCATGCGCGACAACTACATGGATTGTCCCGACCGCGAGCGCGCGCAGTGGTGGGGCGACGCCGTGAACGAACTCGGAGAGGCGTTCTATGTTTTTGATTTTGCGCGCGGCCCGCAACTGGCAAGGAAGGCAATCCTCGAGCTCGCCCGCTGGCAGCGCGCCGACGGCTCGCTCTACGCGCCGGTCCCGGCCGGCGTTGTGGCAGATCGCACGCAGGAAATCGGCGGCAAGACGGTCAAGGATGGAACATGGAACCGCGAGTTGCCGATGCAGATACTTGCCAGCGTCGGCTGGTATGGGTTCTGGAACTATTACCTTTATACCGGAGACCGCGAGACCATCGCGAAAGTTTATCCCGCCGTGCGCTCGTATCTCGCGCTCTGGAAACTCGGGCCGGACGGGCTGGCAGTCCATCGCGCCGGGGAATGGGACTGGCCGGACTGGGGCAAGAATGCCGACGTGGCCGTGCTCGACAACGCCTGGCTCTATCTCGCGCTCAAAGCCGCCGTGGAAATGGCCCGGCTCACCGACAACACCGCCGACGTGGCCGGCTACCAGGAAAAGATGCGTTCCATCGCCGCGGCATTCAACGACACATTCTGGAAACGCGACCACTACCATTCGCCCTCCCACCCCGGCGACACGGATGATCGGGCGAACGCGATGGCCGTCGTGGCCGGTCTGGCAAAGCCGGAGCAATATCCCGCCATTCGGCGCGTCCTCGCCGAAAAGACTTACGCAAGCCCCTACATGGAGAAATACGTTCTCGAAGCGCTCTTCCTCATGGGAGCCCCGGAGCAGGGACTGGAGCGGATGAAATCGCGCTATGCCCCGATGCTCGATGACAACATCAGCACACTGTGGGAAAACTTCGGCGGCGGCGAAGACCGCGCCAGCAGGGGCACCTACAACCACGCATGGTCCGGCGGCCCCCTCACCATCCTCAGCCAATACGCGGCTGGCCTCGCGCCGACGACTCCCGGATGGAAAACTTTCTCCGTCCGCCCGCACATGGGAACGCTCAAGGATATTGCCGCCTCCGTCTCCACGTCGACCGGCGACATCCGCGTCGCAATCCAGCGCACGGTGAAACAGTTTCGCATCGAGTTGGACGCGCCTCCCGACACGCTCGCCACCGTTTGCGTGCCGAAGCCCGCCAACGGCGACTGGCGGCGGATCCGGGTCAACGATGCCGTTGTATGGGACGGAAAGCGGGATTCCTCCCAAGCGGGTCCTTCCTTCGTCGATCCTCAATATCACCGGCTGGAAGTTCCGGCCGGTCACTCCATCATCCTGGCTGATTGAACGTATGAAATCTGCTCATTTCCAACAACGACATCACCGGCTTTCCCGGACCTGCCATCCTCCTGGGCGACACGGCGAACGCCGTTGTCAGCAACAACCGCATTACACTTTCCCCGCGACTCTCCGGAGAAAAGCGGGTTGAACCCATCGTCTTCAGAAATTCCGGCCCGTGCATCTGGAAGCAACCGGGTCCGGGATGCGCAACCGGGTCCGGTCTGACATGAAATTCCGACCCGTCCAAATAATGATTTCCCCGCCGACTGCCTGATCTGCCAACGACCCTGATTATCTTGCGAAATATCTCCTCTATCTACAACCCACCACTACATGTTTAGTGCTCCGCAACGATAGCACCCCATGAGCCCCTCCAAGACTCTCTTCCTACTGTTTCCCCTTGCACTTATCCACTTGGGATATTCCACCGCAGGTGCGACCAATCCATCCGGCGAAACCGGCATCGAACACCTGCGGTGTGAATACCGCATCGACCCGGTCGGCATTGATGTCGTTCAACCGCGCCTCAGCTGGACGCTGGCGTCGGGGCGGCTCGGCGAAAAGCAAACCGCGTTCCAGATTCTCGTCGCTTCGTCCCCCGAAATGCTGGCCAAGGATGAAGGGGATTTATGGGATAGCGGCAAGGTTCCTTTAGACCAGACAACCCACGTGGTCTATGCCGGCAAGCCGCTCGAGTCGCGGATGCGGGCGTGGTGGAAAGTGCGGGCGTGGGACATGGACGGCCAGCCATCGGCCTGGAGTGCCCCCGCTTCGTGGACGATGGGTTTGCTGCAGCCGTCCGATTGGCAGGCGAAGTGGATCGCTGATCCGACCAATGCCTTGAAACCTCCTGCGCGCAAGGAGGGGAAAAACGGCTGCCACAGCATGATGGCCAAGTCCGCAGACAGATCCCAGTCGGTCACGGTTGACCTTGGAAAACCTCAAAGCTTTGATGCGGTGCGCCTTTTTCCCGCCCGGCCATATGACTTCCACCCCGACACCCCAGGCTTTCTTTTTCCGGTGCGTTTCAAGATCGAGGCCGCATCGCGCGCCGATTTTTCGGATACGCGTGTGATCCTCGACCACACCGACGACGATGAGGCGAACCCCGGAACAAACCCTGCACTCTATCGATTCCCAGCCACGACGGCGCAATTCGTCCGTCTTACGGTTACGCGGCTGGGCCAGAAGGGCAAAAACAACTTCGCCTTCGCTCTGGCGGAGATGCAGGTCTTGAACGGAGACAGGAACCTTGCGCAAGGAGCACCGGTATCCGCACCCGACTCCCTTGAGACCGGGACCTGGTCCGCAGCGAATCTGACGGATGGCGTGTTGGTGTCGGTCAAGCCCGGCAACGAGAGCAGCGAGCCACTGCCGGCCACGATGTTCCGCAGGTCATTTGAATTGGATCGCACGATCCGGCGCGCAACGGCTTACGTTACTGCGCTGGGCCTCTACGAATTGCGGCTCAACGGCCAGCGCGTGGGGGACCACTTGCTCGCGCCCGAATGGACCAGTTACCGCAAGCGCCTTCAATACCAGGTTTTCGATGTCACAGCCCTGCTCCATCCGGGTGAGAATGCCGTGGCCGCTTATCTGGGCGAGGGTTGGTATGCGGGTCGGCTGCAGAGCGGACGGTATGGCACACAGCCCCGCTTCCTGCTCCAACTCGAAGTGGAGTTCGCCGATGGGGGGAAGCAAACGATTGTCACCGATGAATCCTGGCTCTGCACCTCTGATGGCCCCATACGCTCCTCCGGCATTTATGACGGCGAAGTGTATGACGCCCGCAAGGAAGCGCCCGGCTGGGACACGCTAGGCTTCAACGACAAGGCATGGCAACCCGTGCAAAGTTCCGATGTTGATTCATTGAAATTCGTCTGGCAGCGCAACGAGCCAATCCAGGTCGAGAAAGAAATCACACCCGTCAGGATGACCGAACCAAAACCCGGCGTATTCGTGTTCGATTTCGGCCAGAATATGGTCGGCTGGGTCCGTGTGAAAGCCATGGGAGCCGCCGATCAGACGGTCACGCTGCGGCACGGCGAAATGCTCAACGAAGACGGAACCATTTTTACCGGAAACCTGCGCAGAGCTTTGCAGACCGACCGCTACACTCCGCGGACGGACGGCGAGTTTGTCTTCGAGCCTCATTTTACCTACCACGGCTTCCGGTTTCTCGAAGTAACCGGGCTGGCGCAGCCACCCACCACGAACTCTGTCCTGGGCCGCGTGTTTCACTCCTCCGCGCCGATCATAAGCCGCTTCGAGTGTTCTGATCCCTCGCTGAACCAACTCATGCAAAATATCCTCTGGACCCAGCGTGCCAACCTGATGGGGGTGCCCACCGATTGCCCGCAGCGCGGCGAACGGCTCGGCTGGCTGGGCGATATCCAAGCCTTCGCGCAAACAGCCATCTTCAACATGGACATGGCGGCCTTCCTCTCGAAGTCGGTGCAGGACATCCGCGACGATCAGGCCGACGACGGGCGTTTCCCGAATGTCGCGCCGTTTCCCGGTGATTCAAACATTCCCAATACCGGCGTGCCGGCGTGGGGCGACGCGGGCACCATAATCCCGTGGCTCGTGTATGAAAACTACGGGGACACCCGGCTCCTCCAGGAGCATTTCGAGGCCGCCCGCCGCTGGGTGGATTTCATCCACAAAGCCAATCCCGGGCTGATCTGGGCCAATAACCGCGGCGCGGACTTCAACGACTGGCTCAACGGCGACAAAGTCAAACTGGCCGGCTGGCCCAACCAAGGGGGCTCGGTGCCAAAGGAAGTTTTCGCCACCGCATTTTTCGCCCACTCCACCGAGTTGGTGGCGAAGATGGCGGCGGCGATCGGACGCAAGGAAGAGGCGCGCTACTACGGCGAATTATTCGAAAACATCAAAACCGCTTTCAACCAAAGCTTCGTCAAACCTGACGGTCGTATCGAAGGCGACACGCAAGGCGGCTATGCGCTCGCGCTCAGCTTCAATCTGCTGCCGGACGATCTGCGCCCGAAAGCCACCGCGCATCTTGTTGAGAACATCCGGCGCTACCAGAACCATCTATCCACCGGCATCCAAACCACGCATCACGCCATGCTTGAGCTGATGAGAAACAACCAGCCCGCCGTCGCTTGGCAGCTTCTCACCAACCGCACGTTTCCATCGTGGCTGTATATGATCGACAACGGCGCGACCACGATCTGGGAACGCTGGGACGGATATGTGAAGGGCCGCGGCTTCCAGGACGCGGGCATGAACTCGTTCAACCATTGGGCGCTGGGCGCGGTGGGTGAATGGATGTGGAGGAACATCGCCGGATTCAATCCCGACGAGAATCAGCCCGGCTGGAAACATTTCGTCATCGCGCCGAAACCCGGCGGCGGTGTGACATGGGCGAAGAGCGAGTATCAATCCATCCATGGAGCCATCCAGTGTGATTGGAAAATCGAGAATGGGAAACTCACGCTCCGTGCCACGGTGCCGCCGAACACCACCGCCACCATTTGCGTTCCTACCACCGACGCGGCAAAGATCACCGAAAGCGGAAAACAAGTATCCCCTGCCAGCACGACGTCCGACACCGCGGTGTTTGAGGTCGAATCGGGAAGTTATGAATTTGTCTCACCCTTCAGCCGATAAAATAATTTACTGCAACCAATTCATCATATGAAAATCAGGTTTGTTTTAGCATTGCTTTTGACCATTGGCGTGGCCGCCCCCAACCTATCCGCCGCGCCCAAGGAGGGTGATCTCATCCAGGCTCCCAGCGGCGCGCTTTCTGTCATCCGGGATGGCAAACGCTCTCTCATTCCCAGCATGAATGTATTCGATGGCTGCGGCTTCAAGCGGGAAAATATCATCAAGGTTTCTGATGAGGAGATGAGCGCCATTCCCGCAGGTCCGGTTCTCACCAAGCCAAACAAGCCCCAACCCCCGAGTGCTGCCACGGCCCTCAATCCCTACAATACCCCGAAGCAGTATGATATCATTCAGTCTCCCGCCGGTGCCATTTATGTTATCCTTGACGGCAAACGCTGCCAGATTCCAAACATGGAGATTCTCAACGCCAACGGGCTCAAGAGCGAAGACATCATCAAGATCTCCGACGAAGACCTGAACGCCATTCCCGTCGGCCCGAAGGTCGAATAGCCCGGCTGTTTCGCCATGAGATTTCCCAAAACTATCTGCCTTTTTTTGCTCGGCGCACTTCTGTGTCCGCCCGCGTCCGCGGCCAGCCAATCCCGCGGTCTTGCAGTCGAGAAGCTGCGCTGCGAATACCGTGTCGCTCCCGTCGGTGTTGATGTTGTGCAACCGCGGTTGAGCTGGACGCTGGCTTCGGAGGAGCGCGGCCAAAATCAAACCGCATTCCAAGTTCTCGTCGCATCAACTCCCGAGGCGCTTGCCAAGGGGGAAGGGGATCTGTGGGACAGCGGGAAGATTTCTTCAGACCAGACCATTCATATTATCTATGCCGGCAAGCCGCTCGTGTCGCGGGCGCGGATGTGGTGGAAAGTGCGCGTGTGGGACAAGGACGGCCAGCCCTCGGCTTGGAGCGGGCCCTCCACTTGGACGATGGGCTTGCTGCAAGCATCCGACTGGCAGGCGAAGTGGATCGGCGAAATCCCCAGCGTCACCAATCTGATTCCCAACGTGCCACCGCGCGAGTTGTGCAATGGTTATCAAAGCAAAATCGCCAAGTCGGAGGACATCATCAAATGGGTCGTGGTTGATCTGGGCCAGCAGCAAACCTTCGATGCTGTGCGCCTCTTCCCGGCGCGGCCCTACGACTTTCCCGACACGCCGGGTTTCCTGTTCCCGGTGCGCTTCAAGATTGAAGCCGCATCCCGCGCCGATTTCTCCGATGCGCGCGTGTTGCTCGATCGCACCGCCGGCGACGAGGCGAATCCCGGCGTCAACGCGCCGATCTACCGCTTCCCCGCCACCACGGCGCAGTTCGTCCGGCTCACGGTCACACGACTTGGGCGGCGTGACGCGGACAACTTCGCCTTCGCGCTGGCAGAGATGCAGGTCCTGAACGGCGACAAAAATCTCGCCCAAGGCGCGCCGGTGTTCGCGCTCGACTCGTTTGAAACCGGCCCGTGGGCTGCTGCGCATCTGACGGATGACGTGTTGGTGACGGTCAAGCCCGGAGGTGACAGTGGCGGGGCGTTGCCGGCGGCGATGCTGCGCAAGTCGTTCCAATTGGATCGTCCGGTCAAGCGCGCCACCGTCTACGCCTCCGCGCTCGGACTCTACGAACTGCGCATCAACGGCCAGCGCGTGGGTAACCAGTTGCTCGCGCCCGAATGGACCAGCTACCGCAAGCGCGTTCACTACCAGGTTTACGATGTCACCGCACTGTTGCGCTCCGGCGAGAACGCCATTGGTGCCTTTCTGGGGGAAGGCTGGTATGCGGGCCGTTTGCAGGGAGCGGGCCGCTACGCCAATGGCACCCACATGCGCTTTCTGCTTCAGCTCGAAGTGGAGTTCGCCGATGGCGGGAAGCAAACGATTGTGACCAACGACTCCTGGCGGCGTTTCACCGACGGCCCGATTTGCGCCTCCGGAATTTACGCCGGAGAAATCTATGCCGCGCCCAAGGAAGCGCCCGGCTGGGACGCGTCCGGTTTTAACGCCGGGGCGTGGGAGCCCGTGATGAGCTACGACTTGGATGCACGGCAGTTGGTTTGGCAACGCGGGGAACCGATCCAGGTGGAGATGGAGCTGCCCGCCATCGCGGTGACCGAACCCAAGCCCGGTGTGTTCGTGTTCGATTTGGGCCAGAACATGGCCGGCTGGGCACGCGTGAAAGCCATCGGTGCGATCGGTCAGAACGTCACCATGCGCTACGGCGAAATGCTCAACGATGACGGCACGCTCTACACGGCCAACCTGCGTGGAAATACGCAGATTGACCGCTACACGCCGCGCGCCGATGGCGAGTTTGTCTTCGAGCCGCACTTCACCTACCACGGTTTTCGCTACGTCGAATTGACCGGTCTGGCGGCACGCCCCGACACGAACGCCGTTCTGGGCTGCGTGTTTCGATCCGCCGCACCGGTCGTAGGCCGCTTCGAGTGTTCCGATCCGTCGCTGACTCAGCTCATGCAAAACATCCTCTGGACCCAGCGCGCCAACCTGATGAGCGCCCCTACCGATTGCCCGCAGCGGAACGAACGGCTCGGCTGGATGGGCGACATCCAGGCATTCGCGCAAACGGCCATCTTCAACATGGATATGGCCGCCTTCTTCAGCAAAACCGTGCAGGACATCCGCGACGATCAGGCCGATGACGGACGTTTCCCCGGCCACGCTCCACATCCCCGCGACCCGAACAAGCGCGCCACCGGCGAGCCAGGCTGGGCCGACGCGGGCACGATCATCCCGTGGCGGGTTTATCAGAACTACGCCGACACGCGCCTGCTCGCCGAGCACTTCGAGGCCGCCTGCCGCTGGGTGGACTTCATCCAAAAAGCCAACCCCGACCTCATCTGGGCCAATTACCGCGGCGACGACTACGGCGATTGGCTCAATGGCGATTTTATCCGCCAAGCCGGCTGGCCCACCACGGGCGGCGCGGTGTCCAAGGAACTTTTCGCCACGGCATTTTTCGCCCACTCCACCGAATTGGTGGCCAAGATGGCTGCCGCCCTTGGTCGTCAGGAAGAGGCGCGGCGCTACGGCGAGTTGTTTAAGCGGATCAAAACAGCCTTTAACCAGCGCTACGTCAAACCCGACGGACGCATCGAGGGCGACACGCAGGGCGGCTACGCGCTTGCTCTCAACTTTAACTTGCTCCCCGACGACCTGCGCCCGAAAGCTGCCCAGCACCTCGTGGAAAACATCCGCCGTTACCAGAATCACTTTTCCACCGGCATCCAATCCACTCACCGGGCCATGTTGGAACTGACGCGAAACCATGAGACCGATGTCGTCTGGCAGGTGCTCACCAACCGCAACTCGCCATCGTGGCTCGCCATGATTGACAACGGCGCTACGACGGTTTGGGAGCGATGGGATGGCTACGTGAAAGGCCGCGGCTTTTACGATCCGGGCATGAACTCCTTCAACCATTGGGCTTTTGGCGCGGTGGGCGAATGGATGTGGCGCAACATCGCCGGGCTCAATCCCGACGACGCGCAGCCCGGCTGGAAGCACTTCGTCATCGCACCGAAACCCGGCGGCGGTGTGACATGGGCCAAAGCCGAATATCAATCCATCCACGGAGCAATCAAATCCGACTGGAAAATCGAAGGTGGAAAAATCACGCTCCGTGCCACGGTGCCACCGAACACCACCGCCACCATTTGCGTGCCTACCACTGACGCGGCGAAGATCACCGAAGGCGGAAAACAAGTATCCCCTGCCACTACGACACCCGACACAGCAAGGTTTGAGGTCGAATCGGGAAGCTATGAATTTGTCTCACCCTTTGTCGGCAGCAACCATGAATAAGCATGAATCAACGTACCAGAGTTGGGTGTTAGTAGCACAATCCAGCCCACGGTGTTTTAATGTGCCCTCAGCAATGAAAGGCCCGATATGAAGAGATTATCATTCGTCATCTTGGTGGTTTTGGCGTCAGCAGTTGTCACATCTGCGGCAAGAGCCGATGGCGCGCCGTTCGATCTGACCACTGAGATGCATGTCACCCCGCTGGGAATCGACCTGGACCAGCTCAGGGTGTCCTGGAAGATGCCGGTTCGGCAGGATGCTCCGGGAAAAGTCGCCCGTGGCCAGCGGCAAACGGCATATCAAATCCTGGTTGCCCCATCGCTTCAGGCTTTGCAGAGTGGGCAACTGCTGTGGGACTCGGGCAAGGTGGAATCCAGCAACAGCCAGTTGGTGCCGTTCGGCGTGAAGCCCGAGTCATTCCGCCGTTATTTTTGGACGGTCCGAACATGGGATCAGAAGCAACTTCCCGGTGGCTACGCACCGGCGACATGGTTTGAAACCGGGGCAATTCATCCCTCCGACTGGCAGCTTGGCGCACCCTGCAAATGGATCCAATCACCTCTGGTTCCAATAGAGGACGAGAAGTTTCGCACATGGGCAAAGTTTGCCATCTTTCCGCTCCATCTTCAGCTCGACAAGTCATCAAAGCTCACGACCGAGGACATCGCCAAATCGGAGCGGGAATATTACGACCTGTTCCGGGACACGGCCTGTCCCGCATCCCTTTTTCGGCGTGAGTTTACCGTTAAAAGCCCGCCGGTTCGGGCTAGGCTCTACATTTCGGGGCTTGGATATTACCGCGCATTTCTGAACGGCCAAAAACTTGGCGAGCGGGATCTGGAACCCAGCGATTCCCATTTTTCAGTCAAGGTGAACTACCAGGTTTTCGATCTTACCTCGCAATTGAAAAGCGGGAACAACTGTCTTGGAGTGCAGGCCGTGACCGGACGGCTGCGGGCATGGTTGGGGCACACGCCGGAGCAATACCATGACCGGCCGGTGTTGATCGCCCGCCTGGCACTGGAATATGCCGATGGAACGCAGGAAATCATTTCGACCGATGCGTCCTGGCAATGCGGCAGCGGCGGGATCGAACGTCAAAAATTCTGGTGCGGTGAACTTTTTGACGCCAACACAGAGCCCGTGGGCTGGAAGCTTCCCGGCTTTGACGCTCATGGATGGGTCGCAGCCGAGGAGGCGAAACTCAAACATCCGCTGGGCGAGTTGCGCTGGGATATCATGCCTCCGGAAAAAATCGTTGAGCAAGGCCATCCGATCAAACGGACAAATCCCATGCCCGGAGTCTGGGTGTATGATTTCGGCAAACAATTGGGCGGCCGAGTGCGACTGCATTTCAAAGGCCTGCAAAAAGGCCAGATGGTCGTCGTGCGATATTCCGAAGCGCTTGCCGGTCAGGCCGAGGGGGTGCCGCACAGTTTGGCCTTCTACGACGGGTTTGAAAACACCGGGCTCAAACCAGGCATGCTCAAGTTCAAGCGGCGTGGAAGCGACGGAGCGTTCCGATCTGTGGATGTCACCCTACCTGACGGCAAAAAGAAAAGAATGCAGTTCGGGGGGATCGCCTACACGGACATGTTTGTCTCCTCAGGAAAGCCGGAGGAAGTCTGGGAACCGTCGTTTACTTATACCGGCTTCCGATACATTGAGGTGTTGGGGCTTAAGACACCGCTGGAACTCTCAGAAGTGGACGGATTCGATCTGCATACGGTCCCGCCACGTGTCGGCACCCTGACCACGGACACCGCCCGTCTGAACCGGGTGCTTCAGGCGGTCCAGGACACGCTGGAGCTGTGCTATCACTCCCAATTCCAGGACAACAACGGTGCCGAGAGGTATTCCCACAGCACGTTGCCGGCGATGAACAATCTCAATACCGCCTATTGGCTGGGAAATTACGACCTCTTGAGCAAGCTTCAGGATGACAACATCAGGATGAACGAGTCCCTCCACTGGCCGGCAACCAAAGTCTGCGGTGCGCGGGCCACGTATGCCAATTCCAAGAACCGTGAGATCGAGATTTGCGGCTGTTATCATTACAGTCAAACGCCGCGGGATTTGGCGGCATTTTACGGCGACCAGCGTTTGCTGGAACCCTTCATTCCCTGGATGATTCAAGTGATCCGTGAGATGGCCGAATACTCTGTCTGGAATCAAGTTTCTCCTTACGGCGACCACATCGCAGACAGCGCCCTGGCGGACTTGCCGGAACTTCAGGGAGAAAACAAAACGCTGTCCAGAATGTTCGCGCAGTGCGAGATGGTCATGCAGATCGGTCATGAAATGGTCGACCTGCTGCAAGTCCTGGGCCGGAAACCTCAAGCCCTGGAAGTTCAAGAAATTCTGAACGAATTCCAGCAGGAGTGCCGCAACCGGTTCTTCGATGCGAAGACCGGCGTGTGGTTTCCGACTCTTCCCACACGTCAGCAGTTGGATGTCGCTTTGGATGCTGGCAATTTTGAGCCGCGTGCTTCTCGCGAGACGATGGCCAAAGAGATTGTCGAGGAATTCCGGACCAAGACCAAGGGGCACCTGATTACCGGTTCCCCTTTCAGTTATCCCCTGTTGCATCTGCTCAGTCAGGGAGGGCAGGCTGATGCCGCCTGCGATATTCTGCTCCGGGAAGACTATCCAAGCATCCTGAACATGGTCAGCCAGACGGGTAACTCCATTCGCGAGAGCTGGGGGGAGAGTGATTCCTTCGCCCAAATCGAAGGGATTACCGCGATGGGCAACTGGTTCTATCGCGATTTGGTCGGGATTGAGCCGGATCTCCACCAGCCGGCGTTTGGGCATTTTACTCTTCGGCCCACTTTGCCGCGTCAGGTAAACTCGGTGGATTTCAGTTACGAGAGTCCACGCGGTTTGATCAAGAGCCGGATGCTCCGCCAGGGAGGGCAGTTGAAGTGGGATGTGACTGTTCCACCCAACGCGACCGCCACGGTTTCATTCCCTTGCAGCGCGATTGACCAGATTACGGAATCCGGCAAGCCGGTGAAGACTGCCAGCGGGGTGGCCGCAGCCCAATCGGTGGACAGTCGTCCTTCTGTGGAGCTTGCCTCTGGAACTTATCACTTCATTTCGCCCTGTGACGTTGCTGCACCCTCCCCGTCTGCCGCGCCCGAGGAGGGCGATCTCATCGGAGCAAGGAATACTGTGTTTGTCATCCGCGACGGCCAACTTCGCCATATTCCCAATATGAAAGTTTTCAACGCAAATGGGTTCAAAGTGGAAAATGTCATCAGAATTCCGGATGAAGGATTGGATGCCCTTCCCGAAGGTCCTGATCTCACAGCTGTCCTTGAGCCTTACGTGACTCCCCGGGAAGGCGATCTCATTGATGCCACCGGAACAGTCTTCCTCATCCAAAACGGCCTCCGCTGCAAAATTCCAGACATGGAGATATTCAATGCAAAGGGGTTCAAATGGAAAAATGTCATCAGAATCCCGGAGGAGGACTTGAATGCCATCCTCGAAGGCTCCAATGTCGAGTAGCGGTTTAGGAGAAAAAGCTGCCTGCTTTCCCCCCCATGAAAATTCTATCTCCTTTTTGTCGGCTGACCGTCGCAATGCTGTTGGTCTCCCCCTGCCTGCCGGTTACCGCTGCCGATTCACCCGCCAGGCCCAATATCCTTGTCATCCTCGCCGATGACCTCGGCTATGCCGATCTCGGGTGCCAGGGCTCGACGGATGTGAAAACTCCGAACATTGATTCTCTGGCAACCAACGGAATCCGATTCACGGCAGGCTATGTCACCGCGCCGCAGTGCTCTCCCTCAAGGGCCGGGCTGCTGAGCGGGAGATATCAGCAGCGGTTCGGGCACGAGGGGAATCCGAATTTTCCGGTGATGCTCATGGGCGGCGGCAAAACCATGGCCGATCATTTGAAAGCTGCCGGCTACGCGACGGGACACTTCGGCAAATGGCATCTCGGGTTCTCCGACGCGGGCACAGCCCCGAAGGAGATCCTTGAGAGCAAAGACCAGATGTTTCCGACGCAGCACGGCTTCGACGAGAGCTTTGGCTACAACGATTACGGGCAGGTGGCGAAGAAAGGCACTGACATCGAACCGTCGCCACATGCGTATGACGACCGTGTGTTCGCACGCAAGGCGGCGGACTTCATTGGACGGCACCGCGATGAACCATGGTTCGTGTATCTTGCACTCCATGCCCCACACACCCAGCAGGTGGATTTCGGAAATTATAGTGCACGATTTCCCGGCATCTCGAAGGAGCGGCTTGGCGTGTTGTCCGTAATGGCACAGCAGGATGAAGCCGTGGGAACGGTGCTGGAAAAACTGCGCGAAATGAAGGAGGAGGGAAACACTCTCATCTTCTTTTTGAGCGACAACGGCGGCACACGGCGCAGCGAGGGCGAGCCCAAACACTTTACAGGCTCGATCAATACGCCCTTCACCGGAGATAAGGGGACGGTTTACGAGGGCGGCATCCGCATCCCTTTCATTATGCAATGGAAAGACACGCTGCCCGCCGGCAGGACTTATGACCGCCCGGTGATCTCCCTCGACATGCTGCCGACCGCGCTGGCCGCCGCCAGTGCGAAACCGCTCGCCAACTCCTCTCTCGACGGAGTGAACCTCCTGCCTTTTCTCAAAGACGGTCAGTCTGGTGACCCTCACGATGCCTTATTCTGGCGCTGGCGGAGCGAACAGGCAGTCCGCCAGGGTGATTGGAAGCTTCTGCGCGGCAGAGACAATCACGCATGGCGCCTCATTGATTTGTCTAAGGACCAAAAGGAGGCGACCGACCTCACTCCGCAATATCCCGAAAAGGCGAAGAACATGCTTGAGATGTTCGAACACTGGTCCGCTGAAATGCCACCTGTCGGACCCGACTTCAAGGACACCGCCGAAGGTCCCGAGAGCGACGCTGACAAGCCGGCGAAGCACAAACAGTCCACCCTCCCATGAATATGCAACCAACCCTCCGAATCTGCCATCTGGCCGCCACCTTGCTGGCTTCCGGATTATTACTGCCGTCCGCATCCCAAGGTGCCGATGCCACCAAGCCCAATATCGTCCTCATCTTCACCGACGACCAACCACAAAATGCCATGGGCTGCATGGGCAACAAGGCCATCTCCACGCCGAACATGGACAGGCTTGCGGCGGAGGGAGTCGTGTTTGATCAAATGTTCGTCACGACTTCCATCTGCGCGGTGAGCCGGGCAAACCTGCTCACCGGGCAGTATATGGCGCGGCACGGCATCAACAGCTTCGAAAAACCGCTGAATGCGGAACAATGGAAGCAGACGTATCCGATGCTTCTGCGCGCGGCCGGCTACCGCACGGCCTTCCTGGGAAAACTCGCCATCGGAAATCCCGACAAGAATGACAAAAATCTGGCCCTGCCCGCCGACCAGTTCGACCTGTGGTATGGATTCCCGCAATCGGTCAGTTTCCGACAGACCGTGGATGGAAAGGATCGCTATCTGACCACGATCATGGAGGAAAAAGTGGATCAGTTCCTCAAAGAACAGCCGAAGGACAGGCCCTTCCTCCTGATCCTGGCCCTCAAAGAACCCCACGGACCGCTCGCGATGGAGGATCCGGAGATGGTCCCTCCACCGCAGGGGCCGATCCCCCGCCCTGCCACGCTCACTCAAGAGGCATTCGACAAACTGCCCGAAGCCATCACTAAAACCCGGAACGCGAACGCCCCGAGCGCGGACTATTTGAAGGATGATGCGAAGTATCAGAAGGACATGGCCACTACCTACCGATATATTCACCGCGCGGACATCGCCGTGGGGCGCGTCATGGACATGTTGCGGAAACAGGGCTTCGACCGGAACACCGTTGTCATATTCACATCTGACAATGGCAGCATGGAAGGCGCGCACCGGCTCGTTGGAAAATGGAACATGTATGAGGAAAGCATCCGCGTGCCACTCATCATCCGCGATCCGCGTCTGTCTGACTCTCTCCATGGTCGCCGAGGGCAGATGGCATTGAACATTGACTTGGCTCCGACCATACTGGCGATGGCTGGCTTATCTGTTCCGCCAACGATGCAGGGAAGCGACCTCCAGCCCATTCTCCGCGATCCCAACGCGGGCGGGCGCAAAGACTGGTATTACGAGCACGACATCTCCGGCTTTGAAGATTCCGCCAAAGGACGCCCTCTCCCGCGCTGCGAAGGTGTTCGGACCGAGCGCTGGAAATACATCCGCTACAAGGATACGAACCCCGTGCAGGAGGAACTCTTCGATCTTTCCAGCGACCCCCGGGAGGAACACAATCTCGTGAACGATGCCAAATGTGCGGAGACCCTCGCGGCATTGCGTGCCCGCTGTGACGCGTACCCGGCTTCGCTCAGGTAAGTCAGCGCATTTCCGGAGCCCCCCCCATCGAACATCCATCCATGAGATCCCTGCTTCTCTGTTTCGCATCATTGACTCTGGCTTTGACCTCATCGGATGCGGCTGAGGCGAAGATGCCGGTCGGAAAACCCAACATCCTGATCCTGCTCGCCGACGACCTCGGCTGGGCGGACGTCGGATTCAATGGCAGCAAGGAAATCCCGACCCCAAACCTCAACTCTCTCGCCGCCAATGGCATCCGCTTCACTGCGGGCTATGTCACCGCTCCCCAGTGCTCGCCGACGCGGGCCGGGCTGCTCACCGGACGCTATCAGCAGCGCTTCGGTCACGAGAATAACAACTATCTTCTGGCCTGCTTTCAAACCGGACAGAAAATCTTTGCGGAACACCTCAAGGCATCGGGCTATGTCACGGGGATGGTCGGAAAATGGCATCTCGGCTCGACACCCTCCGATCACCCGCAGAAGCACGGGTTCGATGAGTTCTTCGGGTTCCAGGGAGGTGGGCACGGCTACCTCGGCACGCGCCCGCAGGATGCGGGGAACCCCCTGATGCGCGGCACCACCACCATTTCACCCGACGATGCCGGCTACCTCACAACCACGTTCGGCAGCGAGGCGGCGTCTTTTATTGAGCGGCACACCGACCAGCCGTGGTTCCTCTACACCGCATTCAATGCACCCCATCTTCCGCAGACCATGCCGCCCGGATGCGAGGACAAGGTGAAGCACATCGCCAATCCCAAGCGAGCGCTCTGCGCAGCCATGATCATGAGCCTCGACGACGCCGTCGGCGAGATCCTGAAGGCACTCCGAGCCACGGGCCAGGAGGACCGCACGCTGATTGTTTTCCTCAGTGACAACGGAGGCACCGGCACGCCGGAAAAAATCATCAAAAACTGTTCATTCAACGTGCCCTATCGTGGCGTCAAGGGCGACGTTTACGAGGGCGGCATTCGCGAGCCGTTTGTCATCCAGTGGAAAGGCCGGCTCCCGGCGGGAAAAACCTTCGACACGCCGGTCAGTTCGCTCGACCTCCTGCCCACCGCGCTGGCCGCCGCAGGCGCAAAACCCCTGCCGGAAACCGAACTCGACGGAGTAAACCTGCTGCCCCAACTGCTCGGCGAATCCAAGAAACCGCCCCACGACGCGCTCTTCTGGCGCTGGCAGAGCGCGAAGGCGGTGCGCCAGGGCGACTGGAAATGGATGGTGAACAACAGCCGCGCTCCGGTCGAACTCTTCAACCTAGCGGACGATCCTAGCGAAAAGAACAACCTTGCCGACCGCGAACCGGCACGGGTGAAGGCTCTCTCCGCTCTCTTTGAAGAGTGGAATGCCAAGAACCCGCCCTTGAATCCGGCGCACCTTTTCAAAGAGGACAGCAGCGAACCGCCAGCCAAGTGATCCCAATTCAATGAAACGACAGAACGTCATTTTGAAACCAGTCGTAAACCGACCCGGCGTTCAGGGACTCTGCTTCGCCATGGCAGTCGGAATGCTACTCGCATCCGGATTTCAAAATGCCGGTGGAGCCGAAACGACCAAGCCGGACTTATCCCGCTATACTCCCGGTGCCAAAGCCGCGTTTGAACGGGTCTCATGGGATCAGATGGACGGGGCAAAGCACATTGTTGGCTTCAACTACCAACCATCGTGGGGAAGCACCGGGCCGGAAATCTGGATCGATAAATTTGATGCGGCAAAATACAAATCGGAACTGGCCCGGGGTAAGGAGCTCTTCCCAAAGATGAACACGGTGCGCCTCTGGCTGAGTTGGGGAGCGTGGAAGAAAGATCCGAAAGCCTATATCGCCAATTTGAAGAAGGCCTTTGCCGCCTGCAAGGAACTGGATCTGCTCATGATTCCTGTTCTCTTCACGATCTGGGATGGGAAGCCTCCCTATGACCCCGTGGGGGCGGACTGGTCGAATCTGCTATTTGAGGAGTTTGAAAAGTATGTGACCGCGACTCTTTCGGCATGTCCCGGCAACGTGTTGGCGTGGGATCTTTGCAATGAGCCTGTTTCGGTTGAGTCCAACGAATGGCTCAAGGAATTGGCTGATTACGTCCACAAGAAATTCCCCGGCAACCCGACAACCATCGGGATGCCCGGCTATGGTGCGACCCCGGACGGAATGGCTCTGTTCGATTATTGCGACCTTTGGACAACCCACCCGTATAAAGGATTCCGCTCGAATCCAACGGACAAAGCGTATTTGAACAAAGAAAACCTGGAGACCAGAAAAATTGGCTATCTGGCTGTTACCCAGAAGAGTCTCAAACTGTGGGAATCTGCCGGCTTGAAGAAGCCGGTTGTCGCCTCCGAATGCTGCTGGGGCTCTCTGGACGACGAGGTCAGAGCGCTCATTGTCGAAGGAGCGCTTGATGGCCTCACCAAACTGGGCGTCGGATTTCTTCCACACGCACTCTATACCAGCCCTGTAGCGGATTTGCACCTCCCCGATCTGGGACCGGTAGCAAATCCCGGCTATATGGCATTCATCCGGATGGATGGCTCCCTGCGCCCCGGCCATGATATCTTCAACAAGTATGCTGAAATCGCCACAGGAAAGGTGCCCTAGTTCCTTCTGCCAGGATTCCTCAGACACATGGACAATGGAACCGCATCCTTAAAACTCAACCTTCAGGTGTGGGGTTGTTCTCTCACTGTGTTACTGGCAGGCCTTTTTGCCGATGCCTGTCCAGCGTCCGGGGACGCTGAGATGCCTCCATCCCTGACGGATCTCTCCGATCAAGTCACACTGGCAGCCAAACATGATCAGGAAGGCAGTTGGGTCGAGTTGCGCTCTGATGCCCCGTTCAGCGAAAAGGACTTCGCGATCGGACGGGTGGCCGACATGGACAGCTTCGTGTCCTGCTTCCGGGGACGCAGCTCGTGCTGGATGGAATCGCTCGCCGGCCATTCGATCCCCGAAGTTCCTCCGGAAACTCAGTTTCTCCTGATCCACCTTCGAAATGGAAAGTATCTGGCAATGATCGCTCTGGTTGATGGATCCTTCCGATCCAGCTTGTCTGGGGGCACGGATGGAAGACTGCATCTGATTACGGAAAGCGGCGATAGCCGGACGAAGACAGATCGCGTCACTGGCCTCTATTTGGAGGAGGGAGGCGACCCCTTCAAACTGATCCGCTCTGCTGCCGCCCGGGTGCGCGAGCAGTCTGGTGCAGTCAACTCCGCTCCCCGGATGCCGGACTTCGCCCGGTTTCTGGGCTGGTGTTCATGGAATGCCTTTTACGAAAAAGTCTCGCACGACGGAGTGATGGAGATCATGCGGAAATTCGAAGAGGGAGGCGTGAGTCCCGGCTTCGTCATATTGGACGACGGTTGGCAGTGCGCTGCGGACCGCCTGCTCACCGGCTACGAAGCCAACCGTGAGCGTTTTCCGGATGGGCTGGCAGCCACGGTTCGGAAGCTCAAACAAACCCACAACGTCTCGCGCGTCCTCGTATGGCAGGCGTTCAACGGATACTGGCGCGGAACCGATCCGCAAACCCTTCCCGACCTTGGCATCGAAATGATCACACCAAGGATCCCCGCCAGATTTACCGGCGTCGATGCCGCTCCGTCCGGAAAACACGATGCGACCGTCACACGCACGTTCTACCCTCCCATTTACCAAAAGCCGGTCGCGGAGCCGGACCTCGACAAGTTTTTCTCCGCCTACCATGGATTCCTTCGCTCACAGGGAGTTGACGGGGTGAAGATTGATGCGATGACATGGATCGAAACCCTCGGGGAGGACCGTGGAGGACGGGTCCGCGCAATGAAGGGACTCGTGGGAGCAACGGAACGCTCCGAGAAAACGTTATTCGATAGCAACGTCATCTGGTGCAGTTCGTGTTCGAACGACTGCATCCTTCAGGCGCCCCGCTCGGCGATCATGCGAACCTCGAGCGACTTCTTTCCCGACAAGCCGGAATCCCATGGACGGCACCTCATCAACAACGCCCTCAACTCGCTGTGGATGGGAGAATTCATTATCCCGGATTGGGACATGTTCCAGACCCGGCATCCCTCCGGTGCTTTTCACGCCGCTTCCCGAGCGATCTCAGGCGGGCCGGTTTACATTTCGGACGAACCCGGCGGAACGGATTTCGGCCTCCTGAGCAAGCTGGCGCTGAGCGATCGCACGGTCCCACTCTGCCTCGGGCCTGCGAGGCCAACAGCGGACAGCCTTTTTGTGGATCCCTCCCGCGAGCCAGCTCTGTTCAAAATCTTCAATCTCAATCCGGCAGGAGGCGGGGTTCTCGGCGTCTTCAATTGCGGACACAATCCCGTTGCCGACACGCCTGTGAATGGAGATGTGTGTGTGGATAACGTATCCGGACTCTCCGGAGAAGAGTTCGCTGTTTTCCGGCATCAGGAAGGTTCACTGACACGCATCGCCCGATCGAACCGCCTCCCGTTGGCCCTTCGGGAGCTCGAATTTGAACTTTTCACCCTTGCTCCTGTCTCTGACGGATTTGCGGCAATCGGCCTTGCGGACAAATTCAACAGCGGCGGCTGCGTGACCGCGATCCGGCGGACACACCCCGGGCGGATCGAAATCGACCTGCGCGACGGCGGGGAGTTTCTCGCCTGGTCGAAAATTCTGCCTCGGACGGTTTCCATGAACGGCCAGGAGCTGGCATTTCAGTTCGATCCAAAATCCCATTCGCTCCGGGTCGACATACCGCGTGGTCACCCAGGGACGCTCGTGGTTGGGCTGATCCCAAACAAATGAAGTCGCTGGTCAACGTGGTTTCCGCCGTCGCCATTCTCGTAGCGCCGGGTTTTGCCAAGGAACCAGAAGTCGCGGCAACAGGAACCAAGCCCACAGGGTTTGAGATCGGCACCACCGAGCAGAATCTGCAATGGATGGAGAAAGGCGTCCCGGAACAGCAGCTGGCTCATATTGATGCCATAGCGGATGCCGGAGCGAAATGGGTCCGGCTCACGCTGCGCAAACCGTTTGCACCGTGTCTTCTTGCTCATATCAAACGCGCCAATGAACGCGGGGTAAAAGTGATGGTTCATCTGGAGAGTGATGAGCATCTCCTGTATGCGCCCGGCACAAAGAAACGTCCGGGAAACCATGGTCACGGCGGGTGCGCGTGGGATTCGTATCCGCTTTCCGAACTCGACTTGTCGCTGTGCGAGGCTTTCGTCCGCGAGTTTTTCGAGCTGCTGAAAGCGGAAAATGCCACAGTGTCGGCCATCGAAATGTTCAACGAAATCAACTGGAATGCCTTCAACGGCGATCTTCCGCTGACCGATGGCGGGCTTTGGATCGACGACTCCACGCCGTGGGATGATCCCGTATTTGTGAAATACCGCGCAGGCATCGAAAAAATCGGGCGGCTGACAAAGATTGTCAGCTACCTCAACCGGGAACTGCTCGGCGGAAAGGTCCAGAT
>QYQL01000026.1 GCA_007280915.1 Verrucomicrobiaceae bacterium | reverse complement strand
TTCTTCGCGCTTGCGGCAACCGGAACCCCGTGTGCCTCGGCATACGCGATCATCTCGGCGCGACCGGGAAATTTATCGCGGAACCGGGCGTCACGCCAGGGCGCGATCACTTCGATGTCCGGAGCGAGGGCGGCTGCAGTGAGTTCGAAGCGGACCTGGTCATTCCCCTTCCCCGTGGCTCCGTGAGCAACAGCCGAGGCACCTTCCGCCCGTGCGATCTCGACCATCCGCTTCGCGATCAGCGGCCGTGCGATGCTCGTGCCAAGAAAATACTCTCCCTCGTAAATCGCTCCGGCCTGAAGGATCGGATAAATGAAGTCGCGGGCGAATTCCTCCTGAAGATCGTCGACATAACATTTCTCCGCCCCCGTCCGGAGCGCCTTCTCTTCCAGCCCGTCGAGCTCCTCCCCCTGGCCGACGTCCGCGCAGAAGGCGACGATCTCGGCTCCGTAGGTTTCCTTGAGCCAGTTCAAAATCACCGAGGTGTCGAGCCCCCCGGAATACGCAACGACAATTTTTCCCATAGAGCCGGTAAGCTTGGATGGAAGCCGGCTATTTCGCAACACGGGAAATTTTCAGGGGATTTTCCGCGTCAGACCCGCTGTCGCTCCCAGGCTCAGGAAACTGCCGCTCCGACAAAACTCGGGAGAAACGTCAGCCGTTGTCTTGTGAAGGGTATGTGGAACTCTTCGTGTGCTCTCCGGGCAGGGAGGACTTGCGGGGAGCGCCAAGGGAAGTCATGATGATCAATTCATCCAAGATGACTCCCGCCGTCCAATCTCCCAGTGTCACAGTGGTCGTGCCGACTTTCCGGGAGCGTGAGAACATCCCGCTTGTCATCGCGAAGCTTGAGCAGGTTCTCGCCGGGATGGATTGGGAGGTTGTTTTCGTGGACGATGACTCCGATGACGGATCCAGCCGCGTCCTGCTGGAGCTGAGCCGGAGCCACCCGAAGGTGAGGTTCATCCGTCGCGTCGGACGGCGCGGGCTCTCATCGGCCTGCCTGGAAGGCATGGCATCGAGCTCGGCCGATCTATTCGCAGTCATGGATGCCGACCTGCAGCACGACGAAGGGATTCTGCCGGAGATGATCCTGGCGTTCCGTGATGATCCGCAACTCGATCTGGCGGTTGGGACCCGGTATTCTGCTGGAGGCGGGACGGGCAACTGGTCAAAACAGCGCGCACTCATCAGCCGGTTGGCCACAAAGATCGAGAAGTCACTGCTCCGCACGCCACTCTCTGATCCCATGAGCGGATTTTTTGTCATCCGGCGGCAACTCTTTGAGGAAACGGTCCGGGAAACAACCGGGAAAGGATTCAAGATCCTTCTGGATATCGTGCTGTCCTGCGGTCGCGGGTTGCGAACGCGTGAGTTTCCATATGAATTCCGGGAGCGCGCGCACGGGGAGAGCAAGCTGGATATCGTTGTCGGGCTGGAATACCTGTTCCTCCTGGCAGACAAAACTCTTGGGCAGTTTCTTCCGGTCAGCTTCGTGCTCTACGTCCTTGCGGGACTTTCGGGGCTGTTGCTGCACCTCTTCCTGCTCGGGTGCCTTCATGTCGCTGCCGGGCTGCCATTTGTCACCGCCCAAACCATTTCCACGATCGTTGCCATGATTTCGAATTTTCTGGTGAACAACGCGATCACCTTCCGTTCCCGTCGCCTGCGGGGCACGGCACTCGCACCCGGCCTTGCGGCCTATGTCTTGATCTGCGGTTTCGGAGCCATCGTGAATATCCAGTCCGCCGAGTATCTCTTTGAAAGCCATATCCCCTGGTGGTTTGCGGGCGCCTCCGGCGCCCTGATCGGGGCGGTGTGGAATTATGCGGTATCCACCCAGATCGTGTGGACCTGGCTGCCCGTGATCCTCGGCCACCGCACCCGGACGAGGCCCATCCCGAGGAAGTAAGCCGGGTAGCAAGGGGATTTCACTTTTGACAATGCAGGAAAATCTGTTCCTGATGTGCCGCGTTCCACCCTGCACCATGCGTCCCGCCGAAAGCCGTTCAACCGGTTTTTCTACGAAGGATCGCCCGTCATCATGAACCTTGCCACAGACAGTATTTCTTTTCACGAAGCCGGTGCCTACCGCGAGACCGACGGCGGAAATTCCTACCGGCGCATCCTGGCTTACTACCTGAATCTGATAATCCCGTCCACGGCATCGGTTCTCGAAATCGGATGCGGGGCGGGACAGCTCCTCTCTTTGCTGAAGTGCCGGGAAAAGGCGGGAGTGGACGCCTCGGCGCGGCAGATCGAGAAGGCGGGAGCCCGCTGCCCGGACGCCCATTTTGTTGTGGCGGATGCGGCGGAGCTTCAGGCTTGGAAGACCTACGATGTCATCGTGGTGTCGGACACCCTGAACCATTGCACAGACGCGCAGCGGCTGCTGGAAGTGGCCGGGAGCTTCGCGCGTCCCGACACCCGTCTGGTCATCACCTGCTTCAACACACTCTGGCGTCCGGTTCTCAAGCTGGCGAGCCTCATAGGTCTGCGCTCGGAACAGCCGGTCCTGAACTGGCTCTCTGGAGGCGACGTGCAGAACCTGGCCGAACTGGCCGGCTGGGAGATCATCAAATCCGATTCCAGGATCCTACTCCCGCTCGACGTGCCCGTCCTCTCCGCGCTCCTCAACCGGATCCTGGCACCGCTCGCTCCGTGGTTTTGCCTTTCCCTTTTCACGATCGCCAGGAGGCGCGCCCAACCACCGTCCTCCCCGCTCACGGTATCGGTTGTGGTTCCTGCCAGGAATGAGGCCGGCAACATTCCCGCAGCGGTCGCCCGGATGCCTGAAATGGGAAAATGGACCGAAATCATATTTATTGAAGGCCACTCCCGCGACGACACCTGGGCCGCGATCCAGCGCGTTCAAGCAGAGAATCCGGACCGGCGCATCAAGATCGCGCGCCAGACCGGTAAGGGAAAAGGTGACGCCGTGCGTGCCGGATACGCTCTTGCTGAAGGAGAGGTTCTGATGATCCTTGATGCCGACCTGACAATGCCTCCGGAGGACCTGCCGAAATTCTACCACGCGGTGGCCGGAGGATCCTGTGAATTTGCGAACGGCTGCCGGCTTGTCTATCCCATGGAGGAGCGCGCGATGCAGTTTCTCAACCTCTGCGCAAACAAGCTGTTCGGCATCCTCTTCTCCTGGCTCCTCGGACAAAGTGTCAAAGACACGTTGTGTGGAACCAAGGTTCTCACCAAGGCAAACTACGACGCGATTGCCGCCCAACGTTCCTATTTCGGGGATTTTGATCCTTTCGGGGATTTCGATCTCCTCTTCGGGGCCGACAAGCTGAATCTGAAAATTCGTGACATTCCGGTCCGCTACCGGGAACGCACCTACGGAGAGACAAACATCCAGCGATTCCGTCATGGCTTGCTCCTCTTCCGGATGGTCGCATTTGCCGCACGAAAATTGAAGTTTATTTGACGGGCGTCCTCAGGCCAGACCAAGGGTGACCGGACGCGCTTGTTCATTTTTTATTGAAATCTCTGAACAGTTTGATTATCTGAGAGGACTTTTGATGAACCAGGCTGTGTCAGAGGAACATGCGCGGCGTCTGTCGCGATTGGATATCGAGGCGATCGAGATGTTCATCAGTTTTTTGAAACTGATCGGGCTTCCGAAGTCGGTCGGGGAAATCTACGGGTTACTGTTCGTATCCAGCCAGCCTCTTTCGATGGATGACCTGATTGAGAAGCTGCAGATCAGCATGGGGGCAGCGAGCCAAGGATTGAAGCTTCTCAGATCCGTCGGGGCCGTGAAGGTCGTCTACACGCCCGGGGAGAGGCGGGACCACTATGTGGCCGATCTGGAACTGAGCAAATTCGCGGCGTCCTTCATCAAGGAGGAGCTGAACCCCCGGATGCAGAGAGCCTTGGAGAGGATCGAGCGCATGGAGAAGGAAGCGCTTCTCATGGAGGAGCCGGAAAAGGCGGTCGCATTCCAACGGATCGAGCGGCTGAAGCATTGGATGGAGCGCGGGCAGAAGATGATGCCCTGGATCTTGAGATTTTTGGTCAGTTAGGGTGCCCGGTCGGCACAACCCTGTGAAAAACAGGAATAAAAACGCGAAAAACAGCATGGACCAGTGGAAAAAATCCGCTGATGACCAAAGGCGGCAGCCTGCCTTGAGCGCCTGCGGCGCAAATGCGAAATTTGGAATGTGAAATGTGGGGCAAGCGGACGATGCAATCCTACCCGAAGGGCACTGCTGATAGGGAGGCAAAAGCGGTCGTGACTCCACAAACAGAAGCCGTCATAGCGCAGCCTTGATTCCACCCCAACAAAGCCCATGAGCAATCATCTCGACGCCATATACACCGGTGACCCGGAAGAATTTGCCGGCAGCTACCTCAAATACGTCCAGTCCCTTCTCGGCAGGGTAAACCCTGCCGAGGTCGCGGATTTTATCCGGATCCTGCTGGCAGCGAGAGAGAGAAGCGCGACGGTATTCTTTATCGGAAACGGGGGAAGCGCGGCCACGGCGAGTCACTTTGCAAACGACATCGCCATCGGAACCAACGACTATGCGAATCCGTTCCGGGTGATCAGTCTCACCGACAACGCTGCGGTCATGACGGCGATAGGAAATGATTACGGATTTGAAGAAATCTTTGTCCGCCAGCTGAGGGTTCTCGGAAAAAACGGGGATGTGGTCGTCGGAATCTCCGCATCGGGCAATTCCCCGAATCTGGTCAAGGCTTTTGAGTATGCTTCGTCCGCAGGCATCACGACCTTCGCCATCACGGCCTTTGACGGCGGACGCCTGAAAGAGATTGCGGACTCGGGATTCCATGTTCCCACAGGCCCGAAGGAATACGGGCCGGCTGAGGACGTCCATATGATTCTGGACCATCTGGTCGGAGCTTATCTGATGCGTTTCGTAAAGAATGGATGAGTCCCGCGCAGCCGGGGCGGGATCGGGGGCTGGAGCCATACACTTTGGGTCCGCCAGTCAACCGGGTCAGCGCGATAGCGCGAGGCCGCGCCGTTCCGGATGCGGAAAACTGATTTGTTCCCAGGCCGATCTTACCCCGTTTCCGTTTTCACCATGACACCAGACGCACCTGAACAGCAGTGGAGTGCTGTGATCACACCGAGAAAGCCGCTGTTGGATTTTCCCCTGGGCGAGCTGTGGCGATATCGGGACATGATCGCGCTCATGGTCCGGCGCGACATCATCGCGACGTTCAAGCAGACGATCCTCGGACCGGTCTGGTTCGTGATTCAACCCATCATTTCCAGCGTCGTCTTCACTTTGATATTTACGGATATTGGGAGGATTCCCACCGACGGAATTCCTCCATTCCTTTTCTATCTTTCGGGAAACCTGATCTGGTATTACTTTTCGGCCTGCCTGTCCGGTGCGGCCCAAACATTCCGTGGCAATGCATCCCTGTTTACACGGGTATATTTCCCGCGGCTGGCTGTTCCTATTTCCCAAGCCCTTGTCAATCTCTGGACCTTCGGCATTCAGGCCGTCATATTTCTGGGGTTTTACCTCTTTTTCCTCATGAAGGGAGCGGATATCGGGCCGAGTTACCGAGTCATTATTGTTCCCGTCCTGATCGTGCAGGCTGCATTGCTCGGACTCGGCGTGGGATGTCTGATTTCTGCATTAACCACCCGTTACCGCGATCTCCAGGTGGCTGTAGCCCCTGGAATCCAGCTTTGGATGTATGGAAGTTGTGTGTTTTTTCCGCGTTCCATCGTTCCGGAAAACCTCCAATGGCTGCTTTCCCTGAACCCCCTCGTCCCCGTGATCGAAACCTTCCGTTTCGCCCTCATGGGCAGGGGGCAGGTTGAGATTTCGCAGTGGATTGTCAGCATGGTTATGACTCTGGTTCTTCTCCTGATCGGACTCATCGAATTCGGACGTGCGGAGAAGACAATGGCCGACACCATTTGATCCGCCATCACTCCGCATTCCAAATGTCTCCCCACCAACAGAAAGCTGAAGAACTCCAGAAGGAGTTGATTCGAAAAATGACGCCGGGAAAGCGTCTTTCAACTGCCATGGCCCTTTATCAAACTGCATGGGAAATCAAGAAGAGCGGGCTCAAGTCATTGCACCCCGATTGGGCGGAAGAAGCGATTCTTGCCCGGGTGAGAAGGGTCTTCGTGACAGGATATGCAGGAGATTGAACTTGTCACCCGGAGGCTGGAGTCCGCCGGGATTCCGTATTGCATTGTAGGCGGGCTTGCGGCCATCGCCTACGGTCGGCCCCGATTGACCCTGGATGCCGATCTTGTCCTCGCGCTGGGACCGGGTCATATCAAAGCCCTCGTCAAAGCGTTCCCCATCGAGGAATTCTACCTGCCGCCAGAGGAGGTTCTTCTTGCGGAAATCCAGAGGGAATCCCGGGGGCATTTCAATATTATCCACCAGCACAGTGCGTTGCGTGCCGACTGTTACCTTCCCGGAAAGAGCCCGATTGCTCATTGGGAGCTTGCCAACCGTCGAAAGTTGGAGGGCCCGTTCGGCAACGAATGGTTCGCGCCACCGGAGGCAGTGATTGTCAATAAGCTGCTCTTTTTTCGTGAAGGCAGATCGCAGAAACATCTTGATGACATCGCGGCGATCCTTGATGCGGGGTCTGTTCCGAACCGGTCGGAGCTTTTTCGTTGGATCGACGAACTCGGCCTGCACCATGAATGGGATCTCATCACCCGAAACCCATAACAACACGCCATCCGCCGCCATTTCGAATTCCTGATTCCGAATTCAAAATTTCCAAAAAATGTTAGCCATCTCCGTCGAAAACGTCTCAAAAGTCTATCGTCTCGGCGAGATCGACCGCAGCCAGTTCTTTGGAGATATCCGTCGTTGGTGCGGTCGGATGATCAATGGCTCCAGAAACCAGGGTTCCTCCGAGTCGGACGATGAACCGAATCAGTTCTGGGCTCTCAACGACGTTTCCTTCGATATCAAGGAAGGCGAAACGATCGCAGTGATCGGAAGGAACGGCGCCGGAAAATCAACCCTCCTCAAACTTCTCTCGCGGATCACAGCTCCGACGCGCGGAAACATCCGTCTGAATGGGCGGATTGCCAGCCTTCTCGAAGTGGGAACCGGGTTCCACTATGAATTGACCGGACGCGACAATGTGTATCTGAGCGGAACAATCATGGGGATGAACCGGCATGAGATCCGGGCGAAGTTCGATCAGATCGTGGAATTCGCCGGACTGGAGCAATTCATCGACACTCCCGTCAAGCGCTACTCGAACGGCATGCTCGTGCGTCTGGCCTTTTCTGTCGCCGCGCATCTCGAACCCGAAATCCTGATTCTCGATGAGGTGCTGGCCGTAGGAGACCAGCAGTTCCACAACCAGTGCATCGACCGGATCCACGAGATCGTCAAGGACGGGAGGACGATCCTCCTTGTCAGTCATAACATGTCCTATGTCCGTCGCCTCAGCAACCGGACACTCTGGATGCAAAAGGGACGGCTGCTCGAATTCGGGCCGACCGAGGAAGTCATCAACCGCTACGAAGCATCCTCAACGGCGATGGGAAAAGGACGGCGAACCGGCGAAGGGGAGCGGCGCGCCACCATAGCATCGTGGAGGCTTGTCGAAGGAATGTCGGGCGAGCCCAATGTGCTGGCCCGTCCGGGAGCAGCCTGCGCCTTCGAGTTCGTGATTCAAGCGGCGGAGGCGCTCAACAACTGCCGGTTTGAGATGCGCATCAGCGATCCCGACGATGTCCCGGTATTTGTCGCGATCGACAAGTTTCCCGGCATGCCGGTTGGTTCTATCGGCCTGGTTGTCTCGATGCCTTCGCTCCCTCTTCATCCCGGCCAGTATCGCCTTGAAGCGCGGCTTTTCCAAAGACATGAGGAGGTGGATCGGTGGACATGCGATCCGCTTTTTGCGGTCGCGGACGGGGGGCTTTCCCACCTTCATCCCGGTGGGGGGCTTCTTCTGCTTGATCACTCTTTCCAAATTCGCCCCCGGACCAATTAGGAGGAATTATTCCCATGGCATCACCCAATAAAGCAAATTTCCCGCCACGGAAATGGCTGGTTACCGGTGCAGCAGGATTCATCGGATCGCATCTTGTCGAGGAGCTTCTCCGCCAGGGGGAGACGGTAACCGGGTTTGACAATCTGAGCACGGGAAAGCCGGCCAATCTCGATGAAGTAAAAGCCCG
>QYQL01000029.1 GCA_007280915.1 Verrucomicrobiaceae bacterium | reverse complement strand
ACCATGGCCACCGCCCCCTCCGAAAGTATCGGCGCATCCCTCCCTCCCGACGAGGCAAGGCCCCACCGCCGGTATCCGTCGCACGCAATCCAATCGACTTCCTGCGAGGCGACGACCAGGCACTGATCGGCATCACCCGATCGAATCAGGTCAATCGCGGTATTGAGAGCATCCAGTCCGGCCGTTTCGTCGCCGACCATGGTCAGCACCGAACCGTCGATCCCGAGGACAGCCGCCACATGGCTGGCAGGGGCATTGTAAACCGTCTCGGGGAACAGCAAGGGGCTGCCCGATCCGGATTTGACGACTTCCTCATAAAACTTCCGGGTGTAAATCACTGCTCCATCCGAAGAGGCAAAGACAAGTGCGCTGCGCCCCGCTGGCAAAGGTCCCGCCTCCGCAACGGCGGCCGATGCCGCCGCGCAGGCGAAATGGGAAATCGCACTGGAGCGTCGCAGTCTGGGATGACAGAATTCAAACGGCCCTGGCACGCGATATGCCGGGAGGGGCGGGTTGCCTGCCAAGCCGGGAAGCATGACAACTTCAGGGCGTCTACCTGCGGAGAGTCCGGCCCAGACCACAGGCCAGTCCGCGCCCAGCGGAGATACGCATCCGATACCAAGGATTCCGATCGCGCTCATGAAATCCTTTCCAGAAGAACCGTCGCATTCGCACCTCCGAAGCCGAACGAATTCGACATCACTCGGCGGAGGGTAGCAGGGCGTGCGGTATTCGCCACGATATCGAGTCCGGAATCGGTCTCGCGCAGGTTGATATTCGGCGGCATGAACCCGTCCTGCATCGCAATGATACAGAATGCCGCCTCGATGGCCCCGGCCGCACCGAGCGCATGCCCGGTCATCCCCTTGGTGCTGCTCACCGGAATATCCGGACACACCGATCGGATCGCGGCAGCTTCGCTGGAATCGTTGAACAGGGTTCCAGTGCCGTGGGCATTGATGTAGTCCGTCGTTTCCCAACCGGCATCTACCAATGCCCTCTGCATCGATCTCCGCGGGCCGGAACCATCGGGATTCGGCTGGGTCAGATGATGGTTGTCATTCACAAATCCCCAGCCCGGAATCGATGCGAGGACGTCCGATTCGCAAACCGAAGGAGCGGCCTCAAGCAAAAAACAGGCTGCCCCCTCGCCCAGCGCAAGCCCGCTGCGGGCGGAATCGAACGGACGGCACTTCTCCCGCGTCGAGGCCTGGAGCGCATCGAAGCCGGCGAAGACCATTTCCGAAAGCGCATCGAAGCCGATCGCCATCACTCTTTTTGCCTGACCACTGCGCACGAGTCCGGCAGCGAGGCAGAGGGCGTTGGTGCCCGAGGCGCAGGCATTCGACACCAACCGCACGGGAGCATCGAGCCCGAGCACCGCCATCACATCGCGGACAGGCTGTTGAGGCACATATCCACGAACCCAACGCCGGGCGTCGCGGGGGCTCATCCCTCCGGACAGCCCGCGAAAAAAATTCTCACCGAGATCCATCCCACCGCTCGTCGTCCCGGCGACAATAATATCCGGAACAAAACCGGGGCGGGAATTCAGCGCCTCCCGCACCGCGGGCAGGACGAGCTTTGCGGCGCGCGACCACCTCCCCCACCCCCGGATGCCGGGATCCTCAAAATTCTCAACCTGGCCGGCGGTTTTTGCATGAAATGTCGAAACAGAAAATTCACGGACTTCAGATATGCCGTCGTGTCCCTCGTGCAGCGCCTTCCGCGTGGCAGCAAGTCCGCACCCGAGCGGGCTCACGCAGCCGAAGCCCGTCACGACGGGGAGAAGGCGGTCCTCCGACGAGAAAGACTGATGCACCACGGACATTTCAGTTTGTTTCCGGAGGAGTTACGACAAATGGAGAAGCGGGAGGCGGTGCGGGCAACGGAACGTCGGAACCTTGAGGTGACGGAGAGGGCGTTGGTTCCGGAGTGGGAGTCGGCCAGGGTTTGACAAGGTTCGGCCAGCTATGGACCGGAATGGCGAGGCCGCCGAGCTCGGAAGCATATTTCTCGCAGCGCACCCGCCAGGCCTCGAGGTCCGGCGGAGCATTGGTTTTATCGGCAGTTCCGGGAAAAACCAGATACGTGACTTTGAGATCGCTCACCGGGCGGGAAATGGCGGACGTCTTGGCATTCAGTTCGCGGCAGAGGAGGAGCGATGCCTCGCCGATTTGCAGCGACGGACCGGCATCGCCGACAACCGCCGGATACGCCTTCCCATTGAAAAGCACCAGGGCAAAATCCCCGACAGATGGAGACCATGGATCGTCCTTGTCCCTCATCATGAAGCCGGGCAGGACGATGAAGGGATCCACCTCGGACACGAGAAAACTCCATTTCTTGAGGTCGTAGATCCGGCGCTTTGCGAGGTCGATCCCCTCTTCGATCTCCGCCTTCCTGGCGGCAGTCGCCCCGCCGGCGGCCAGTTCCTGCTTCAGCGACGCGAGGCGGGATTCCTCAACAGCAAGAAACCGGTTCTCGCGCTCCGTCGCCTTCGGCCAGCGGTAGCTCGTCTGCGGCAAAAAATACGGCGACGAACCGTCCACCGTCACATTCCTGTCGCCGTCGGATCCATCCGAATTGACATCCATGTCACCGACCGCGAGAAGCGCCCGCCGCCCGGTGGAAGGGTTCCCCAGACTGAGAATGGTTTCGCAGTCGAAGAAATTGTGGCGGGAGAGGATGACATCAAGCCTGCCGACCTCGCGCTCGACCTGCGCCATTTTCAATTTGTACAGATGCTCGAAAAAAGGAGAAACTTCCGCCCCCGCGAGGAGCCCTGAAAAATCGGTAAATGTGCCGGGCAGAAGCGGGTCGTTTTTTTTAAAATCCTCAACCGTCACACCCGCACGCGGCAGACGCGCTTTCACGGTGACCTCCACCTGGTAGGAGTCTGCATCCTTCCGTTCCACCGAAGCCGGCTCCGAACTTTTCTTGCCGACAACCTTCGCAAAAAGCGAGAGTCCGTTGAAGAGCTTGGCGGTCGGCAACGGCTTCTTGGGCAACCACGGGACCGGCGTCGGTGTAGGAACCGGCGTCGGAGAGGGAGTAGGCGTCGGCGGAGGTGGAGGCGGCGGGGGTTTCCGGCAACCGTCTGCTGCAAAAAGCAGGACTGCGACCGCCAGAAAACGACGCACGATCGATGACATCCCGCGCAGGTCAGGCGTGGGCGATGAACGCCGAATAAACATCGGGAGGAATATCGAGCATCTTGTAATCGCTTGAGGACACAAAAAGCAGGGTCTGCTTGCCCCGGCCGAGCACGTGACCGGTGGAATCAAAAATCTCGTGCTCCAGCGTGGCGAATTTCCTGTTGTAGGATGCGACTCGGATCTTGACGCTGACCGTTTCAAACTCGCGGGTCTCGCGCACAAATTTGTGCTCGAACGAGCGCGTGAGAATATAGAACGGCGTGTTCTTGAGGTTGAACTTCGGCATCACGCGGTTGAAGAAAAGCTCCCGAGTCTTGCCAACCCACATGGCATACATCCCGAAATAGACATTTCCCACGGAGTTCGTGTCGGCATACGTCGCCACGAAGGAGTGCACGAACCACTTGCCCTCGAAGTGCCCGCTCACGTTGTGGGTGAGGGCCGCGAGATCGAGCGGACCTCCCTGCAATGCCCCGCCAGCATCGACCGGCGGGCTCATGACGGCCCCGGCGCTCGGGGCGGAATCCGGGGCCTGCGCGTCCAGCTCCTGCTTGTCGCTCAAAAATTCCTCGGACGAGCTTGGCTTAACCAGCAGCCAGAGGACATAGCCCAGCGGAAGCAGAGATCCGACGATTTGAAAGAGCGGCGAGCGCAGGAAGTAGCCGTAGGAAAAGATGACCACCGCAAGGCTCCCGATACAGAACATCTTGATCTGCGGGATCGCGTTCGCCCGGCTGACAAGGTAGCAGCGGACGATCGCAAGCATCGAATACCCGACAAAGAACGTCGCATAGAAAATCATGAAGAACTCTAGCTCGAACTTGAGCACAGCCCCCACCAGCGCGACGACCCCGCAGAGCAGGAAGACCGGGATCGGCGAAGTCAGCAACCGCGTCGGAACCAGGGAAAAAATCGGGTGATTGCTCTGGCTGGCATTCGACTTGAAAAACCACTTCAGCGCAATGTAGCCGCTATCGAGGGTCGTGAGAACGCAGACGGAAACAAAGATCCCGTAGGCCGCGAACGTCCACGGCCCGGCCTGCGAGAACAGCTTCATCAGGATCTCCTGCCCGTAGTTGTGGCCGGTGATCCCGACCCGGATGAACTCGGCGGCCCCCCAGTTCAACGCCCAGACGGTCATGAGGCCGTGGAACATCAGGAGGAGAAAAAAGAGGATCGATCCGACCCAGTAGCCGGCCGCGATGGACACGCGCTCGCGGTGCATCTGGATCGCGCGCTGCCATTGCTGAAGGTCCAGCCAGGGGCCTACCAGAAACCCGATAATGATCGGGATGGCATATCCCCAGTAATTCCAGTCGTTGGTAGGCAGCTTGGGGAAAGACAGCGGCCCGGTGCCCTTCATAGCGGCAAAAATGATCAGGAAGGCGAGGGCCGGAGCCATGATCAGAAACAGCACGCCGTGACTGAACTTGATGCGCTTGATGTCGAATTCCTCGCCGAAAAGGATGGCGGCCGCCAGCACGACCAGCAACGTCAGCGGGAGGTAAAGAAGCCACGGCTCAAGGCCGAGAGGCTGCCAGACATAGCGCAGGAACGCAAAGATCGTCAGCGTGATCGCCAGGACCTGGTAGAGGAAAAAAACCAGCCGGAATGGACGCGACCAGCTCGCGAAAAACTGGGCCAGCGATTCGGAGCCGGGCTGCCGGCGGGCAAGGTGGTGGGTCACCAACCCGAAGGAGAGCAGGCCGAGAAAATTCGGTATGGCAAACGTGAGAAGGCCGAACACGCCGAACTGGGTGGTGAACTGGACGGAGAAAAACAGCCCGAGCCCCCACATCCAGGAAAGGGCCACGGAATTCCCCCAAAGGACCGCGCCGAGCCAGCGGGGGAGGTTTGACGTCGAAGGTGATGCCATGCGTGTAGAAGAGATACTCTTTCAAAAGCGCCTTCGCAATCCGGAACTCCCCGGAATCGGCGGTTGGAAGAAATCAGAACAGCAGGGTCGCCGGGGACTCGAGGCTTTTCTTGAGCGTCGCAAGAAACGCGGCTCCCGCGGCCCCATCGACCACCCGGTGGTCACCGCTCAGGCCAAGCGACATCCGCTGGCCGGCGATAATCTGGTCCTGCGCGTTCACGACCGGTTTTTTCACAATCGCCCCGACCGCCAGGATCGCGGCCTGAGGAGGATTGATGATGGCATAGAAATTCTCAACGCCGAACGCGCCGAGATTCGAAACCGTGATCGTGCCACCCTGGTATTCGTCGGGCTTCAGCTTTTTCCCGCGGGCCCGCACCGCAAGGTCTTTGACCGCGGCGCTGATCTCGCGGAGCGTCAGGCGGTTGGCATTCCGGATCACCGGCGTGATCAGCCCGTCCTCGACAGCGATGGCGACCGAAAGATTGACGGAAGCGTATTCCACGATGGCATCTCCCGCGAAGGCGGAGTTGACGTTCGGATGCAGGGCGGCCGCACGGGCGGTGGCCAGGAGCACAAAATCGTTGATCGTCACCTTCGGGCCACCGGAAACCTCGGAGGCGGCATTGATGTCCTTGCGAAGCTGTGCCAGGGGCGCTGCGTCAATCTCGAGCGAAAGATAGAAATGGGGGATCTGGGTCTTGCTGGCCAGAAGCCGCTCGGCAATCGTGCGCCGCATGCCGGAAAGCGGGATGCGCTTGTCGTCCGCCGATGCAGTCACCTCGATCTTCGCCGATGCGGGCGCGGCACCGCGCGCGATGGGCGCCGCACCGGATTCCGGAACATCCGCGGCAAGAATCCGGCCGCCGGGACCGCTGCCTGAAACCCCGGAAAGATCGATCCCCCGCTCGGCTGCAATTTTTTTTGCCAGCGGAGAGGCTTTGACTCTCACACCGGTTGCCAGCACAGCGGCACGGGGCTTCGGCGTCACCGGGGAAAGCGGCTTGGGAGACGATGGTGCCGCAACCTTGGCTAGAGCCGCAACGGGTTCGGCTTTCTTTGCAGGTTTTGCGGACGGCTTCCCGTCGCCGTTGAGAACCGCAAGAACCCCGCCAACCTTCACCACCCCACCCTCGGGAACGACGATCTCGGTGATCACCCCATCCTCAAAGGCCTCCATCTCCATCGTCGCCTTGTCGGTCTCCACCTCGGCGATCACATCTCCGACTTCGATTTTGTCACCGGCTTTTTTGAGCCATTTAACGAGCGTCCCTTCGAGCATGGTATCGCTCAACTTCGGCATGGTGATGTCAGGCATAAATGGGAATGATCAGCAAATTTCGAGGGCTTTTGCAATGACGCGCTCCGGCGTCGGAAGCTGGATCGGCTCAAGGGCCGGGGAATAGATCGCGGGCGCATCGAGCGAGCAGACCCGCTGGACCGGAGCATCAAGATCGTCGAACGCCTTCTCCTGGATCGTCGCGGCAATCTGGGCCGAGACCCCGCAGAACGGCTTGTTCTCGTCCACGAGGACCGCGCGGTGCGTCTTGCGGACGGTGGCCAGAATCGCCTCCTCGTCGAGCGGCCGGATCGATCGCAAATCGAGGACTTCTGCCCGGATGCCGTGTTCCGCATCCAACTGCTCCGCCGCTTTCAGGGCCGTGAGGACGGCGCGCCCGTGGGCGATCAGGGAAATATCCGTCCCCTCGCGCTTGATGTCGGCCACGCCGAGCGGAATCACATATTCCTCCTCGGGAACCTCCCACGACTCGCCGTAGAGCAGCGTGTTTTCCATCACGCAGACCGGATCGTTGTCGCGGATGGCCGCCTTCATCAACCCCTTGGCATCGTAGGCGGTCGCCGGGCACACCACTTTGAGTCCCGGGGTGTTCGCAATAAAGTTTTCCGGCGTGTGCGAGTGGGTCGCGCCGACATTCGTCCCGCCGTTTGCCGGGCCGCGGATCACGATCGGGCAATGGATGAGTCCGCCGCTCATGTAGCGGACCTGACCCGCATTGTTGATGATCTGGTCCCATGCCACGTAGGCAAAACTCCAGAACATGAGTTCCATGACCGGCCGAATCCCGAGCATTGAAGCGCCGATCCCCATGCCGATGAATCCCGCCTCGCTGATCGGTGCGTCCACGACGCGTTTGTCGCCGAACCTTTCCCAGAGACCCTCCGTGACCTTGTAGGCTCCGTTGTATTGAGCGACCTCCTCGCCGATGATCACGACATTCTCGTCGCGGATGATCTCCTCGGCTAATGCCTGATTCAGTGCTGTGCGGTAGGTGATGAGTGCCATGCTAAAAATTGCGGAATTGGGAATGCAGAATGCAAAATGGGAAAAATCCCGCGCAAAGCGCGGCTCACGGCCGCCGTGCGGCCCACTTTATCCTTCCGACTTCATCCTTCATACTTTCTTTAGTCTCCAAAGAAGTGGCGGCCGGTCTGTCCGGCCTCTGTTTGGTTGTCCACTTCCCAGTAGACGTCCTCGAAAATCGATGCCGGATCCGGTGCCTCGGCAGCCAGGGCAAACTCGCCGGCCGCGGCGGTTTCCTGCTTGACCGCCGCATCGAGTTCGTCGGCGGCTTCCTCGGTGATGACCTTCTCGTCGACAAGCTGTTTTCTCCAGAGCCGGATCGGATCGTGGTGGGTTTTGTAGCGCTCGATTTCCTCGGCGCTCCTGTATTTTTTCGCGTTCGCGTCGGCGACGGAATGCCCGTAGTAGCGGTAGGTATCCACCTCGAGAACGAACGGCAGGCATTCCTCGTGAGCGCGGCTGATCGCGTTCCATGTCTTCGCGCGAACCTCGTAGAGATCCTCGCCGTTGGCCGCATCCCAGGCGATCCCGTAGCCTTCCGCTCGTTCGGCCAGACAGTTCTTCATCGCGGACGACCGCTCCATGCTCGTTCCCATCGAATATTGGTTGTTTTCGATCACGTAGATCACCGGAAGCTTCCAGAGCGCGGCCAGATTCAATGACTCATGAAACGATCCCTGGTTCACCGCCCCGTCCCCCAGAAAGCACATGCAGCAGCCTTTGGCTCCCTTGTATTTCAGCGCATAAGCCAAGCCGAGCCCGAGCGGGGTCTGACCGGCTACGATCCCGTGCCCTCCCCAGTAATTCTTGTCGGGAGCAAAATAATGCATGGAACCTCCCTTGCCGCGCGAACATCCGCTCCCCTTACCGAGAAGTTCCGCCATGCAGGCGTTCATATCCATTCCAACCGCAAGGGCATGCCCGTGATCACGATACGCGGTGATCACATGATCGTCTTTCCCCATCAGCGATACCGTGCCGACGGCAACCGCTTCCTGCCCGATATAAAGATGCAGAAAACCGCCCATCTTCCCCTGGTTGTAATACTTCAATGACGTCTGCTCGAATCTCCGGATCCTCAGCATCTCGGACAAAAACCGGATCTTGTCCGCCGGTTTCAGCGATGCATTGATGCCGGACTTCGAATAGTCGGCAGTCTCCGGCGCTTTTTTCTTTTTTACACTCATGAATCAATCCGGCCGGGACACCGTCCACCCCGGACAGCATCGCATCGGCAAACGGCAAAGCCTTCCCGAGAAATCCGCCGGTGGCAATGAGGAAATCTCACCCGAGGCAACTTTTGAACACCCCGATCGCGACGAAGGAAAGCTTCCCGATGAAAAATGCATTTTGTGATCGCCAGACCAGCGGGATGGGTGCAGCGATGTGTGGGGTATGGGCATGCCGCAGAACACGATTGCGATCATTTACGATTACGACCAGACCCTCTCGCCGACCTACATGCAGGACGAGGCGCTATTTCCGGTATTCGGAATCAATCCATCGAATTTCTGGCAGCGCTGCGGGCGGCTGGTCAAGGAGCAGGGATTCGACAACGAGCTGGCCTATATGAAAGTGCTGCTCGACTGCCTGGAGATGGACCGCCCGACAAATGCGAAGCTGCGGGAGCTGGGAAGCCTGCTGACATTTTACAAGGGTCTGCCGGAGATGTTCGAGGAGTTCGGTGCCGGTCTGCTCACGACCGAGCACGAGGCGCACGGTATCAACGTCGAGCACTACATCGTCTCGTCCGGACTGAAAGCGCTCATCGAGGGAAGCCGGCTGGCTCCGTATATCCGGAAGATTTTCGGCTGCGAGTTCGCCGTGGACGAGCACGACCGGATCACATTTCCAAAACGGGTGATCAGCCACACCCAAAAAACGCAATTTCTTTTCCGGATCAACAAGGGGATGCTGGAGATGGACGAGGATGTGAACGACCACATGGCTCCGGAGCTGCGCCCGATCCCATTCCAGAATATGGTCTATGTAGGCGACGGTCCAACCGATGTGCCCTGCTTCACAGTGATGCGCAGGAACGGAGGGCAGGCGATCGCCGTTTACAATGCGGATGACCCGACGCGGGTAAGCTTCAAGAAATGCTACCAGCTCAGCACGCACGCGGACCGTGTGAAAAATATCGCACCATCGGATTTCCGCCGCGGAAGCCATCTCCGCCTCCTCCTTGAGGAGATGATTCAGGAAATTGCGGACGGAATCGTCCAGAGACGGCGCGAGGACATCGAAGCGGGCACGGTGAAGGCACCGAAATACTGAATGAAAATCCAAAGATATTTGGACAGGAATGGAACGATCGGTTTCGCAAGGCTGGCCGTGGACGGCACCTCCGAGAAATTATCAGGCGGATTCGAGCAGGGGTTTTCCGGAACCGGCGAGGCGGCGGATGTCGCAAAAGTGCTGGCTCCGGTGGAGCCGCCGGCGATCTTCTGCACCGGCATGAACTACCTGAAGCACGCACAGGAGACGGGGGGAAAGGTTCCTCAATTTCCGATCCTCTTCATGAAGGCTCCCTCGGCCGTGCAAAACCCCGGCGATCCGATCATCATCCCGACAAAGCTTGCCAGCCATGAGGTGGACTACGAGTGCGAACTCGCGGTGGTGATCGGGCGGACGGCAAAAAACGTCTCCCGCGCCGAGGCCCTGGATTACGTCGCCGGCTACACGTGCGCGAACGACGTGAGCGCGCGCGACTGGCAGGTCCGGTTCGGCGGCAGCCAATGGTGCCGGGGGAAAACATTCGATACGTTCGCCCCGATGGGCCCCTGCCTGGTCACGCCGGATGAAATCCCCGATCCGAACTCCCTCGCGATCCGCACGATCCTCAACGGAGCGACGATGCAGGAGGACAACACCTCGGACATGATCTTCGACGTGCCGGCACTCATCGAGTTTTTCAGCGGGAGCACGACGCTCCGGCCGGGCACCGTTATTCTCACAGGCACTCCGAGCGGGGTCGGCATGGCCCGCAAGCCGCCGGCCTGGCTGAAGCCCGGCGATGTGGTGACCATCGGGATCGACGGCATCGGCTCGTTGACCAATCCGGTCGAAGCCGAAGGCTGACCTTCTACTTCTTCTCGCCTTCGAGAGTGGCTTTGGCTTCCTGAAGCGCGTCGAGGTGGGCCTTGTCCGGCACCGGATACTCGAAGTGGAGCGACTTGAGCGTTTTCACCAGAACGTCGGCGATCACCGTGCGGGTGAACCATTTCCTATCGGCCGGAACGACATACCACGGCGACTGCTCGGTGCTCGTCTGCGAAAGCATTTCCTCGTAAGAGCGCTCGTAGTCGTCCCAGAATGCGCGCTCCTTGACGTCCGCGGGAGAAAGCTTCCAGTTCTTCGCCGGATTGTTGATCCGCTCGAGAAACCGCTTTTTCTGCTCGTCCTTCGAGACGTGCAGGAAAAATTTGACGATCTTCGTGCCGTTGTCGGTGAGGTATTGCTCGAAGTTGTTGATCTCGCGGTAGCGGCGCTTCCAGATGCCGTCCTTCTTGAGTTTCTCCGGAAGCTTCTGCGCGTCCAGAATCTGGGGATGGACGCGGACAACAAGGACCTCCTCGTAATACGAGCGGTTGAAGATGCCGATCTGACCGCGCTCGGGAAGCATGACGTTCGTTCGCCAGAGGTAGTCGTGGTCGAGTTCGCGCACGGAGGGCGATTTGAACGAGGCGACCTGGCAGCCTTGGGGATTGAGCCCGCTCATCACGTGCTTGATCGCGCCGTCCTTGCCGGCCGCATCCATCGCCTGAAAGATGATCAGAAGCGAATACGTGTCGGCCGCGTAAAAAATATCCTGCAGTTCGGCCAGCTTCTCGATGTCCTTCTTCAGCTTTTCTGCCGCCTCTTCCTTGGACTCAAATTCCCCGTGATCGTCAGGATTGAATTTTTTCAGACTGACCTTGCTTCCGGGTTTGACGAGATAGTCGGAGTGTTTCATGGGAGGAGTTTCCCCCAGTATGGGCCCGAGGGATGCCTGTTGGCGATCTTTAAAACCGTCCGCACGGACCGGATGGCTATTTCTTGGACAATATGAGCTCCGGCCCGACCTCGCCGATGAACTCTTTGACCAGCTCCAGCGTCTGGTCCTGGTTTTTCCCACCGGGCACGAAGCCGTCCAGAACCGGGGCGCTGACAATAACATAAGCCCACCGGTGGCTCACCCCGTGCACCACGCGGTCCCAGTCGGTGTGAAAAATCCGATACCAATGGTAAGGGGTGGTGATGTCCTTTCCGATGAACCAGTAGAGGAACAGGCTGGTGAGTTCCTTGCGGACGCCGGGCTGAACTTCCACAGGACGCGAGATCACGAGTTTCATGACCTCGAGGGTGCGACCGTCGTCGAGTTTCACCGGAATGGCCTGGCTGGACTTTTTCGTCCATCCCTGCGCCGGCAGGCAGGTCTCCGGGCGGTGAATGCTCCGTTTTTCTCCGCCGGATAGAACAATCTGGCAGTTGATCTGCTGCCCCCCGACGCTGGTGTAGAGCATTTTGGCGAATTCGGTATCGCTGGGAAGAATGACGCGCTCGGATTCCGAAACACTGGCCTCCTTGCCGGTGAATGCCCCCACCCGTTCCGGAAGCTTCATATTCACACCGCTCTCCATGTTGATCCGGGTCTCCACCCCCTGCCGGGTGAGGAAAAAGACAGCCGCCGCCAGCGCGAGAAACGCACCGCAACGAACGAGAAGACTGGTATTCATACGGATGGTGAAGCGGGCAACACGGAGAAAATCCGGACAGGCAGGCCGGGCGTTGACATTGAAGAAAACATCTTATTTGGTTTTTTCCAAAAGGTCCGGGAGCATGGCAGAAAGTTTTTCCTCCACCAAGCGGATAGAAACATTTTCCAGGCAGAGATAGGAGGGCTGCGCGCACCGGTCCACGCAAGGCCGGAACGGGCAGACATCCGAAGCCGCCACCAGATGCTCGTTGCCGAATGGTGCAAACCACTCCGGATCACCCGACCCGAATACCGTCACCACGGGAACCCCGACCGCAGCCGCTAGATGGGAAGCAAAGGAGTCATTGCAAAGCACGCCATCAACCCCCGCAAGCAGAGCGGCCAGCGAAACGGGATAGGGGGATTCAAACACCCGCTGGCTTGGCACCAACGGATGAGGACTCCCCCCCCCTGGTGGTTTCACGATGACAACGGCCACGTTTCTCCGGGGGAACCAGTATCCGAGAAGGGTTTGAAAATGCTCCATCGGCCAGCGCTTTCCCGGCATGCGGCCTCCCGCGTGCATGGCAACAACCCTCATCCCTGCCTCCCGGCTGGATTTGACAAAGTCCCGGAATTCCAGGGGCGCGTCCGGGACCGGCAGCCACGGAAACGAGTAATCTGGAGTGCAACCAATGCAGCGTGCAATCTGGCTCCAGTTGCCGCTGTGGGTCTGTCCTTCCGCCGCTCGGTCGAGCGGATGGGTCAGCAACGGTCCCGCCAGCGAAAGAACCCGCGTCGCAAGCCCCCCCGCCAAGAGTCTTCTCTTTCTCCACGGGCGCGCCGCCCCGTAAAAATTCCGGGCGACAACCCGGAAGCCGATACGTGTTCCGGCACCGGACCACTTCATCGCAAGATGGGCCCTGGTATCCGGCCATACGCAAACAACCGTGTCGCAAGCCCGCAGCTTGGGAAGCCGGAGGAACACGTCCCTCCATCCACCACACCCGACAATCCCGCAGCCCGGCGCGGCCTCACGAAGAAATTCGGCAACGCCCGGCCTGCAAAAAACGATGCATTCGCGAACCCGCGAAGCCACGCGCAGGAATGGCAGCGCCATCACCGCATCGCCCAGGTGGTGCATTTCGATGACGAGGAGGCGGGGCTTCATGTTTTGCGGGCTTTGGCGACGCAGGCAAATAGAGACCGCTTGAGCCTGTAGTAGTGGCAGCCGAGCGTGCGCATCCAAAGGGCATCGCGCAGAGGACGCCAGTAAATCCCATAACGCGCCTGCATCCGGCGTGACTCCTCCCATGCGGCCGACAATTGGCGCCAGGTCTTAGCGTCCGGGTGAAGCCGGCACGAAGTCAGCGGCTCATTCACCCGCGTCCAGCGCGTGTCGCGGCAGATCCTCAGCCAGAATTCGTGATCCATGCAGAAACGCAGTTCCGCGTCGAAAAGCCCGTGCGCTTCAAACACCCTCCGCCTGAGAAAAACCGCAGGTTGGAAAAGAAAGTTCACCTTCCGCAGCCTCCCGACGGAAAATGGCCCGGCATGTTTTCTTCGCTTCCAGCCCTCCTCCAGAAAGTAAGCGTCGCCGTAGACGACATCCGTTCCGGGTTCCTTCGAGAACGCCTCATGGACCGCCTTCAACGAACCCGGTTCCAGCAGGTCATCCGCACAGAGATAGGAGACAATTCCGCCGGAGGTCATACGGATCCCCTTGTTGATCGCATCCGTCTGTCCATCATCGGCCTCCGATATCCATTTGGCCGAATCCTGACCACTCAGAAGATCCAGTGTGTTGTCCGAACTCCCCCCGTCGATCACGACATGCTCGACATCCAATCCAGCAAAGGAAGCCGCCTGCCGGACGGACCCGAGGCATTCTCCAAGAAAGGCTCCCTGGTTCAGCGAGGGGGTGATGATGGAAATGGTCGGCATGATTTCAAGTGACCGGGCATGAGGTCCTCAAAAAGTCCACGATACCTGGCAAGCACGGCATCCCAACTATATTTCTCCGCAGCGCGGGCCAAAGCAAGCGCGCCCAGCTCCCGGCAACGGGAGGGATTAGCGGATAAATATTCCAAACGTTCAGTAAGGGACGCGACGGGATCCGCAGCGTCAAACGGTTCGGCCGCATCCCCCAGCACCTCCCTGGTCGCAGGACTTTCTTTGAAAATGATCGCCTTGCCCATCGCCATCTGGTCAAGCAGAACCAGACGCGTCGCCTCAATCGCCGCCGGCATCACAAACGCCAGCGCGTTCTGGCTCAGCTCGACATAGGAATCCCCGAACCTGGCATCCGTGAAAATCACGCGCTCGTCCGCCAGGGAAACCAGCCGCCGGTAATAGGCGTGTTCGTAATTCTGGGAGCCCGTGATCACAAGTTTGAGCGGACCCCGATAATTCCGCCATGCGGCCAGAAGGAGATCGGCCTCGTTCTCGGGAGTGAGCCGGGAGACGTGCAAGAAATATCCGTCACGCACGAGCCCCCACCGTTCCAACTCTCCACACCGGACCGGGCTCGTGCGGAACTGGCATCCGTAGGAGATATAATCCGGAGTCACTCCGTATTCGTGCTCGTAGCGGGTTACGATCTCGCGGTTGTCGGCGACAATCCGGTGCCCGAGGCGCGTCGCCCAGTATTCGCTCAACCTCAGCCACTGCCTGCCGCCGGTCCCCCATTTGGCACGGCGGAAATCCGCCCCGTCCACATTGATCACCACCTTCAGACCGAACCGGCGCAGAAACCCCGCAAGGATCGAATTCCCGACGCCACAAAGATAGATCAGATCGTATCGGCGGAAGATCGCGTCCAGCGAACTCAGCATCGTGTGCACAATCGTGTCGAGGCTCTTTGTGGGAATCGTCGGGAGCGTGATCACCCGCATGCCCTTGAAATATTTCTCCGCCAGCACATATCGCGGATACCGGTTGTAAACTGTCACGTCATATCCCTGCGAAACGAGCCTGCTGCCGAGTTCCTCGACCACGACCTCAAACCCGGAATACCGGGCAGGAACCCCGCGCGACCCGAGGAAGGCGATCCTGGTCGGACGCAGCCCCCGCGGAGCACCGAAAATTTTGTCGCGGAGAAGGTAGCAGAGGAACAGCGAGTTGTATTTGAAATACCGGGGAAAAAGCCTGCCGGGCTCCTGGGACAGGCGGTAAAGCCAGGTGAGCCCGTGTTTCTGCATCCATGCGGGCGCGAACGAACGGCTCCCTGCCAACAGTTCAAATGCGTCGCCGACGGCAAAAAAGACCCCTCGCCGGTGACGCGCCAGGTTTTTGACAATCCACCGCTCCTGCCTTTCCCCGCCCAGCGCGACCCAGATGAAGTCGGCTCCGGAATCCCGGATCCTCGCGGCGAACTCCTCCTCGTCCTCCTCCGACCAAGCGCGGAATGGCGGGGAAAATGTCCCAGCAATTTCGATGTCGGGCTGGATCTCGCGCGCCGCGGCCGATAGCCTTCGCAGGCAGTCCTCGCTTCCACCGAAGAAAAAATGCCGGAACGGCCGCGGCGTATGGCGCAGGATATGCCTCATAAAATAAGGTCCGTAGACCCTATCCTTCAACCCGGCCCCCTGGCGGTTCATCTCCCAGACAAGAGGGTAGCCGTCGGGAAGAACGATCGAGAACCGGCGTATCACGTCTCCGAATGAGCGGTCCGAGCGCGCCAGCGAAATGATGTGCGTATTGCTGGCAGCCACGGACGCCGGTTCCGGCAGCACGGACAGCCGCTTCACCTCATCCAGTCCTGTCTCGTATGTGGCACAATGCACCGGCGTGCCAAGGACGTTGAGGCTTCTCAGGTGCATGAGGAGAGAAACACGGTGATCCGCAACGAAGTCAACGCCGGAGTTCCCTCGCGGCGATCCGCCCGCGGAGCCGCTCTCCCGCCGGATGGCCCGAAGGACGGCCCCGCACGGCACCCTGCCAGAAGCAGAACGAGGCATCGGCAATCGAGGACACCCCGTGTCCGTGGGTCCGGAAAAACCGGCGGAAGTTTCCCGGCAGATACCTCCACATGTGCGCGCTGTGCCGCGAATGGAACGAGAGGTAGGAGAGATTCTGCAAAAGGGCGCAGAACTTCCGGTAATCCGAACGACGCGCGGATCCGCCATCCGGCGGCTCGGGCGGAAGGTGGGCAACAGCCGCAAGGCATGTGAAGACTCCTCCCCCGCCGGATGCCAGCCGCATGGAATATTCCAGATCCTCCCCAAGCATCCAGAAATCCGGCCGGTGCAACCCGGCCACCGCGAAAGCATCGCTGTCCACCAGCAGACAGGCACCGGTCGCCCAGCAGAACTTGTGGGGAGCGGGCCCGAGCAGGCGCAGGGCGTCCGCCGGAGTGGTCGCCTCCCGGATCAGCCTGCGCAGGCGGATTTCCGACGGCTCGGGAAATCCCCAGAGCCGCCCCTGTGCATCTTCAAGCAGCGGACAGATCGCCCGCACACCGAGTTTCTCCCGCTGGAGCACCTCCAGTGCTGTCGGCGGCAGCACGACGTCGTCGTCCAGAAACAGAATGTCAGTTTCGCCGAAAATATCCCGCGCCCGTCTCGTCCCGTTCGCCCATCCCGCACCGGGACCGGGATTGGAGAGATCCGGAAAGATTCTGACCGGAAATTCCCTCCGGGCGGCAGACCCGGGAACCGTCCCGGCATGATCCATCACGATGCAACCGGCGAGGGGGACAGTCGATTTTTCCAGACTGTCGAGCAGGCGCTCCAACTCGCGTTCGCGCTTCCATGTCACCACGACCGCCACCACCGGCTTCATGCCCGGTTCGATTCCCTGAGTGTCCGGTCCAGCGAGTCGTGGACATCTGGCATTCCGACCCCGCACCGCTCCAGCTTGGAAGAATCCAACACGCAGCTCGCCCGGAATACCCGGCCCGGATAAGATAAAAATTCCTGCTCGCCCCGGAAATAATCAAAGCGCCTGCGGCAAATCCCGCGCTTCTCCAGGGCAGCCGCCACCTCGCTCGTGAGAATCGAACCCGGGTTCGTCGCGTTGTAGGTGCCGTCCGGAATCCCGGTCCGGAGCGAGCGCACCGCCACAGAGGCGAATTCCCGGAGCTGGGAGATCGAATTCCGCACCTCGAGTAGCCGGTCGTAACGCATCAGCTTCGTCAGGTAGTTCCTCTCGTTGTCGCAGGCATCGAACGGAATCCGCAACCGCCAGATGAGAACTCCGGGCAATCCGGAAATCAGTTTCTCGGCCATCCACTTTGTACGCGCATACCAGCCCGCCCGGGGATCGGAGATCGCAAACTCCGGCTCATCCTCTTCCGTGAATCCGGATCCATCCGGTCGGCAGCCGTTGTAAATACACCCCGAAGAGACGTGCCCCCACCGGATGCCCTCCGATCCCAGCACTTCGGCCAACACGCCCGGGACAACCGTGTTCGCCCGCAGGGTGTGCCACTTTTCGACCTCCGTCCCGTCGATATTCGGACGACCGGTGAAGCCGACCGCGTTGATAGCGAACTCCGGCTTCCCGATCCTGACAAGCCAGTCAGTGAGTGCCTCCCTGGACGTCAGGTCCAGTTCGCGGTGCGAGGGCGCGAGAAAATCCAGGCCATCCCCGCGAAGCCGGTCGGCAATCGCGGAGCCCACGTAGCCGCTGGCTCCAAAAAGGACAATCATCGCGGTCACTCTCTAGCAGTAGCACCCCTGCGTGACCAGAAATTGTCACCTCCATCGGACACGGCCACAGAAATTTTGACCGCCAAAAATCCTCAAAGAAAACGTTGCAACATTCCCGTCAGGCGGCATACTTCAGGGCTCTTTTCAAAGGAGTCGTAGCTCAATCGGTTAGAGCGCCGCCCTGTCACGGCGGAGGTTGCGGGTTCGAGCCCCGTCGACTCCGGTTTTTCGTTTTTTAGAGGTTATGCAGGTATTCCATTGTTCCTTTGGTGGATTTTGGGTTTTGGTTTGTGCAGGTGGATGCATCCAGATGAAATAAATTGAACGAAATCAGGTGAATGACACTTAAATATTCGATGAAGCATCCCGCATACACCATACTCAGCAATTCTATAGACTTCTGATTTATTTGGCGGGCGTGGGATTTGCTGGAGTTGCCCCACTCGGACCGCCATCCGGTCCCTTTTCAGGACCGTAGCCGCTAGGGCCAAGTCCATCTGGTCCGCCCTTGTGGTGCTTTTTGTGGTGCTTGTGATTCGGAGGGGTTCCGGGCACTGCATCAGCCGGCGAATTTGGTGCAGGAACCTGTTGAGCCACGGCCGCTACGGGAATGGCGACAGCTGTTAGCGATATAACAATGGAGGCGATTCGACTCAGTGGTGTTTTCATTACTGTTTGAACGTCGTAAATCGCAAAATGTTTCAGGATTTTTGAAACGCAGACTGCTGCAATCGTGTTTTAGACGGCAGGAGCGAGGCGGAAGTTAATGCGGTTTTGCCGGCCGAGGTGACAATGACACTCATCCCCATTGTTTGGTGGAGAGCCGTTTTTTGTTTTTCGAGTGAAAAAAAGGACTGCACGGTGTAGGGTTCGAACCTACGACCCCCTCAGTGTCAGTGAGGTGCGCTACCACTGCGCCAACCGTGCTGGAAAGAGGTGAAAACTTATCGGAATTCCGGCACGGTGCAAGTAAAGAAAATCATCCACTTCAGCCGCCCGTTCTCTTCTTTCGGTGCCATGAGCCGCATTGGCCTCGTTTCCCTCTCTTTTGCGCATCCACCCATGCCCCGTGGCTGCGCTGAGGTTGTGCGCCGCTCACACCGCCTTCTCACCGGACTCCCGAAGCCAGCCGAGCAGGAAGGAGGATCGTTGACTCATAAACCATGACACCGATGCTGTTTTCAATATTGCCTCATTAGCCCGCAACTACTCCTCCAGCCGGGGAGAACATGCGCCGGATGAGTTTGTTCCGCTTTTTCAATTCCAGAGTCTCTGTATTTTCAATGAATTCCATTCTGGCAAGGACCGCAAGCCGGAAGTCTGTCGGGTACCACGCAAGGCGTTCCGATCACTCTGCTTCCGCCCCGAGGAAGATCCGGCTGACTTTGCCATTTTGGAACTGGAAAATCATCCCTCCGTAGATAGACCCGGCCACGAAACTTCCGCTCCGTGTGCTGTCCTCCCTGTTCCAATCCGTCTTGTAGGCTTTTCTGACTTCTTGCTCAGTGCTCCCGATCAGAATTCCTCGTTTTGTCGCCAATTTACAGGGATTCATAAGGGTGATGGATTCAATCGACTTCATTCCTCCCCGCTTCTCTGAAACCATCCCTAATTTCAACCCGCACGCAGGACATTGCCATGTTTGGTGATACACGCCATCTGCAGCCCAGAGAGTTTCCGAGCTGCGCTTTAGATCACAAGCGATGAATTTCTTGAGGTCCGTTTCAGGGAGGCCAACACGCAGACTTCCAATCCGTTCCTCGGCAAGAATGTCAGAGTTTGTTGCGGCAATCCCCACACCGCACAGAAATCCAAAAAGCAGGAAGGAGGCGGAGAGGTTCCTGATCATGCGTTCCGGCTACTCCGTTTTCACTTCGTGCCAACAAAAGGAGCCACAACACAGGAGAGGCCGAGAAGGGAGAGAAGGACGAGGATGAAGGACGGGAGGATCATTGTAATTCATGCTGCCCGGGTTCAAATGGCAGTCGCTGGAATATCTGACATCCGGTGAAGCCAGACGTTCATTCCCATGCGGTCAAGGCAAGAGATCCGTCGAGTTTCTTCCAGACCACGGCATGTGCCTTGAGCTGCTTGCTGCCGTCAGCCACCTCGATCTCCAGCCGGTAGTTCACCCCAGCGACAACCTGACGGTCCGCTTTCAGGATTTTGACGAGTCGGAGAGGTCTACCGATAGCCTGAGCCTGTGTCTTGACTGCGAACTCTGCGACATTGCCCACCTCAGAGTCGATTTCTGCCGGGGAATATCCTCCGGAGAGGACGGGTTGATCGGGTTTTACGAGTTCGCCGGCAACTCGAACACCAGCCAAGGCGGCGAGAATTGCAATGAGGAACAAAATTTTCATGGGAGGGAATGACGGATCCAATATGGCCCCGGAGAGGTGGCAAGCTCAATGGGATTTCCGACAAGATCAAATATTCTAAAAAACTTTGAGATGCACCCCCCCGGGCTCGAACCGGGAACCAATTGATTAAGAGTCAACTGCTCTACCATTGAGCTAGGGATGCAGGAGAGCGGTGAAATTACCCGCATTCATTGGACGCTGCAAGCACAAGTGCTCGAATTTTTCGATTATGAATATCACCACGGGCTGCAGGGCTCCGCTGTGACGCTGTGAATTACGAAACAATCAACCCAACGTCGCACCCGTCCAGATGCCAAGCCACACCCCTCGATGATATGCACCGCATCTTCCAGATCGACGCATGAAATCAGATCAGGTCCCGGACGAGTGCTCTGAAGCGCTCCAGTTCGTCACCCTGGAGTTCGATTTCTCTGTCACGGACAGTTCCTCCGCAGCCGCATTGCTTTCTGAGACGCCTCGCCAGTTCCTCAATCCCTGCCTCGGGAAAAGCGGGGTCGAATCCGGAGACCACCACAACCGTCTTTCCGCTCCGGCGGGCTTTTTCTTTGCGGAAAACGAGCTTCCCGGCCGGGATCTTTTTCTGGGAAGCCTTTTCCTCTGCGGGACCTTCCGGAAGTCCGGGCAGATCCAATCCGGCAAAGGGAGATTGAAAGGCCTGCTGTGGTCCGGACACCTGAACCCGGGGCTTCATGGACAGTCCCCCAAAAGCGCCGCCCCGAAGACTCCCGCGCTGTCCCCGAGTTGCGGACGGAGAATCCGGGTCTGGAATTCGTGTGTGAAGACGTGCCTCTGGATACAGGCGCGGGTTTCCCCAGTGTAGAGTTCATCGACATTTCCGACCCCGCCGCCGATGACAATCGCATCGGGATCGACGATGTTAATCACCGCCGCAATCGCCTCTCCGAATTTTTCCTGGAGACGCCGGATGACGGCAGCCGCCAGCGGTTCGCCATCCCTTGCCCGCGAGGCAATTTCCGGAAGCCGGACCGAGTCACCCCCGGCCTCCCGGTAGTCCCGCTCCAGCGAGGGGCCTGCGAGCACTGTTTCTACGCAACCAATGCGGCCGCAATAGCACCGGCGCGATTCTCCTGCGATGGGATTGTGCCCCCACTCGCCGGCAATGCCGTGTTTTCCGTTGATGATTTTTCCGCGCACCACGATCCCTCCCCCGACTCCCGTTCCAAGGATGAGACCCAAAACCACCTCCTCCCCCGCACCTGCTCCCAGCAAGGCCTCAGCGAGGGCAAAACAATTGGCATCATTCATCGTGCACACCTCGCTGCCGAGTGCCGCCTGGATATCTTCTAGAAGCGGACGCCCGTTCAAGCAGGTCGTGTTTGAATTTTTCAATGCCCCAGTATCCGGCTCAAGCGCACCCGGCGTACCGACTCCGATGACGGGTGGACAGCTGTGGCCGGAAACACGCTCAAGATCGCGTATCACCCCGACGATCTGAGCAAGCACATGCTCGTAGCCTTGCGCAGCACCGGTTTCCCTGCGGAGCCGATGCAGAGCGGATTGCGGCTGATCCGCATCCAGAATGACTCCCTCGATTTTGGTTCCTCCGAGGTCGATTCCCCAGAGCAGTCTGCTCACACCGAAACCCGCATGGGCATGATCACGTAGAGGAACGGCGACTGGATCTTCAAAACCCCAGGACTCATCTCGTCGATCAACTCAAGGAAAACCTCGTCGTTGGGAAGACTGCGGAGCGGATCCATCAGGAACTCCGGATTGAATGCGATCGAGAGGTCCTTGCCCCGGTAGTTGATCGCCATGGATTCCTTCGCCTCGCCGACTTCCGGCGTGTTGGCAGTGATGTCCAGATTGTTCTTGGTGAAGTTGAGCCGGACCGAACTGGTCTTGTCGCTGCTGAGGAGGGAAACTCGCCGGACGCAGTTCAGAAAAGCCTCGCGCTCGAGCGAGATCCGCTCCTTGGCCTCAGCTGGGATGACCTGGCGGTAATTCGGATAATTTCCCTCGACGAGCTTTGACGCGAGTTGCGCACCGTTGAGTTCATACGAAGCAAGGTTGTCGGAGGTCGAGATCGTCACCTCACCCTCCTCGCCGAGCAAACGCTGCAGCTCGGTCACCGCCTTGGTCGGCAGTATGAAGTCCCGCTCGTGGCTCTTCGGAAATTCAATGTCGCTGTCAAAAAGTGCGAGGCGCCGGCCATCGGTCGCCACCAGCGTGAGCTTGTTGTCCGAAAGAGAAAATAAAATCCCGTTCAGGACATACCGGGTCTCGTCCGAGGAAATGGCATACGAGGTTTTCCGCAGGCCGTCCTTGAGTTCCCCCTGCTTGAGGGTGAAGGATTTCGGCTCCCCGAACGAGGGGAACGTCGGGAACTCCTCCTGCGGGAGACCGTAGATTTTGAAGAAACTCGCGCCGCACCGGATCGAGGCCGCATTTTTCGCGTCCACGTCGATCACCACTTCCGAACTCGGCAGTTCCCGGACGATCGCCGCCAGACGGCGTGCCGGAAGCGTCGTCGAACCGGTCCTCTCCACCTTCGCCTCGATCGTGCAGCGGATGCTGACTTCAAGGTCGGTGGTGGTGAGTCGAAGACCGGCTTCCGTTGCTTCGAGGAGCGCGTTGGAGAGAACGGGGAGCGTCGCGCGATTGCTGACCACGTTTTGAATTCGCTGCAAACCTTCGAGGAGGGCTTCTTTGGTGACCGCTAGCTTCATGGTAAAAAACAGTGTTTATGAGCAGTCGCGACGGATGTCAAACCGCATGTTGCAGAAGAAGAAAAGAAAACGAAGGGGCCTTAAGCCTCACCCGAGCATGGACCGGCGGGACCGTCAAAATACGCGCCGAACATTTTCTGTACTTCCTCAAACCTCTCTTGCTCGATCACGCGCCGTGTCGCCGTCGCAAAGCAGTTCAAAAGCACGACGGCATTGAGCGATGCATCCCGCTCCACATACGTGGTCAGCCGTTTCACAAACGCCTGATTCACCGTGCTGACATCGTCGTAAAATGCGGTGAATTGCGTGAGGTCCCAGTCCGGAACAAGCCCTTTCTTGTAGCGAAAATACTGCGCCATCAGATACATGGAAATCGACCGGTAAACGCTCTCCTCCGTGGTGGCGAACGGGAGATGCGTCAGAACCATCGGGCGGAGTTTGTCCATGACCGGGCATCCGCTGGTGACCATATAGATCCCGATCAGCGATCCGACGGCATGTGTGTTCTTCACCCGCGACGAGAAGATCCGGGCCTGAGTGATCACCTCGACGTCGGACTCCTCATACGAAAAAACATCATTGAACGCCTCCACCACCCCCACAAGGTTCACCGCAACCGGGCAGTGCGAATACGTCTTCTCGCAGAGAGAGCAATTCGGGCACCTTTGGTGGGAGAGCTCGGTCCAAACCGGCAGGTCCAGTGGGGATGCGGTCCTGTGCAGCCGCAACTCCGGCCTTTCGAGTTCGACATAAAATTCCTTCAACTCGCCATCCGGAAAAGAAAACCGGTAGGTGATCGGATAGAGCGACTCGTTCACTTCCCCATTGATCCCAACCGGTTTCGGGTTCGTAAAGGAGAATATTTTCTCTTGATCCCACCAGCCCGTCGCGCCTATTGTCATCGGCCCTGCAATTCCTGAGTAGCTCAGTGGTAGAGCGGTCGGCTGTTAACCGATTGGTCGTAGGTTCGAGTCCTACCTCAGGAGCCAAATCCTGCGGATTTGGCGAGTCGCGTGACGCGACAATCCTGAATCACGAGAACGCAGTTTCAGAATCGCTCACCCAATTGAATAGGCTTGTCGGTGGCGATGGAAAGTCATCCCATCCCCGCATGCATGAGGACACAGCCGCCGTTCGGGAGTTCTTTGACCGCTGGGAGGTTTACAAAGCATTCGTTGTCCATAATTACCTCCACCACCGGGAGGCGATGGCTGCATTTACGGAGTGGCTGGATGCCCGGGGTCCGGTCGGAGATTTTCTGGATCTGGGCTGCGGAGACTCCGTCTTCACCTCGAAGATCCTGGCGTCCCGGAATGTCGCCTCCTACACCGGGGTGGACTTCTCGCCGGTCGCGCTCAGGCTCGCGGAGGAAAATTTGTCCTGCTGCGCGTTCCCGCGCAACCTGATCTGCGCGGATTTTTTTCAGGAGATCCCGAAGATGACCGCCGTCTTTGACATCATCTTCATCGGCCTCTCGTTTCATCACCTTCCGACCGGCGACAAGACCACCTTCCTGCGATCCGTTCTCTCCCGCCTGAAACCCTCCGGTGGCCTGGCATTTTTCGAGCCTGTAAGGCTTGAAGGCGAGGACCGCGAGGGATTTTTAACCCGCACGTCCGAACATGCGCACGCCGCATACACCGGGCTCACTCCGGATGAGCTCGAAGGAGCCCTCGCACACATCCGCACCGCCGACTTTCCGGAATCCCCCGCCACCTACTGCCGCATGGCACACGATGCGAGGTTCGGCCGGGCCGGGGTGCTCTACATCTGCCCCGAAAAACTCTTTGCCCTGATCGCCTGCTCCGGTATCGAGTCGCAGAAAAATCAACCGGCATAAGGCTCCCGTTATCCCGGGAGGCCTTTGAGCATCTCGGTGTTGGTCGGGTATTTTCGGAGGAAGAAGAGGAGGCGTTCGATGGCCTCGATCGGCTTGTGCCCGGCAAGTCCGCGGCGGATAACATTGATCTTATGGAGGTCTTCGCCGGGGAGGAGAAGTTCCTCGCGACGGGTGCCGGAGAGGAAGATGTCCACGGCCGGGTAGATCCGCTGGTCGCTGATCTTGCGGTCGAGAACGAGCTCCATGTTGCCGGTGCCCTTGAATTCCTGGAAAATCAGCTCGTCCATCCGGCTGTTCGTCTCGATGAGCGCGGTGGCCATAATCGTGAGCGATCCGGCTTCCTCGGTGTTGCGCGCGGCGGCGAATAACTTGCGCGGGATTTCCAGCGCACGGGCGTCCACGCCGCCCGACATCGTGCGGCCTCCCCCGCCCTGCGCGTTGTTGAACGCGCGGCCGATGCGGGTGAGCGAATCCATGAGGACGAAGACATCCTTGCCCATCTCCACGAGCCGCTTGGCACGCTCGATGGCGAGCTGGGCGATGCGCGTGTGGGTTTTGATGTCGCAATCGTTCGAACTCGCCATGAGCTCCGCGGACGGAACCGTGCGGCGGATCTCCGTGACCTCCTCGGGACGTTCGTCCACGAGCAGGATGATGAGCTTCATTTCGGTGTGGTTTTTGACCACAGCGTCGGCGATGTGCTGGAGAAGCGTGGTTTTTCCGGTGCGGGGCGGGGCGACGATGAGCCCGCGCTGGCCCTTACCGACAGGCGTCATGAGGTCCATGACGCGCGTGGTGTAGCGGTCAGGAACGGTCTCCAGACGGATTTTCTTGTTCGGGTTGATCGTTGTCAGTTCCTCGAAAACAGGGAGGTTCTGAAAGCCATCCGGGTCGGCCCCTTCGATTTCGGTAAGGCGGAAAAGCTGTGGCCCCCGGTTGCCGCGGCGGGTCTCCCCGCGGATCCACATGCCGTCGCGCAGGGCGGATTTGCGAACGACCTCGGGCGTCACGAAAATGTCATTGTTCGACTGGGCGAAATTGCGGCGCGACTCGCGCAGGAAGCCGAACCCTTTTCCGGAAACCTCAACGATGCCCTCGGCATAAGTCGGAGGAGCGGGTGGTGGTGGCGGCGTCACAGTCCGGGCCGGGGCGGCCGGTTCGACCGGAGCCGCCGCTTTCGGAGCCTCCACTCCCGGAGCCGGCTCCGCAGGGGCTGAAACCACCGGAGCTTCGGTAGAAGCGGACTCGGAAATTTCCTCTGCCTCCGGTTTGCGGCGGCGCGGAACGCGGGGCGCCCGGGGACGCCTTGCCCGCGCGGGTGCGGCAGATTCAGTGGCAGGGGACTCCGCGGTGGCCGCGGATGGTGTCGGTTCTTCAGTCATGGGTAAATTCAGTTGAGTCGGACGAGGATGTCTTCAGGGATTTCAAAATTGGCATGCATATCGAGGACATTGTCGCCCGGCATGCTCTGGGTGCGCGTCACCTGGACGGCGGCACGAAGCCGCGGATTGAACGCGGGGGTTCCGCCTCCAAGCCGTGCTGCGACGGCGATCTCTTTGGAAAGTCTGGAAAAGAGCCTGCCACGTTTGGCATCCAGGGCTCCCTTCAAGCGCTTCACCTTCGACCATTTATTGTGGCCGGCCATGAATTGTCTTCAGAATGAATCAAGTCCGCATTCGGGATGAGTCTTATCCCCCGGGGAACGGACAAAAAGTTAATACGATGTCTCGCGACTTTTTGCGGGTTTCGAGTTCGGAAACGGGAGAAATTCCCGCCCCTTGCATCGAACGACACGGTGATCTAAGCCGTTCCCGCCCGTATTGTCAAATACTTTTCTATCCCCTGTGGCGCTGCAAACAAACCTGGACAAAAGTGCGCGATCAAAGCTGGACAGGTCTGGAAGTTGGGAAATGGAGGACCACGAGAGGGAGAGAACCGTGTTCGGGAGGGCGATGGAGGAGGGAGAAGTCGCCGTTTGAGTGT